>JAGOPB010000026.1 GCA_017992255.1 Minisyncoccota bacterium | reverse complement strand
CACACTATTGTTTCGATACGAAGCACAAGAGTTCTCTTTTGTGTCTTGGTGATTTGACGCAGTGGCACCACCTCTTCCCATTCCGAACAGAGAAGTGAAACGCTGTAGTGCCGATGATACTATTTTTTAATGGGAAAGTAGGTAGTCGCCAGGACACAGTAGAGAACAAAAAAAACACCGCAAGGTGTTTTTTGTTTTGTATAAACTGCATGTTAGATTTCAAATCCGTATATCGATAGACCAGAGTTTGAGCTCAATTTTTGTATGGAAAAAACCTAGTTTTCTGGTATTATAGACAGATGACTTGGAGAGCTCAACGACAACTTTTTATACTAGTATTACTTGCTGTGGTGGCAATCGGAGTACTTGCTGTTTTGTTTTTACCTTCTGTTTTGAAGGCACCGTCGTGTGTTGACGGTAAACAAAACCAAGACGAACTCGGTATAGACTGTGGGGGCGCGTGTGCTCTGTATTGTCCAACGCAAATACCGTTGCCTAACACGGTGTGGGTTCGTGCCTTTCCTACAACTGATTCTATATACAATATTGTTGCCTATGTAAAAAACCAAGCCATCGATGCAGCGCTACGCGACATGTCGTATGAGTTTCGTCTCTACGATGTAGACAATATTCTCATTACACGCATTGAAGGAAAGGCGACTATCATGCCCAATGGACCATCTGCTATTTTTGCAGGAACCATCGATGTGGGTAATCGTATTCCCAAAAGAGCAAGTTTTTCTTTTTTAGGTACACCGGTGTGGGTAAAACTTTCACCTGCTGTCATGTCTCGACTAGACGTGACCACGACGAGTACGCGAGTGCTCGATGCTTTGAGCAATCCAAAACTTGAGACTGTAGTGGTAAATAATACCAACTTTAATACTGGAGCTTTTGACGTCGTAGGACTCCTCTACGACGCATCAGGTAATGCAATAGCTGTGTCTAAAACTTTTGTAGAAAATCTAGAACCTTTACAAAATCAGAAAGTATTTATGAGTTGGCCACAGGCTTTACCTGAGCAACCGACGACATCATCGGTAATAACACTACCGAACGCATTTAATCTGCCAAAATAAAATCCTATGTTCAGACGAGAAACAATTTTTTCAAATATTGACTGGTGGTTAGTATTGCCGATACTTCCTATATTTGCCGGAGGATTGTTTACTATGTCTACGTTTACAGGAACATCAACTTTTTTTGAACGACAATTGATCTGGATTGTCATCTCTTTTTTTGCTTGTGTTGTATGCTCTAAATTGGATATACGTTATTTTAAACGAACCAATTTTTTAGTTGGATTATTTTTATTTTTTACTACACTATTGTTGCTTTTGTTTGTATTTGGTCATACAGCAAACGGAGCAAAAAGTTGGTTTTCGGTTGGAGGATTTTCACTTCAACCGTCTGATTTTATGAAACTCGTCTTGGTGCTTATTTTAGCAAAATATTTTTCTCGACGTCATGTAGAAATAGGAAATATAAAACATATTTTTATTTCAGCCACGTATGCTTTTATTCCATTTATCCTTATTTTTTTACAACCAGACTTTGGGTCAGCCATAGTGATTTTGCTTATATGGTTTGGTATGGTAATGGTTTCTGGACTTTCCAAACGACAACTACTATCGGTGGGAATACTCGGTTTTACTGCAGTTGCAATGTTGTGGCTGTTTGTATTTCAAGACTATCAAAAAAATAGAATTATGAACTTCATACATCCACTCGCGGATGTGGAAGGAAGCGGATACAATGCGTTCCAGTCAACCATTGCAGTTGGATCGGGGCAACTCTTTGGAAAAGGTATTGGTTTTGGAACACAATCACGGTTGGAATTTTTACCAGAGTATGAGACAGATTTTATATTTGCAGCATTCGCAGAAGAGTGGGGTTTTATAGGAGCCATTCTCATACTGATTTGCTATGCTATAGTAATAGGACGCATATTATCGATTTCGATGAAAGGTGCTTCGAATTTTGAGATGTTGTATGGTGTTGGACTGTCTATTTTTTTAATGAGTCATATTGTGGTAAATATGGGAATGAATATAGGGCTTATGCCAGTGACTGGAATTCCACTCCCTTTTATGAGTTATGGAGGTAGTCATATAGTAGTTGAGATGGTTGGAATTGGAATACTTATGGGTATGAAACACTATACTCGTGTCATACACCGTGATGATATACAAAAAGAATTTGTGGGAATAGGAACAATATAAAATACAAAACAATGTTATTAGATGGAATAAAAATAAAAGAATCTATACTCACTACGGTAAAAAAGGACGTAGCGCAATTGTCTTTCGTTCCGCTTTTTACAGACATTGTTATTGGAAATGATCCCGCATCGTTGCAATACGCTATGATGAAAAAAAAGACTGCCCACACGCTTGGTTTTCAATACACTGATGCGTTTTTTTCCGCTACGATAAATGAGGAAGTTTTGGTGAAAGAAATACAACGACTCGTTTCTTTACCTCACATGTCTGGTATTATTATCCAAGTTCCTGTGCCTTCTCATTTACCACAACAAACTCTTCTCGATACGATACCGATGTCTTTGGATGTAGATGTATTGAGCCGTTCAGCACAAGAATCATTTTACAAAGATACAAATCAACTTATTTTGCCGGCCGCACAAGCTGTGATGGTATTGCTAGAAGAAGCAGCAGTTGATTTTTTATCGGATAAATTTGTTGTCGTCGGACAAGGGTTATTGGTGGGAAAACCTGTTACACACCTCTTGAGAAAACGAGGAGCTTGTGTTGAAACAATTACTGACACAACTTCCGAAACAAAGAAAAGAGAATTACTTTTGCAGGCAGATGTCGTCGTGAGTGCTGTGGGTATAGCCGGTCTTATAACAGGAGAGATGGTAAAAGAAAATGTAGTGGTTATCGATGCTGGTACTTTAGAGGTAGAAGGTTCAATCGTGGGAGATGTAGATGTGGAATCAGTGGCACCGAAAGCACGATTCTACACACCGACTCCTGGTGGTGTGGGGCCTGTGACGGTTGCTTGTTTGTTTGCAAATGTTGTAGCAACAGCGAAAAAAATATGAATCTATACTGGGAAATTTTTTATAGCATCAATGAATATGTACGAGAAAAGCCATTACTCGATGGGTTGATAGTTTTCATTGCTCGACATTTACCCACTATACTCATACTTGTTTCATGCTGTGTAATACTGGTAAAAATAATACCAAAAAATATTCTTGAAGATATACAGAAAAGAAAAATAACACATATCCTGCTTATTTCTTTTTCAGCGATTCTCGCCAGTAGTGTACTTTTTTTTAGACGATACGTATTTGGTATTACGAGTGTACCTCGAGAAGAAAGTAATGGATGGGCAGGTCGTATGATCAGGTATTCTTATATATGGACCACAAGCAATATCACTCATTTTCGCCCTTATGTCAGATTTTTAACGGATATAAGTATAGCACCGACAGCGACGTTGATGGTAGCCTACATTATTAAAGTCGCTACAGGTGAGCTTCGTCCTTTTGAAGTTTTACCTCGTATCGTCCCGCTTTTTGAAATAGGTGGAGGTCATTCGTTTCCATCAGGACATGCCGCTTTTTTTGCAAGTATTGCGGTTGTTTTTTTAGTACATTATCCAAGACTAGGGGCCATCTATACCGTTTTTGCACTTATGATTGGATTTGCCAGAATGGCCTCCGGTGTTCATTATCCTTTTGATATTTTTGCTGGATATATCGTTGGTGTTTTTGTCACGTATGTAGTTATGCGTATCAATCACAAAAAAATTCCAACTATTTTTTTAAAAGAAATAACTATTCTTCCTTGACATGCATCTTTTACAGGCGTTCATTCTTGGTATAGTAGAAGGACTGACTGAGTTTCTTCCTATTTCTTCAACTGCCCATCTTGTTATAGCGGGACGTTTACTACATAGTACCAATTCTGTTTTTTTTCAAACATTTTCGATTTTTATTCAGATAGGAGCTATTGGTGCAGTGTTCCTTACCTCGTTTCAACAATTTTTTAAACAAAAAGTATTTGTTCGTATTGTCACTGCTTTTGTACCTACGGTTATTGTTGGACTATTGTTGCATGATATGATGCATAAGATTTTTTTTGGTTCGATCTCTATCATTGGTCTCGCTTTGATACTTGGAGCGTTTCTCATACCTGTAATTGATAAAAAAAAAGAACAACCCTCCACCATTAAAGAAAGAGCGTTAGTGTGGGAGCAAGCACCACTGTGGAAATTTTTTCTTATAGGCGTTGCGCAGTCTATCGCAATTATTCCAGGAGTATCACGATCACTTGCCACAATTTTTGGAGGAGTACAGTTGGGATTGTCAAAAAAAGATGCGGTGCTTTTTTCCTTTCTTCTCGCTGTACCGACCATAGGTGCTGCAGGTCTCTATGATCTTGTTTCAATTACAGAACCTATTGGTCCCAACATGTTGCCATTGATTGTAGGATTCCTTACCTCATTTGTGGTGGCATACGCCGTCATGCAGTGGTTTCTTCGATTTATCGAGAAACGCTCATTTTCTGTATTCTTTTGGTATCGCATAGCACTGGGAAGTATTATACTTTTTTTCTTCGTATAGAAAAGGTATGCGTTTGCAAAATAAGCTCAAAAAGAGTAAACTGCATGCCAGTACCTATTCCCATAAAGTCGTATTTTGTAGAGAGGAACGTACGTATTTATTAGTTAGTGATTGTATATACAGATGTGGAAAAAAAGAATTTTAGCTATAGTACTTCTTGCCGTGGGTGTATTGATAGGATTTTTTGTTTATAAAACTCAAATATCTGGTTCAAAACCTTTTGTGTTAGGACTTGATCTCTCTGGAGGAACTCACCTCATTTATAGAGCAGATATAAGTGCAGTTCCTAAAGGAGAAGTAAACGACCGAATGACAGCACTCCGTGATGTCATAGAAAGACGCATCAATATTTTTGGTGTATCAGAGCCAGTTATACAAACAGAACATTCTGGTCTTACTGATGAAGAACGTCTCGTTGTGGACCTGCCGGGTGTGACTGATATTGCAGAAGCTACAAAAATGATAGGACAGACTCCTTTACTCGAATTTAGAGTAGAAAATGACGGTAGTTATATTCCAGAATTGGAGATCGACCCAACAGAATTAGACGCTGACGGTAATATCACACTCAATGCAGGTGACGCTTTGGCAGCGCAATATATGCCAACCGAACTAACTGGACGATATCTTAAACGAGCAACACTTGAATTTAACCAGACAACCAATGAACCAATAATTGGACTTCAGTTTGACGAAACTGGATCAAAATTGTTTGAAGATATTACGGGCGCAAATGTAGGAAAATCAGTCGCTATATTTTTAGATGGATCTCCAATTTCTATGCCCGTTGTTAATGAAAAAATAACTGGAGGTCAAGCGGTGATTAACGGAAGTTTTGCTCCGGATGAAGCAAAAATACTTGTAGGAAGACTAAACTCTGGTGCATTACCAGTACCTATAGAACTTATTTCAACACAAACTATTGGTGCGTCGCTTGGAGCAGATGCTGTCGATGCAGGTGTAAAAGCAGGCATGATAGGATTTGCTATAATTGCTTTGTTTTTGATTTTGTATTATCGTTTTCCTGGTTTTATTTCTGTGATAGCTTTGAGTATATATGTTGCAATGATGTTGGCATTATTTAAGTTGATACCTGTCACACTTTCTGCAGCAGCTATAGCTGGCTTCATCATCTCATTAGGACTTGCTGTAGATGCAAACATTCTTATTTTTGAAAGAATGAAAGAGGAGATGAAAAAAGGGCATACGATAGCGGACGCTATGCGTGAAGGTTTCGAACGCGCATGGCCTTCTATTCGAGATTCAAACATATCGACTATTATTTCCATGGCTATTTTGTTTATGTTTGGAAGTTCTCTGATAAAAGGATTTGCGCTTACTTTCGGTCTTGGAGTCTTGGTATCCATGCTCTCTGCGGTTACTTTGTCGAGACGATTTCTCTACAGTGTTTCTGGAAGTAATGGAAAATTTTCTCGCATATTCTACGGTTCTGGCGGATATAGTGGATCGTCTTCTGCTACTATGAAATAATTTTTAACTATCATGAACATCATACGACACAAAAAAATATTTTTTATCATATCATCTTTACTCGTTGTAGCGTCTATTGTTTTGGTTGCAGTAAAGGGTATACCCCAAAGTATAGAATTCAAAGGAGGTGCGTTGCTGGAAGTGCTGTATACAGACAGTGTTCCAACTCTCGATGAGGTGCGGTTGGCTGTGGAACAGCTTGAGCTGGGTTATACTATTATTCAACCAACAGGCGATACTGGGTATATAATAAAATCTCGTGATCTCACTGAGTTGCAACGAGAAACTTTGTTGCAAGCACTGTCTCTCGAAAATACTCATCCAGTAGAAACAAAAACATTTACTTCAATAGGTCCATCTGTGGGAAAAGAGTTAAAAAATAAAGCAATTATTTCTATTATTCTAGTGGTCCTTAGTATTATATTGTTCGTTGCATATGCTTTTCGTAAAGTATCACAGCCGGTGTCTTCATGGAAATTTGGTGTTGCTGCGGTCTTGTCACTCGTTCACGATGTTATTATTACAACAGGAGCATTTGCTGTATTTGCAATAGTTTTTGGAGCTGAAATGGATGTTTTGTTTGTTGTTGCGCTTTTGACTGTGTTGGGGGTTTCCGTCAACGATACTATTGTAGTATTTGATAGGGTTCGCGAAAACATAGAGCACAATGTAAAAGAAAAATTAAACAAAACGTTTGAAACGGTTGTAGGTGAGAGTATCTCACAAACGATGGCACGCTCAGTAAATACCTCTCTCACTGTTGTTTTAGTGCTTCTCGCACTTTATTTCTTTGGACCAACAACAACAAAGATTTTTTCTCTTACCATGACCGTAGGAATGCTTATAGGGACATTTTCTTCTATTTTTTTAGCGTCACCACTTCTCGTTGTATGGCAACAAATGCAAGATAAAAAATAAGATAAAAAATAAAGAAATATAATATTTTATTCTATTTCGTCTCTCTATACAAAAAAAACACTATAGATAGTGTTTTTTTTGTATAGAGTATTACGGATTGTTTTTTTTCCAAAACTCGCCCCATTGTTTCAAGAAGTTTGTACTTGACCAGTCTTTTGGAGAGCCCACGTTACTTATAATTTCTATATGATATTTACCAATAACTGCAGATTCAGGAATATTTCCACTATGACGGTCGCCACCTTTTGTAAAAACATGTGGTCGTATGCGCTCGAGAGCACTGTTGACACTGTGATCGTTTTTTATTTCAAAAGGGATTACATAATCCACTCCTTCCACGTACGAAACAATACGTGCTCTTGTTTCGAGATCCATGAAAGGTTTTCCTTTTTTTTGTGTAAGAAAATCATCGCCATTGACTATAATAACAAGTGTATCTCCGAATTGTTTTGATTCCGTGATACATGAGAGGTGTCCAGGATGAATAGGGTCAAATCCTCCCGATGTGCAAACTATCTTTCCAAGAGAATGACGAAATGAATCAAATTCTTCAAAAGTAACAATACGTCCAGGCATTTATATAGTATACCATTATTACAAACACAGTGTTACAATAAAAAGAATATATGAAAAAAAAATTAATTGCTTTCGATATGGATGGAACTATAACTCGTAGTAAATCTGCTATAGAAAAAAATATGAACGAATTGATAAGTCGTCTTGTGGAACAGTACTATGTTTGCATAGTCTCTGGTGGTAGATACGAGCAGTTCGAAACACAGATCTTGTCGTACATATCTTTGGAGGCACGAAAAAGTGGACATCTGTATATTGCTCCTACTTCTGGTGCTTGTTTGTATCAAGTGAAAGAAACGCCACTTTTGTTGTATAGTCATGATTTTGATCCATCAGTGAAAGAAAAAATTATCCACGCTTATACCAAAGCAGTAAAAGACACGCACATTGAAATGCCTCGTGCTGTGTATGGTGATGTCGTAGAGGATAGAGGTAGTCAGTTGTCTTTTTCTTTTTTCGGACAGGACGCGCCGTATGAAGTAAAAAAATCTTGGGATATAGATACAAAAAAACGCACAGCGATTCGTGAAATCATGCTTCGTATGGTAAAAGATATGTCGGTAAATATACTTATCGGCGGTACTTCAACCATCGATGTGGTTCCTGTTGGGGTTGATAAGGCGTATGTTTTGGATAGACTTGTTGATATTCTCAGTATACAAAAATCTGAAGTACTCTATGTTGGTGATGCTGTGTTTCCTGGTGGAAATGACTATGCACCACACGCACATGGTTATGATACTGCTCTGGTAGCAGGATTAGAAGATACTAAAAAAATAATACAAGAATTATTGAAATAACATACTCATCGTAGGTACGTGATATATATTTTAAATATGTTACTATATATCTATGAAAGTACGCCATCTATTTCAATCCTATGTTCACTATTTTGATAAACCAATAGGGGTAGTGAGAGAACACGAAACTACTTTTTTTTATTTTAAAAAACGATCTGGGCGTGTATACAGAAAAGCTGTAGAAAAACATCATCAACAGCCACTGTCGCATGAACTTGTTTTTTTTACAAAAGCTCCTAAACGAATATTCCGTAAAAAGAAAATCATTGCGATTGAATCACTAGGTCATACTATTTCGAATGAAAATGAAGCATACCTGATCACCACTGAAGAGGGTAAAGAGTTTCGTACATTCCTTTTTTATTTAAAAGTTGAGAAAGTTCCTGTTTTTGTTTATATTCGTCAAATACAAGATGAGCTGTATACCGTTGCCTCACCAATCGGATATCGAAACAGAAATGAATATGTGTACTATACCTGTAGAGAGAAAGAACTATTTCTTTCAAGGACATCTGATTGGAAAAAATTTACCAGTCACATACTTCCCAAAAAATACCCTCACTCTGGCGTAGTGTTGGGAGCTCTACCAACAGAAGAAGGAGTGTTTGTTTTTACCGATATGTCATCGCGTGAAAAAAAAGGTACACAGTTATATATTACAGGAACAATGTTTTTACTTGATGATCCTCAGTCGGTAAACGCACTGTATAACGATGTTGTTCTGATTGATACTTTTATACAAAATCACACAGTCGTTCCTTTTGCTTTTCTGCGTGATGGAGTAGATATCCATATTTACCTTTTTAATCAATCGGACTTTCGGTTGTTTAGTTTTACTTTTCAAATACCTCGTACAGTATATCGTATAAATCCGTATCATAAGATTGTAAGTCGCTCACCATACAACCCACTTATTTCACCACTTTCAATACACCATATGGAATCTTGCGGAACCCTGAACCCTACAGCGTGGACAGACGGTGAAACTATTCATCTTATCTACCGATCAATTGCTTCTGATGGAGTTTCTCGATTATCCTACGCATCTACATCTGACGGTATATCTGTAGCCTACAAAGAACCAACACCTGTTTTCTCTCTCGATATACCACGAGATGGAGTAGATAAAGAGAGGATATATTCACGAGTATTATACCCATCTGGAGGAAGTTGGGGAGGGTGTGAAGATCCTCGTATGGTGGAAATAGACGGTACTGTATATGTGACGTTCAATTCATTTTACGGATGGGATTCTATTCGCATAGCATATACAACTCTATCAAAAAAAGACTTTCTAGCTAGAAACTGGCAGTGGTCTTTTCCTCAATATATTTCTCCTGAAAAAGAAATTAATAAAAACTGGGTATTGTTTCCTCAAAAAATAAATGGTTCTTTTGCGATACTGCACAATATTTGGCCAAACATTGGAATTCAATACGTGAATACTATGGAAGAACTAACACAAGGAAAACAAATTATTCAAAAATATTGGG
>JAGOPB010000025.1 GCA_017992255.1 Minisyncoccota bacterium | reverse complement strand
GGCTTAGCTACTATATCAAATATACCTATATCGTTTGATCCATCTCCGACATGCATACACACAGAAGGGTCTATGTGTTCCATACGAAGAAATGATCTAAACACATCAAGTTTGAACATGCTCGCATCCTGCACGTTTTCGTTTTTCGAATGATGTATCAACTCTTTGAATACTCCCTTTTCAAATACACACTCTGTAGTAAAAATCATATCTATAATACCATGCGATTCTAAAAAAGGGCGTATAACAATATCCACCCCACCAGTCACAATAACTACTTTGTATGCATGTTCTTTCAACCATGCAATTGTCTCGAGCACGCCTGCGCGAAGAGTAAACTGTAAGCCAAGTTTTGCACCAAGTTCGGGTGTGATAGCAATCCTTTGTTTCCATATCAGAACAATCGCTTCTATCCATTGATCGTATGTTATCTTGCCATCATGATATGCGTCATAATACTGCTTGTCCTCTTGTGGAGTGACGCCACAAGCCGTATTGAAAAGTGTCCATGAATTCTCTTCTACTATAGTGCCATCAAAATCAAATGAAACAAATTCAATCTTTTTCTCTGTATTCATGGGCATAGTGTAACACGCCTTGAAAATATCTCGAAAAAATGGTATTTTATATCAGATTGTCGGCGTAGCTCAGTTGGTAGAGCGGAGGACTCATAAGCCTCAGGTCACAGGTTCAATCCCTGTCGCCGACACAAGGCTTTGATTATTTAGTTTTTCTTGCTAGAATCGAAGTCGTTCGGTGTACAGAAGTATGCAGTGGTACCTGTCCGGCTAAATACTTTAGTCGTTCAGACGAGGTTTAGGTGTTTATGTATACTGTCTACGTCTTACAAGGTAAAAAGGGAGATTCTATAAGGGATGTACCAACAATTTTGCGAGACGTTTCAGTGAGCATAGTCGGGTCAAACAAAAAGTATCACAAATTTTGTTGATCCGAAGATTGTCTATACTGATTGTTTTCTACTTTACCAGAAGCAAGAAAACATGAAGTGTATTTAAAAACTGCAACTGATTGTTGTGTTTTAAAAAAGTTTGCAGTGGTAGCTCAGCTGGTTAGAGCGCCCGCCTGTCACGCGGGAGGTCGAGGGTTCAAGTCCCTTTCACTGCGCAGAAATGCGATTACTGTCTGTATAATAAAACAAAGAATTTTTTTTAGTGTATTTTATTTTTGAACTTGCTATACTTCACATATGGAAAAAATAGATAACAATTTAGATTCTGACAGTAAAAACACAGAGACGGATATTGCTGAATTAAAGAATTCTTTGGAACATCTCGAAGAAACTATACGTGTTGCAAATTCTACAAAAAAAGCAATCTGGTTAGGTATAGTCAGAGGGCTCAGCGGAGCAGTGGGGGCAACTATTGTCTTTGCACTTTTACTCAGTTTTATTTCAGGTATACTCTATGCTACTGGTTTATTTCCAGAACTAAATAATTTTATCAGCAGTATAGTTGCAAAAGATAAAGACAAATAATGTACACGTTTAGTGGTTCACGGTGCCTCCTATTTGTCTAAAGGATATAAATATGTTATGGTTTTCACTGTAGCAATACATCGCGATACATTGCCGTACTTACTACATTGACTATAGGAATCATATCTTTTAAAATAGGGTTTTACTAGAGATTTTTGTTAAGGCTTGGTGTATTATACCGGACTAGAGTTATGGTGTTTGACTAAAAGACTACAGCGCTCATAACCTTGAATAGACAGGTTCTTAGATTGTAGTGGTCACACACATATCGCGGGTTAGAGAAATGGTGTCTCGCAAGGCTCATAACCTTGAGAAGACGGTTCGATTCCGTCACCCGCAACAAGGAAAAAGTTCGAAATACTTTTATATAAATCCAAACTCCCGAAAGACTTTTTCGTAGAGACCAAGAACACGAATAGCTTCTCGTCGAGATAGAGTGAAAGCGAGTCCGTCATGTGCAACACGGTTGCGTATTTTGTGTGCTTCCCATGCAGCATTCAAAGTTACAAAGTCTCCGATCTGTGCACTTCGAAGTTTCTCTCCTACTTCTTTTCCTGTATAACCAATGTGGTCAAGTAATTTATCGAGTACTATGTCTGCCTCGAGTATTCCTTGTCTCCAATCGTTCTCGTTATCAGAAGAAGCCAAGTCTATAACCCGATCCCATTCACGACCTGCAGGTGTCATATCTACATGCATTCCACCGTGAGTACTATCATCTCCGTACGGACTCTGTACAAAAGCTCCATGTGCATGTGCATGTGCTTCATGTTCGAGTTCCTCTTCTTCGTGTTTCCATATTCTCACTATACCGTATATTGAATATATAATAATTGCAAGAAGACATACAGACAAACCAAAAGCAATAACCTTTATTAGTGTTTCATTTTTATCCCAAAAGGAATGAAATCCTGAACCCAGATGAAAAACCTTATCAAAAAAATATTCAATATTCAAAAACGTGGGATTGAATATAGGCTGATTTCCGATTATATTGTTTATGCTAGCATCTTCCATAGTTGAAAACTATTCTTCCGTAATTATTTTTCCTAATGTGAAAAGTTGTTTTTCACTATATCGTGGCCCTGTAAATTGGATTGAGTGTCTAAGCTTTTCTCCTGCCGTTCCCGAAGGTACAGCAAGGGACGGTAGTCCTGCAATATTTGCTGGTACAGTAAAAAGATCAGACATATACATTGCCATAGGGTTATCACTTCGCTCACCTACCTCGAATGCGAGAAAGGGTGACGTAGGTGTAGCTATCGCGTCGACAATAGAAAAAACACTTTCACATTCTTTTCGTATCAGTGTAGCAACAGCAATCGCTTTATTATAATATGCATCCTTGTGTCCATGAGAAAGTATATATGTTCCTAGCAACACACGTCGTCTGACCTCATGCCCCAAACCTTTCCCTCTCGATTTCATATATACATCCATAAGGTTCTCTCCAGTCTGTCGAACACCATAACGAATACCGTCAAACCGAGCAAGATTGCTCGATACTTCTGCGGGTTGAATAATATAATACACAGATAGCGAATGTTTGGAGTACGGCAAATCAATATCGACAATCTCATACCCTTCTTTTTTTAGGTGCTCTAGTGTTGCATTAAAATTTTCTAGTATCTGAGGAGACACTCCTTCGTTCTGTACCCAAGACCACGGAACTCCTATTTTTTTATGAGAACTCTTTTTTTGTTCACGCATCTCAGTTGGAGTTGTTGTTGCATCCATAGGATCCACCCCTTTTATTGCATCAAATAGTATCTCTGAATCAGTGACCGTTTTTGTGAGAGGACCTATCTCATCAAGCGAGGATGACATAGCCATCAATCCATAACGAGATACAGCGCCATAGGTGGGTTTGAGTCCTACGAGTCCACAAAAGGCTGCTGGTTGGCGAATAGATCCTCCGGTATCACTACCGAGAGCACACAATGCGCCATTCATTGCGACCGATGCTGCAGAACCTCCTGATGATCCTCCAGGAACTCGACTCGTGTCAAGTGGATTTTTAGTCATACCATATGCAGAGTTTTCCGTAGAAGAACCCATAGCAAACTCATCCATATTTGTTCGTCCTAAAAATACAACTCCTTGTTCGGAAAGTTTTTGTACCACAGTTGCACTATAACTAGCACGATAATTTTCCAATATTTTTGAAGACGCACTAGCAATAAATCCTTTCCGAAGCATATTGTCTTTCAACGCAACAGGTATTCCTGTAAGCATAGTTGCTGTGCCGTCATCATACATTTTTTGTGCTCTTTCTGTCTGTTCTACTACATCAGGGTAGATTTCCAAATATGCATGCACATCTGGATTGTGAGTTTCTATTTCTTGTAAACAAGCACTAACGAGATCGTGCACAGATATTTCTCGTGCTACAAGCTTTGTATGAGCTTCGGTAATTGAAAGGGATGCTAATGACATATATTATAAAATCTTTCTTACTTGTAGATAAGAGTCTTGTCTCTCTGGCATATTGTCCAACAACATTTCATGGCTATGTGTTGCTTTTGCTGGCGCATCATCTTCTCGTACAATATTGTAAAACAGTGGCATATCCGTGGGTACTGTATCAGTAGGTAATGCCCGTATCTGATCGACATAGGATAAAATACTTTTTAAACTTGATACGAGAGTATCTCCTTCCTCTTTTGTTATATCTATTCTTGCCATATGAGCAAGTTTTTGAACGTCTTCTTGATTCATATTCTCAGTATAGCAAAAAATACGACAAGAAACGAGTTACTATTTTTTTAACATATTCATAAAAGACTCCTCGTTCAGAAACGGTATACCTAGTACTTCAGCCTGTTTCTTTTTACTTCCAGCGTTTTCTCCCATCACGACATATGACGTTTGTTTAGAAACAACACTTGCTACCTTCCCTCCCGAGTCGTGTATCATTTTCTTTACTTCATCACGAGACAATGTGGGCAGTGCTCCTGTCAGTACAAATATTTTACCATCGAGTGCTCCTTGTTTTTTAGTTATTTCTTTTTTTGGAATAACATTATTTTTTAATAACTTTTGCACAATGTGCTGTTCATGTTTGTCCTTCAAAAAAGCAACAATACTAGCGCTGACAGCTGGTCCTATGTTTTCTATAGTAGTAAAATCTTCATACGTACTTTTGAGAAAGTTTTCAAATGTTCTAAAATGATTAGCTATATCACGTGCTGTTTCTTCTCCAATATGAGTAATTCCCAGTGACATAATAAAACGAGCAAGTGATGGATTTTTTTTATCATTTATATTTTGAATTATATTGCGTGCACTTTTTTCACCAAAACGTTCTAGTCCTGCCAAATCCCCTTCCGTGAGAGCAAACAGATCCGCAACATCTGTGATGAGTCCTTCATCTTTCAAACGTTCCAATATTTTTGGGCCTACAGTATATATCTCCAGTGCGTTGACAAAATGTATCATCCGTCTGATATCACGAGCTGGACAACGAATGTTTGTACAATACAGCGCTACTGAAGATTCTTTAGTGTTTGTATTTTTTTGCTGAACTGGCGAGTTACATTCTGGGCAGTGAGTAGGTATAGAAAATTTCTTTTCTTTACCTGTTCTGAGATTGTGAAGCACTTCTACTACTTCAGGTATCACATCTCCTGCTTTTTGTATTACAATAGTATCGCCGACCCGTATACCAAGCCGATCGATTTGGTTTATATTGTGTAGTGTTGCTTTTGACACTACAGAACCATGCACAAGCGTGCTGTCAAAATGAGCAAGAGGGGTCAGGACACCTGTTCGACCGACTTGAAAACTAATCTCACGGACGATAGTGGTGGCTTTTTCTGCTGGATATTTAAAAGCTACCATATACCGAGGTGCTTTTCCTACTACACCAAGCTTTTTTTGAAACTCTAAGTCATTTACAGAAATCACTACACCGTCTGTTCCATAAGGATACGTATCTCGTATCGTGTGTATTTTTTCTATAAATTGCTCTATCTGGTGTAACGATTCGCATTTCTCTTCATACGTGCTGACAGGAAATCCCAGTGATACAAGCAGTCGGTGTTCGTCACTGTGGTAGTTAATACGCTGTGCAAAATCAGCAGATAGAGATGCTATATCGTACGCATAAAAATTCAAACTACGCTCTTTTGTCAACTGTGGATCGAGTTGGCGTATACTTCCCGCTGCTGCGTTACGTGTGTTTGCAAAGACAGGTTTATTTTCTTTTATATTTTTTGCATTAAGTTCTTTCCATGTTTTTTTCGACATCAATATCTCTCCGCGCACTTCTATCTGACTAGGAAAGGGTGGCGAAAAGGAAAGAGGGATGTCAGATATCATTCGAGCATTTTCTGTTATGTCTTCTCCGATATAGCCATCTCCTCGTGTTGCAGCACGGACTAGTACACCATCTTTGTATGTTAGAGAGACAGCCAGACCATCAAATTTTATTTCTGCAAAATAGTGTATAGTTTCATGTGGTAATAATTTTTGTATTCGTGTTTGCCATGATACAAACTCTTCTATTGAAAAAACGTCTTGCAATGAGAGCATGCGAACGCGATGTTCTGCTTTTTTAAATGCGTCTAGTGGTGCTCCAGCTACTCGGGAAAGAGGATCATTGGCCACCCGACTAGCTGGATATGTGTTTTCCAATTGTCTCAATTCTTTGGTCAAAGAATCATACACCTCATCGGTAACTAACGGGTCATTGTCAACATGATACCGATAGCGAAGTGATTGTATTTCCTTTCGCAGTTTTTTTGTTCTTTGTAGTGCGTCACGTTCGTTCATAGATATGCACAGTATACCAAATATTGTTCAATCTTTCTCGTTCATTGCATACAAAAAATAACACAGTATTTCAAATATCTGTTTGTGTATAGCTCATATGTATGTATACACACTATTAGTTAGTTTAGTTTGTATACTTTACCTCCAATTTTCTTTCTACAACACGACGCGTACCGAGCGTGGTCAACGCACCGCACGACACGTTGTATCCTCGAGCGATTACTTGGGTATGTGAAATGCCATCAATAATCAATTTTTTATTTACATCAACTTTAGTACAAGACAAATCATCTATAGGTATACTGAAAGCATAGGTATCAGGCGCTCCTCCTACGGTGATACTCATTACTTCATCTCCACATTTTGGATTTGTCACACCACTTGGTATGAAAACATTTCCAACGATACGATCGAGATACAAACCACATTCCGATCCGGTATCTGCAGCATAAAAGGCACGCTCACTCTCTCTAACAGAGCCGGACAATATGGTTTCTTTGTACGCAGTACGAGTGATACTGATAACCATTATCAACGCAATAGTTGCTATCAACATTGCAAAAATAGCTACAAAACCATGTTGTGTAGATTTTTTCGTTTTTTTAGTGCGGTTATTATTTGTTTCTTTCATAGTGATTGGTGTGTGTATTGTTCTTATTTAAAACCAATTATACAGTTGTTCTTTGGTGAGGTATGTTCTGTTTTCTGTACCCTCCTTGTAGTCAACTCGCACGTTTACTTCAATAGTTCCGGGATTGATTTCTGTCATAAACACATGTCGTTTGAAGATTGTTTTTTCTCCAGACTCATAACTATATATACCTGTTGTCTTGTCAAATAATAAAAACAATCCTCCGTCGAGCGATATAACCACAGGTAAATCTCCGTCTTTGTCAAAAGCAACAGCACACCCACTTTCGAGACAAGACGCCATGCTTACTTTAAACGAATTCCATCGTGTTTCTATACCAAGTTCATCTTCGAATACTAAAAAGGTGGTATCTCGAACATTTCGGACAAGTTCTATTCCTTCTTGCGCTAAATATGCTGCAATCAAACGGTTTTTGCTCTGAATTGCCTTTTGTGCACCACCTCCAGCGACAACGACAATTGCTGAAATAGAAATACCTAAAATGAGCACAGCTATAATAGTTTCAAGAATGGTAAATCCTTTAGAGTATGTGTTCCGTGCAAATATATTTTGTTGTTTCTTGTTTTTATTCATATTATTCGACTTCTATTTGTCCGGTAGACCACAAATGTATACTTGCTTGGCTTTCATTTTTATCTTTAACATAAATAGTGGTATCACTAAAATTTTTCAGAGATCCTCCGCTAACTCCTGTTGTTGTTGGGTACGACTCGGGTCGAGTAAAGGTAATAGAATATTTATTTACACTCGCAGTACATGGTAGCATGACGCCTGTATCTAACAGGGTCGCTTCGATACAGCTGACTGTATACCCGCTTGGTAAAAAAATTTCTTCGAGACATTCGTTACCTAGTGTTCCACAGCCGACAACAGATCCATTATACACTTTGTTGTTATTGAAATCAGCAAAGTGAACAAATGAGTTCACTCCAGGACCTGTTTTGAAATATACTCCGTACGACGGTGCAATAGTAAACGGTGTACCAACATAACGACCTGACACTGCTTCTACTTGCACATTTCGTATAGCCAATGCTATGTCTTGGGTCAGGCTCTCCAGAGATGCTCGGTTGGAATATTGCCGAGTATTGTAGAGCACCACCGATGCAATGACACTGAAAATAACAACAACGACCACCATCTCGATCAAAGTAAATCCCAATGAAACACGCATAGTCCTCTGCACAACAATCTCATCATTGTTTTTGAAAAGTTTGTTTTTTAGCGTATGTATTTTTTGCAGACGTTTCATCATAATTATTCTTCCAAAGCTCTTTGAGAGACGGATGTTTGTAAGTTGAAAGTGGTGACAATGTTTTTGTACTCTACGTTTCCTGACAAATGAAACATGACGAGCGGTTGCTTGTCATCATCACGTACTCCAACAACAGTAAAACCAGAAGCTATAGGATTAAAATATACCGAAGGTGGAGTTATCAGCATCCACGAAAAACCACCATTGATCGTTTTGTACAATTTTGCTTTTTGTGTTCGCAGATCATAGAGCATGAGAAATCCATACTGATCATGATCGTCGAGTGGATCACCTTCTGCACTTTCAAACATGATAGAACCTCCTCCGAATGGACAGTTGATACTATCAAATCCAATAGTCGTATCACTATACACAGGAGGAAATGTTCCTGCGTCGGTATCTATACCTTTCATACCACCGCAGACATAGTTCGTACCTACACGCATCGTGCGAGCGATATCTTCTACTGAAAAACTGAGGTTGTCGATAACCTTTCGCAAATTTTCTGTTTGGTGGTAACTGTTGTTTGAAGTCAATAACGAACCAACACCAAAAATCATAACTATAGTGAAAAGTGCAACAGAAATCATCATTTCTATGAGAGTAAACCCTCTAGAAAATTCTTTTCTCGTAGCGTGCTGTATTTGAAACACAGATATGTATTTTTTTAAAAGGTATTTCATAGATTACTTTTTGCACACAGTATGTATACTCTACATACTATATCATGTTCACTCGTATATATACATCAGTACATCCACATCATAACTGTCTGAATAGTCAGTGAAAAAGCAAATGCGAGATACGTACCTATGACCAAATATGGTGCAAAAGGTATTTCTGTTTTCATACTATATTTTTTTCTTTGAATAGCCATGAGTACAAGCGAAACAAATGCACCTATCCAAAACGCTATCAAGAGTGCAGCAGTTCCCGCCCCGAGACCGAGCATCCACCCGATAGGCAGTGCGAGCTTTGCATCGCCGAGACCCATCGCGCGTCCTTTCGAGAAAAACCAGACGAGTGCAAACGGTGCTGCGAGAATAGGTCCTGCGAGAATATTCCAAATAGTTATTCCAGGAAAAAGCAAGAGTCCGAAAAATGCTATACCGGATGCCACATACACCATCGTGTCGGGAATAATCTTGTGACGCAAATCGTAGAAGGCAATAAGGAGAAATATAGAAAATATAGATATATAGTAGGCAACTATTGCAAAAAAATGAAACGCTCCTACATATCCATATAATGGAAACACGACAAATGCTACTGCTACAAAGACCAACCCACTTGCTATTTCAAGCAAGAGATACTCTACAGATATTTTTGATTTACACCCACGACACTTTCCTCCGAGACAGAGGTACGAGATGATAGGAACCAATTCTGGTGCGTGAAGCTTTTTTTTGCAACCGAAACAAATAGACCTACCTCCTATTCCCTTTCCTGTATTGTATCTGTCTAGCACTACTCCAAAGAAACTACCAAAGATAGCGCCGAGAAAAAAAAGAAAGAGAATAGAGATAAGTTGCATGGTTGGAATGGTTTAACTACAAGTAGCTACAGTACCAGTAACACTAATCACTCCTGCATTAGTACTCGCATTTTGAGAAACTTCTTTTGAGTTTCCATTTGAGTCAACACACCATGATTTGTTTGATGTTTTCAGTTTTGCTGCTAATGCCCATGAAGTGCCAGTTGATACGCAACGAGCATTATCAAGTCTATTGGTAGTTACTGTTCCACTACTTTTTAGGTTGGCATCGGTAATCGCTTTGTTGAGTATGGTAGTATAGGTAGCACCAGGATTAGTAGATGAAGTATCTAGAAATATTGAGTTATTATATGCACCACCTGTTGAAAAAGTGCTTGCTGGACATCTACCATTTGTACCTGCAGTGTTTACAGCGTTAAATGTTCCGTAAGATTTTGAAGTTGACGATGACAAATACAACTCTGCTTGAGTTCGTATACCTTCTAGATCCGAAATAATAGCCTTATCTGCTGCCTTTCCTCTCGAGCTTCCGACCGCTGCGAGCACAACCGCTGCGAGAATACCAATAATAGCGATAACCACGAGCAATTCCAATATCGTAAAACCTTTTTTATATTTTTTCATATGTATGATATATATAGCGACACTAATAATAAATAAAAGAACCGAAACAAAAAATATAATGATGCTTACTGACATACAGCAGTATCCGATACTATCTGTGCATCTCCCTCTATTGCACGACCATCGGAGTCGACACACCACGAGGTCTCTGCGTTAGTCGCAAGTGGAGAGGACACTGCCCACGAGTCTGTTTGTTCGCCACCTCCGCTATCACTAGTATAGCATGCTGAGTCATTTGCGCCATTGGCCTCACCTATACCTACAATCATAGACGCCATAGTAGGGTCTGCAAACATGCCACCTGCACAATCGCCATCTTCTATTGCTGTACCATAGTCGCCATGATCAGTAAAATATATTGCTG
>JAGOPB010000024.1:5253-10909 GCA_017992255.1 Minisyncoccota bacterium | reverse complement strand
GTACATAATATCGCGAACACCAACGTCGAGTATTTTCTGTTTCATAAAAATACTTCGACACAAATATAGGCTCAACATCGATCAAACCTATCTCTTCCTCTGCTTCTTTGACAACGGTATCGTCATAACAATATCCTTCATCGACGGTTCCAGCGACTGACGGACCCCAGAGGTCTGGATGAATTATTTTGTTATGATGTCTTTTTGCTAATAGCACTTCACCTTTTTCATTAAACACATCAAGAACGACAATGCGACGAATATCTTCCCGAGTAGTTTCCTCTCGTATTTTGTAACAAATCACTTCGTCTTGTTCGTTGACTATTGGTATTCGTATCATACTGTTTGGTCTAGATTAAAATGAGTAATTATTTGTTCTAAACACTGCTGTGCTGTGAGGTGGGTAGTATCCAAAACAAGTTGACCATCTATCGGTGCTGAGGTTTGCCAATCGTTTGTATTTGAAATTCTTTTCATCTCTTCTTCGTCAATAAGTTTTTTATATTCTTTTCTAGAAATATTTGAAACTCTTGAATACAGAGTTTCATTATCTGCTATAAGATGAACCACACAAACTGTGGCACCAGCTTGTGTGAGTCTATCATACAAATTAACCACATACTCAGGATCTGACACACCCGTAGCTTTGTTTACAAAATTATATGAAAAACAATGTGTAGTCACAGTGTCTATATTATTCTCGGCAATTTCAGAAAGAAAAATTAAACGCATTTTTTCTACTACCCGTGCATACTCGATGGAGTTACGATCAAAAATATCAGAAACTAAATCATTTATTGAATGGTTGTGTGTCAATTTATATCCCAATTTCGTAGCCAACAATTTCGCGATTGTTAGTTTTCCGACTGCTATTGGACCATACAGTAAAATTATATTTGCCATATTATTTTTTAATTATCTTTTTTACCTCATCAAATACCATCTCCTGTATTTCCTCGCGAGAGAGTATGCCGTTCTTTTTATCATCACAATTCACTTTTTTGAAGTAGGGCAATGTATGTGTGAGCCACAGCGCGCTCTTGCGAGAATTCTGTAAAAACGCACTGTCACGTTCGTGAACATCTTTTTTATTACCAAGGTATGTACGTTTGTTTTGTGCATCACGTTCACGGATGAGTCGCAAGACTGTTGGAATTTTGAGGGACAGATAGATGACGACGTCTGGTCGTGGTATTTTAAACACGTTGTGCTCCATAGTGTCGAGCCATTCCAAAAAAGCTTCCCGTTTTTTTTGCTCGCTATTTTGCCACCTTGATGGATCTGGTTTGCGCTCACGTAACGATTGGAAATAACGATATACCCTTTTTCAAGCCAGCCATTTATCTCGTCTTTGGATTCGAAGCGGTCGGCAGCATATGCAATCGAAGCAATTTTTGGATGGATATTTACCCAGTTATAGTATTGCTCTGCGAGACAATGACCGATAAACGCTCCAAAAAAGTTTTTGTAATATTCTGGGAAATCAACCACCTTTACTTTGTAGCCTTCTCTTATCAATCGTTTACGAAGAAGTTCAACTTGGGTTGCTTTGCCGGATCCGTCTGTTCCATCTACCACTATGAGTTTTCCCATACTCGATTTTGTTCTTTTTTTCGATTTGCTCATAGGTCATATAGTACATGATTTCACTTCAAAACGCGAAAAGAATCGATATTGTTTCCAACAAATATCGATTCTACTAAAACCTCACCTCATAGATCACATTTTGGTTCACATTATTTTCTGTGAGATAAAAAGTGACGGTCACAGTGGGTTTCTTTGCTTGAGAGTCATACATCTTGCCAGAAAAAAGTTTTCCAAACATTTCTTTTGGTAAACAACCATTTCCGCTTATCTTTTTAATAAATTCTGAATAATCATCTACATAAAGATACGCAGAGTTGTTGTGAAATATGATTTCAAGTTCTGTGGTAACCTTTTCTTTTTCAAACGAAAATTCAAAAAAGAATTTTTCTTTTTTCATTTGTTTCTTTTTTTTCACTGTACCACATACACACAAATACACAAGAAATAAAAAAACTAGCCAGGTAAACTGATACTAGTTTTCAATTACCACCTCGCATATAAAGCTTTTTTCTTCAAACATGTATAGTGTCTTGAAATTCTGCACATATTCTGGCGATAAAAATCGTATTTTTGCAGATAATTCCATTCCTGAAATTATAAAGTTTCCTACTTTCACTTTCATATCATTTTTCAACTCAAACCGAGGATTTCCTGCCGGTGAATACCGCATAAGATAGAGAAAAGTAAAATAATCTTTTTCAATCCAGAAATATCTATTTTCTATACTGTATACAGAAACGGTCGCTGTTGGAACAAAGTGCTCATCGCAAAAACACATATACGAATATTCTTTTTTCATTGTATATGATTTGGTTGACCAGACTATAGCACAATGCAGAGAGTTGTGCATTTACCGTAATTCCTTGTCAAAAATTCTCCCAACTCTCTCGTATGTGTATATCTTACGACTTTACAAGTACGATTGCTCTCTATCATAGCCGAAAGATTGTATCCACGTATCTGACGAAATAGACAAATTATTTTTTCCTCTTGTTTCTGTTCTTTCTGTTTCATATCCAACACCAAATGATGGTTGAGTCATTTCAGCAACAACAAGATCACTCTCGTCGAGCCAATTGCGGTCATCGGTAAAAATACTCACAGAGGTTTTGTCTTGTTCTTGCTGTCCTTTATCAATCAGTATCTGGTCACCTAAATACCCCATCAGCACCTCACCGTGAGATTTTAGTAAATGAATATCTCGGCATCAAAGTCTTGTCATTCCTTCCACGACGCACAGATCCTGCAAAGGATAATTTTATTTAAGCATAAATCTAGCAAGTTCATTTTTACAGGTACCATGCTTGCCTATCTGAAATAATCCGGCAATACCTGCTTTGAAACTAATTTCTTTTTCAAAAATATAATGAATATCCTTTCCTATAGATATGTGGGGATCGTACTTATCGCCCGATTGTTTATCTTCAAACGTATTTACCCAATTCACCAGACTATCGAATATTTCCTCTATCTCAAAAAAGTCTTCTTTATTTGCAGTATATTTAGAATATTTTTTAATTAAATTAAATATATTGTTGTGTAAATTGCGCAACTCTACACTTTTATGAATAGAAAGCCAAGCTGGTTTTCCAGTATCGAAGCCTATAATTTGTAAATCTAAAAATTTTTGATCTTTTAATAAAATTTCTAAATCGTTTTTAAAATTCTCTAATTCGGATTTTAAAATACAACCCATACCCAAAGTAATGTGAGGGTTATATCCATCTTTAAAATCTACATATTCTTTTTTATTTGAAGTTGCATTTATATCATAACATAAAATATTTATCTCTTCTGGTAAAAGCAGTACTATATCTATAGCAATTTTATTCTGTGTACTCATAAATTAATTTGTATACAAATTGAATTTTTCTAAAAACAAGTCTATTTCTTTGCGAAAATCTTCTATATCAGAATTATTTTTTATAACATAATCTGCAAGATTTAAGCATTCAAATAAACGTTGAGCATTTGGCGCAGAATTTTCTTTTTCTTCATTTTTTATAAATTCTTCTATTGTTTTAGCTTCACCAAGTTTGTTCCTCTCTATGCTTCTCCGAAATCGCAAATCGGAATCTGCAAAAATAGAAAGCAAAATAAAATTTGTATGTTTTTTAAAATAATCTATTATATCTAGCATTCGAATACCTGTTATTATACCCCTGTCTTCTGAAATTTTTACTAGACAAAGTTCTGCTAAAAAAGCGGGTCCTTTTTCTTTTACCAGATTACTTCCTATTTCAATCAAATTTTCACGAGTGGCTTTGATATTTTTATTCTTAGCAATATCTTTCAGTGGTTGACTAATTTGAAAAGTTGGAATATTTATTTTTTTAGAAATATACTCCGCAGCTGTATCTTTACCAGAACCAACCGTACCAATGATACCGATAATTGTTTTTTTAGTCATTTTTATTACTCAATTCTTTTAAAGCTTCCATTGCATAAAATTTTATATTTGGGACGAGTTCTGTATTTTCTAAATCTTCCATCGAAAACCACTTTATATCTACTCCTTTCTCATGCTCGAGTGAGGAATCTCTATATTCTTCGCTGTCGGTTGTAGCAAAATACACAAATACAATATGTTCATGACTTTCGCCTACTGGATGACGTCCAAGATATCTAGGTGGAATCAAGTATTTATATCCCTTGTTTTTTTCTTTATCATCAGTAGGACCATGAGCATCGCCTATGATTTTTATATCCAAGCCCACTTCTTCTTTTACTTCTCTGTGAGCTGCCTCTATTGGATCTTCGTCGAGCTCTATATGCCCACCGATTGATAGCCAAAATTTAAATTTATCATGCATACGCAAAAGAACCTTGTTTTTGTGGACAATAAATACTTCTGCGCAGAAATCAATTTTTTCGTGAATATGTGCCATGTTGACTAAGTTTAAACAGTTCGCATTTTAATTATTGATTGATAATAATTCAACTAAATATAAATTGACCCGAAAGTAATTGGGCTTTAAATATTGTATTATATAAATTCATTTTATATAAACTTTTCCGGTATCGGATGTGCCTCTGCGAGTTCGAGGATTTCTGCACGAATTGTTTTTTTCTTTGCATCGTCGTCTTTGTTGCGGAGTGCTTCGATGAGGAGCTCGGCGACACGTGCGCAGTCTGCCTCGAGAAATCCACGAGTAGTGATAGCGGGTGTTCCAAAACGAATACCTGATGGGTCGATGGGTTTGCGAGTATCTCCTGCTATAGAGTTCATGTTAAGGGTGATACCCACCTCGTCCAGTACGGTCTGTGCTTCTTTGCCGGTCACTCCCAGCGAGCCGTAGACGTCTGCGAGGATTAGATGGTTGTCTGTTCCACCGCCTATCATACGCACACCTTCCCGCTTGAAAACCATTTCCATCGCTTTTGCATTTTTGAGTATTTGTTGACAGTATTCTTGATACTTTGGTGTCATCGCTTCTCCGAACGCAACTGCCTTTGCAGCGATAGTGTGCATGTGCGGACCACCTTGAATACCAGGGAAAATAGACTTGTCGATTTTCTTTGCTATCTCTTCGTTTTCTCTCGTGAGTATCATGCCCCCGCGTGGACCACGGAGAGTTTTGTGAGTAGTGGTCGTGATGATATCAAACCCGTCGTCAAATGGATTGCGAAGAGCCTTTCCCGCGATGAGTCCGGCAATATGCGCCATGTCCGCCATCGTGATAGCCCCGACCTCGTGAGCGATCTCGACAAATTTTTTGTAGTCGAGTGTGCGGGGATATGCAGAAAATCCTGCGATGATGAGTTTTGGTTTGTGTTTGAGTGCAACCTGTCGGAGTCCTTCGTAGTCGATCTCTCCTGTATCAGGATCCTTCATCTTGTAAGTGACGAAATTATATATTTTGGCTGGGAGCGTCATCGGGTGTCCATGAGTAAGGTGTCCTCCGTGTGAGAGATCCATACCGAGCACGGTGTCTCCTGGCTCGAGCAGTGCTGCGTAGACAGCCAGGTTGGCAGGGGCGCCGGAGTGCGGTTGGACGTTTGCAAACTGGCAATTGAAAAGTTCTTTTGCGCGCTCTATCGCGAGTGTCTCAACTGCATCAGTGAATTC
>JAGOPB010000024.1:0-5153 GCA_017992255.1 Minisyncoccota bacterium | reverse complement strand
TTTCGTCTTATTGCAACGGAGCTTGAGTTTTTTATACATGGGATTACCGACAAACAATGGCTACTCGATCGCAACAACCATATCTGGGATGAGTGGGCATCACCTATAAAAGCACCTTATGGTCATGACGAAGCATCAAAAAAACGTATGCTAGAAGAGCGCGACCTGGGACCTATTTACGGATTTCAATGGCGACACTTCAATGCAAAATATGAAAATTATGACACTGATTATACAGAAAAAGGTGTTGACCAGTTGAAACGAGTTGTCGAAACACTCAAAACAAATCCTCGTGATCGAAGAATGATAGTTAATGCTTGGAACCCTCAGCAACTCAGCGAGATGGGATTGCCGCCATGTCATTATTCATTTCAAGTGACAACCATAAATGGCAAACTCAATCTTCTCTGGAATCAACGGTCGGTCGATACCATGCTTGGACTGCCTTTCAATATTGCAAGTTACGCATTGCTTCTGCATCTTCTCGCAAAAGAAACAGGTATGGAAGAAGGAAAACTGGTAGGATTTCTAGCAGATGTACACTTGTTTGAAAATCATGTTGAGGGTGCAAAAGAACAACTGTCCCGAGACCCAAACAAATACGCATTACCAAAACTTGAAACAGAAAACTGGACCTCAATCTTTAATTGGAAAGCAGAAGATACAAAAGTAGTCGGATACGAAAGTTATGACCGTATCCAATTTGAGATAGCTATATAAAACCATGATCCTCTCCCTCATCGCTGCTATCGGCAAAAAAAACGAACTCGGACTCGGCAACACGTTGCTCTGGCACCTGCCTGCTGATATGAAACATTTTCGCGAGACCACGTCTGGTCACTCTGTAATAATGGGACGAAAAACTTTTGAATCTATCGGTCGGCCATTACCCAATCGTCAAAATATTATTATCACTCGAGACACGTCATATACTGCTAAAGGTGTGTTTGTAGTCCATTCGCTTGATGAAGCCTTGCAACTCGTTGCGCGTGAGCAAGGATCAAAGTTTGAAGAGGTTGACGAAGAAGTCGAAACTTTTGTGATAGGCGGTGGACAGATATACACCGATGCTCTTTCTCGAGCAGATAAGTTGTACATGACACATGTTGATGCCACTTTCGAAGCAGACACTTACTTTCCAGAGGTTGATTTTAAGGAGTGGATAGAGGTCTCGAGTGAACTACACAGCACTGACGCAGAGCATTCGTTCCCGTATCGTTTTGTTGTATACAAACGAAAATAATTGATAAAAAAAGAAGAATATGACACACTAACACCATGATTTTATCAGATACAAAAATACTCGAATGTATAGAAAAGGGCGATATCGTCGTGACCCCATTTGATCCTATCAATATGGGGGGAAACAGTTATGATGTGCATTTATCAAAATATCTTGCACAATATATTGATGAACAAATTGATGCAAAAAAACACAATGAAATTCGTCACTTTGAAATTCCACCAGAGGGATTTGTGTTACTCCCTGGACAACTCTATCTAGGAGCAACAGAAGAATATACAGAATCACACAAACACGTACCTTTTTTAGAAGGTAAATCTTCGACCGGACGTCTGGGCATCGATATCCACGCGACCGCAGGCAAAGGTGATGTAGGATTTTGTGGATATTGGACACTTGAAATATCTAGTTCAAAACCTGTACGAATTTACGCCGGTATGCCAATAGGACAACTTATATATTACACTGTTGATGGTCATGTGGAACGTTTGTATGGAACAAAGAAAAATGCAAAGTATGCCGACCAAGCTCATCTCCCAAAAGAGTCCATGATGTGGAAGAATCAGTTTTAAAAAAAGGCCATATATATGGCCTTTTTAAATTCTGTAAGATTCATGAAAAATTAATTACTTCATTAAAATCTTCATAAATAGAATCATTTTTCTTTTTCATTTGAATAAGTTCTTTTATAACCAGAGAACAAAATTTTGAATGTTTTCGTTGTATTAAAGCGTTCCATATAGATATAAATATTTTCCCCTGGAATATGTCTATACGACGCACGTAATGCAATGCGTACTCTTCAAACTCTGATATGGTACATACTCTCTCGTATTCAGATAGTATATTTTCATCTGAAAGAGAATCAGCAAAATGGCGGATATTTTCAGGAAAAAAAACCATCCAACCACGTCCCAAAGATTCTGCAATAAATGTTTTTTCTACACGAAACCCTTTTTCATTCGCTTCCTTCATGATACTTTCAAAATGTCCTGGGTACTCATGAAATAAATCAAAAAGTGTTTTTTTATATAAAAGTATATTAGTAAAATAACTTTTTAAAGCAACATTTTCCTGGTATGGATATTCTCCATAATTGATAGAAATGTAGTTGCCGTTAAGACTCATTTCTGTAGGCTTAACTTCTAATTCCACCAACATAAGGCATTTGGCAATGCGGTGGGGACTTTGTATATATTCTATTTTCATAATAAGAAATTTTTTCTCAGCATAGCAGGAAAAGTGTTTCTTTACAACTTACCACGACTGAGGGCTTTCAATATCTTCAAGTACATATCCTCCACTATTTTTTGTTGTTTTTTTCCTTTTGACGCATAGTGATCAAGTCCTGGGGTTGAGTTTATCTCTAAAATATAATAACCATGTACTACAGGTTTTTTTTCAATACTTCCCTTTTCTACCATAAGGTCCACCCCTGCCATGCGTAACCCCATATCACGAGTGAGCGCTGTCGCTATTTTTTTATAACCAAGATGTATAGTATCAGTCACATCGACAGAGTCTCCGCCGTCGGAAAGATTTGCATTGTCGAGCAGATATACGAGCACTCCTTTCCCTACAACACTTTGCAGACTAAGTTTTTGTTTTTTAAGTTTCTGTACTATACGCGGGTCAGCGGTATCCAGTACGGTATCCCGTCCTGTCTTTTTGAAGTGTGCTTGTTTCTTTTTTAGAAGTGACACTATGGTCGATTTTCCATCTCCACAAACTGAAAGCGCTATCCGTTCATAAGCAGAGATAACCCTATTGTCCAAAACAACAATTCGATAATCATGTCCTGGGCGATACTCCTCAACCAAAGCCACTCGGTCGTTTTCAAAAACAGAATGCAAGGATCGAACTAGTTCTCTTTCGTTAGATGCCAGAGACACAGCAGTCCCTTGGCTTTTTGAGTTTGGTTTTACAATGAGTGGATAGCCTTTCTTTTGTGCATACTTTTTCGCACTTCCTAGTGAATCTGTACTGCCTATAGTCTTTGCAAATGAGGGTTTGAAAAAAGTTTTACCAACCGCTACTGGATATCCCATCTGTATCATGAAAAATTTTGCATAGTCTTTGTCTTTTGCTATATCCGATGCTGCGACAGTGTTGAGATCGAGAGAAAAGTATCGTAGATATTTTTTTGCACCATTTTTAAACGTAAGCTGTCCAGCATATTGCCACTGTGGTTCGACCACAAATTTCGCTCCTACTTGTGGAGCAAGTTTTTGTAGCGTGCGGGTAAGGAATGGTATTTTCTTTTTCAACATATATCAAAAATCGCCCAGCTGGGCGATTTTGTATTAATTAGTCACTGATAGTTATTCCTGCTTGCCGTGCAGTTCCTTCGATTATTTTCATTGCACCCTCTATATCTTTTGCGTTAAGATCTGGCATTTTTCTTTCTGCAATTTCTCGTAACTGCGCTCTGGTTATTTTTCCTACCTTCGAGGTATTTGCTTTGCTGGAACCTTTCTCTGCTCCCGCTGCCTTAAATAATAAGTCTGTAGCACGTGGTGTTTTTACAAAAAAGTTGTAACTTCGATCTTCATACACCTCCAAAGCAACACCAACCGTTTCACCTCCCATTTGCGCAGTTGCGGCATTAAATTTTTGCACGAAATCTCCAATATTTACTCCTGCTTGTCCTAATGCAGGTCCAAGTGGTGGAGCTGGGGTTGCTTTTCCTGCAGGGACAAATAGTTTTAATTTTTTAATTATTTTTTTTGCGGCCATATATTTTATAGTATTGATAGCTGATAGTTTGTAGAGATATCCAACTTGTATCTACGGTTTGAGAAGCACAAACAATAGCAAGCACAGATTACCTTATATTCGATTTACTTGCAAGAAGTCTAGTTCCACTGGTGTTTCTCGTCCAAACAAAGACACGAGCACCTTTACTTTTCCTCGGTTTTCGTCTACTTCAGACACCTTACCTTCCAATTCCTTAAACGGACCGTCTACAATAACAATTGATTCTCCTATAGCAAAGTCTATTGTATGCTTTGCTTCTTCTGCTCCCTTCATTCGAGAGAAAAGTGCATCCACCTCAGCTTGTTCCAGTGGAACAGGATTTATACCAGAACCAACAAAACCAGTTACGCGAGGAGTGTTTCGCACTATATACCAAGAATCATCTGTCACAATCATTTCTACTAAAATGTAACCTGGAAATATTTTTTCTTCAGTTTCTACTCGTTTTCCAGCTTTTACCTTTATCACTTTTTCAGTAGGCACGATAACATTAAAAATTTTATCGTTCATACCAAGAGATTCGATGCGTTGTTTCAAATTTCTCAAAACAGCATTCTCATATCCCGCATATGTATGTATTGCGTACCAATTTCGTTTACCTGTAATTTCTTGTTTAGCCATAAGATAAAAATTATTTGTTGAGTATAAACTCAAGCACTTTTGTAAAAATAACATCAAAAAATCCCAACATGTAACCAACCAAAACAGAAACAACTATTATTGTAATAGTTGAGTATATTACCTGAGATGTAGTAGGCCATGTCACATGGGTTAGTTCAGTTTTGATACCTTCAAAAAATTTTCTTATGTTCATATATTGGTAGTAGAATTATAAACTTACTTTACATAATAAAAAAAGCCCTTTGGGCAATAAACCTATACTACATCAAAACTTAAAAAAAGTCAACATTTTTTGGTAATGTGCACACACATATGGCGGTTTTCGGATAGAATCCGAGAATGAGCATATATATGGCTACAACAATAAAAGAAGAGAGTTTAAGGTGGGTATTACCAATAATCAACAAGGAAGTAAAACTAGTTGATACAGCAAAGGTCTGTCCATACAGCAAACGGAGTTTAGAACGCTGGGTAGCCCTCTTTAAAGACAAAGGAGAGGAAGGATTAGAACCTAAATCAACAGAACCAAAGA
>JAGOPB010000002.1 GCA_017992255.1 Minisyncoccota bacterium | reverse complement strand
AACTATTACCTATAGTAGATAAAAGGACAAAATCTATTGTTCAAATAGATTTGTTAACAGTATGTATTGGTTTAACACTAAATAAAAGACAACGTAATATAGCTCATTACACAAAATGAACACTCATATGAGTGTTTATTTTGTTAGTTATAAATTTGACATATAATATAATTAGGGTATATTTATCTAGATAATTTAACTCATTAAAATATGTAAAATGCAAAAAAATAAAAAAGAAAAGAAAATTTTCGTGTATGACACAAGTTTCTTTCTTCAGGACCATCTTGCGATTCTAAAGCACGGTGACCATTTAAATATTATCCCATATACAGTAATTACTGAAATGGGAAATTTTAAAAAAGGGGATGATGAAATAAATGTTGAGGCAAGAAGTTTTCAAAGATGGCTCAACGATGAAATTTTTCCAAATGGAGCACTTCATGATACATGGTACAGTATCATGAAAGGCTATAAAGGACGCATCATGATTGCTGAATTTAATTCAAGAGTAAATGTCCCGATTGAAATTGATCCGACATTAAATGATGACCGAATTTTATGGTCAGCAATTGATGCAAAGAGACAATTTCCTGATGCACGTGTGGTTTTACTTACGTATGATATAAATTTGCAGTTAAAAGCAAAATTTATGGGTGTTAATACTACAAACGGCAATAAAGAAATAATTAATGTTAAAACAACGTTACAAAAAAATTCATTTATTGAAAAAAAAGAAAGTATTTCTGATAAAGTTGTCCAACAAATGAATGAGCACAAGCAGGTGGCGTCTGGTGAGATAACGCCAAATAAGAAACCACTGCCGAATACGTTTTTTATATTAGGCAAAACAAATAGGAAAATTGAAGCGATATATCACCATGAAAGTGACACATTTCGCAAAATTTCAGAGCATACACCATCTAATATAAAATCTAGAAGTATCGAACAAAAAATGGCAATTCATGTCCTATTAGATCCTGAAATAAAATTAGTTGTTTTACTAGGAGCCAGTGGCACTGGTAAAACACTGTTACCTTTGGCATGTGCCTTGGAACAAAAAAGACTATACGAGCAGATTTTTCTTTCTCGGCCAATAATACCCTTGAACAACAAGGATATTGGATATCTTCCAGGTGATATAAAATCCAAATTGAATCCATATATGGAGCCTCTTTGGGATAATCTAAAACTGATCAAAAGTACGCTAGCTAACCAAAAAAATGGCGCTAGCGAACTCAAGAAAATTGACCACATGGTTGATAATGAAAAACTTCTCATTCAACCACTTGCATACATCCGCGGAAGGAGTATCAGCAATGTCTTTTTTATAGTTGATGAAGCTCAAAATTTGACTTCGTTGGAAGCAAAAACGATAATAACTCGAGCAGGAGAAAATACAAAGATAGTATTTACTGGTGACATACACCAAATCGATACTCCGTATTTAAGTATCGAAAACAATGGTTTGAGTTATATAACAAAAAATATAGTTTCTGAACCAAATACCTTTTCTAGTGTTGTTATACTAGAACAAGGAGAACGCAGTATACTTGCGACTTGGGGAAGTAAAATGAAATAAAATAAAACAAATATAGCATGCAATGTTTCCGACTTGCATGCTATTTTTTTATGATATATACTTTATCTACAATTTAATATGTATCAAGAGTGTAGCGAGAGATTTGACTCGATGACCTACCAGCAACCATTCGTACAGAAACGGTGCTCCATTCAAGCTTGTCACTTTGTATGTTAATACATCGTTACCGACAGGGAAGATATAATACACTCTTCACCCTTCGGGTGTTTTTTGTTTGAATTATTATTAGTAATATAATTGTACACTATGATTAAAACAGCAGAATTTGTATCTCCGAGACACCCAGATAAGCTATGTGATTTTATTGCAGATAGCATTTTAGACAAGTATTTGATCCATGATCCAAAAGCTCGCGTCGCACTAGAAGTGATGGGTGGTCACAAACTTATTACCTTAAACGGAGAGATTTCATCCACGTACGAAGCAGATTTTCAGCGCATTGTTGAACATATAGTTGGAAAAGAATATAAAATAATAATAAACCTTTCAAAACAAAGTGTTGAAATAGCACGAGGCGTAGACGGTGGTGGTGCGGGAGATCAAGGAATTATGAAAGGATACGCAACAAATGAAACAGACAATGCTATGCCACTAGAATATGAACTAGCTCGAAATCTGTGTATGAAGGTATATGAAAAATATCCATACGATGGAAAAACTCAAGTTACTATTGTAGACAATAAAATAAAAACAGTTGTGTGTAGTTTTCAAAATGCAAAAAATGTTGATTTACTTCCTCTTGTAAAAAGTATTATTATCGCGGACGAGTATCTCATCAACCCGGCAGGTGAATGGACTGTTGGTGGTTTTGATGCTGACACCGGTCTTTCTGGTCGAAAACTCATTGTGGACAACTATGGTCCCGAAATACCAATCGGGGGAGGCTCATTTTCTGGAAAAGATTTTACTAAAGTAGATCGTTCTGGTGCATATATGGCTCGCAAAATAGCAATTGACTATTTGAAAAAATACAATGCTCATAAAGTGTATACAAAAATAGCATACGCTATAGGTCTCTCAAACCCAGTAATGGCAGTCGCGGTTGTGGATGGAAAAGAAATTGAAATTACAGACTACGACCTGTCACCGCAAGGTATAAACAGTGCATTGTCGCTGAACACTATAGAATATACAAAAACATGCACCTGGGGTCATTTTGGACATGGGTTTCCGTGGGATAAGTGATATAGATATTTATTAAATTCAAATTAAATAATATGATATACTTACAAGTACCGATGAGAAAATATTTTGCTAATTATAATTTAAAAATATCACTAAAAAATATATTTCTCTTACTCGCTGTATGTGGTATAGGTATTGCAAATACTGCTTATGCACATGAGGCGTATGTGTTGCCACAAAATTATTTTTGGCAAGTAACTGATAGCATTTCACAACCCACTGGTCTAACCCCTCTAACCAATCCGCAAAATTTCAATACAGGTGTTACTATTGCTGTGTTTGTTTTACTAGCGTTATGTGTAAACTTTTTTCTTCGTCGTACGAAATTTTTTCAAAAAATAGGCAAAAAAATTGAACAATATTCTGATATCGGTCCAGTTCTTGTAAGAATTGCCATTGCTGTATCTTTTTTCCGTGCTGCAACTGTGCACAGTTTATTTGGTCCAGAATTACCATTTTCAAATATTATTCATGCAGATCTCGTGTCTCCACTTCTGATTGTTTCCGCACTCTTTATACTTTTTGGATTTTTAACTGAAATAGGAGCATTGTTAGGACTTATAGCGTTTACGTTTGCTTTTGCAAGTCATGGTTTGTATATGTTGACCTATTGTATGTATGTAGGTGAATTATTGGTACTATTGTTGTTTGGTGTAAGTCGTTATTCTCTTGACGCTATTTTTTTTCCAAACTTGGTCACTCGATTCAAAAAACTAGAACCATACGCTACAACATTGATTCGTTTTACTTTTGGTGTTGCACTCATCTATACTGCCATTCAAGTAAAATTGTTTCATCCAGAATTAACGATCAGGGTAATACAAGAGTACAATTTGACGCAATTTCGTTATCTTTTCCCTAGTGATCCAGCACTCATAACCTTAGGGGCAGGGATAGTTGAAATAGTAATTGGATTATTTATAATTTTTGGTTTCGAACTACGGCTTACACTTGTTGTAATGTTGTTTTACCTCACTCTTTCAATATCGTATTTTGGAGAATCGGTGTGGCCACACTACATACTGTACGGTACAGCCTTGGCACTATTTTTTGAAAAAGAAATATTTTCTTTGGATCACATTGTACTGAGTCATCACCGTAAAAAATATTCCTGGTGGCGACGTCCTTTTTTGCCACACCGACACAAAGCAGAACAATCTTCATAACAGTAAACTGCTACTAAAACAATCAAACAATGTCGCTCAAACAAAAGCCACCGGAACAAATCTGGAATATTATCAAACCGATATTATTGAATTTCTATAAACGAGATAGAACATTTCTTTATTACGATACGATATTTCAGCTATTAATTGCGGTTATTCTGTCAGCACAAACTACTGATGAAGCAGTTAATGTAGTCACTAAGAAATTATTTGCTCAATACAAAACCCCAGAGATGCTAGCAAAAGCAAACAAGACAGATATTGAAAGAATTATATATCCGCTAGGCTATTATAAAATAAAAACTAAATATATTCAGAAAACAGCCAGTATGGTTGTACAAGAATGCAATGGTATCATTCCTGTAACAGAAGAAGAATTGCGTCGATTTCCTGGAGTCGGACGCAAAACTGCAGTTGTTGTACTATCAAATGGTATGGGGTACAACATAGGTATACCTGTTGACACACACGTTATACGTTTTGTAAAACGTTTTGGGTTGTCACAAGCAAAAAATCCAGATGCTATAGAGAAAGATTTGCTTCAAATTATCGCAAAAAAAGATTGGAAAAAAGCAGGGTATGCTATAAAAGAGTATGGAAGAAAAGAGGGAAAAGCTCGCAACTACAACAAAGAAAATGATCCACTCATGGTGGAATTGAAAAAATATGAATAACAATACTCAAAAAATATGTAAAGAACTACTAAAGTCTTTTCCTAAAAAAGAACAAAAACTTTTTTTGCATTTGTCTACGCCTGCCAAAGTGCAAGATTATTTGAATACTATACCTCAAAATTTTGAATATAAAGGTGAAACGTGTCACTCTCCATTGTCAGTTGTAAAATCCAAAATGGCACACTGTATGGAAGGTGCTCTGTTGTCCACATATATTTTAGCTCTTCATGGTATAGATAGTAAGTTGGTACATCTTCAAGCTACTCGTCCAGATGACGATCATGTAATAACTATATTCAAACAAGGCGAGTATCTTGGTGCGTTGTCAAAAACCAATCATGGTGTCTTGCGATACCGAGAGCCTATATATCAATCACTAAGAGAATTAATTATGTCGTATTTTCATGAATATTTTTTACCAAATGGGCAAAAAACATTGTACGCGTACTCTGTTGGAATGTCACCTTTTATGAAAGGTTATTCATGGATAACCAGTATAAACGATCTTTGGGTGTTAGATCACGCGTTAGACACAGTACGACATATTAATGTAATTAATAAAAATGAACTCAAAAAATGTCGTAAGGCAGATACACTGGAAATACAAATGGGTACATTGACACACTGGAAGAAAAAAAATAATACACATCGTATACAATAATTCACAAATTAATTAACACAAAGCTAGTCGACCAGTGAATATAAATATGCTATAGTCCTACTATTATGAGTAAAAACTATTATGAAATTTTAGGTGTAGAGAAGTCCGTTACAAAAGACGAATTAAAAAAAGCTTTTCATAAACTTGCTCACAAGTATCATCCTGATAAATCAGGTGGTGATGATGTGAAATTTAAAGAAGTAAATGAAGCATATCAAACACTTTCTGATGATAGAAAACGTTCTCAATACGACCAATACGGACAAACGTTTGACGGTGCAGGTCCCTCAAGCAATGCTGGGTCCGGTGGTTTCAATCAGGGTGGATTTGGTGGTTTTCAGTGGCAAAACAACACTGAAGGTTTCGATATGAACGATTTTGGAGATATATTCGGAGATATATTTTCTGGTCAGTCTCGTTCTCGAGTTCGACAAGGTAGAGATATTTCCACAGAAATTAATATATCATTCAAGGATTCAATTTTTGGTGTAGAAAGACATGTGATATTGGCAAAGGTTTCCACGTGTAATGTATGTGAAGGTAGTGGCGCAAAAAAAGGGAGTAAAATGTCAGCTTGTAAAACATGTAATGGAAAAGGTCGTGTACAGGAAACAAAGCGAACAATTCTTGGATCATTTTCGACAGAAGTACTGTGTGAGACATGTAGAGGTCAGGGTAAAGTTCCTGATGAAGCATGTTCCAATTGTAAAGGTGCAGGTGTAAAGCGTGGAGAAAGTGAAGTGGTTATTGCAGTACCCGCTGGGATAGATGATGGACAAATGATTCGACTTACTGGTATGGGTGAAGCTGTCACTGGGGGTCGTCCTGGAGATTTGTATGTGAAAATAAACATCACTCCACATGCTCATATAAAACGTGAAGGATCCAATCTCATATTTGCACATACTATCAAATTAACTGATGCTTTACTTGGAGCATCGCACACTATAGAAACTCTTGATGGTCCCATAACCGTAAAAATACCAGAGGGTGTTAGTCATGGCGATTTGTTGCGAATAAAAGATAAAGGAGTTGTGCAGGGACGAAATAGACGTGGTGATTTTTTGATAAAGATATCTATTGCAATCCCAAAAAAATTATCGAAAAAAGCACTAGAAGAAGTAAAGAAATTAAGAGACGAGGGAATATAATATGCCTTGGTATTTTTATGCAATCGCAGGTCCGTTGCTTTGGGCAATCGTCAATCAAACAGATAAATATCTCGTAGAGCGTTTTTATTCCAAGAAAAATAATGACAAACATACCGAAACAAAGACACAAGAAAGTCCCGGCTCTCTAGTATTGTTCTCTAGTACATTTGGTGTGGTTGTTGCCATAGTTATCTCTTTTTTCAAACCGGAAGTATTTTCTCTTGGCAGTTCAGATGTCTTGCTGTTGCTACTTGCGGGTTTTATAAATATAGGATGGATCATTTGTTATCTGTACGCACTACAAAAAGATGAAGTGTCGACCATTGCACCACTTTTTCTGATACAAATAGTATTCGCATACGGACTTGGAATCTTGGCTTTTGATGAAATATTGGGTATGGGAGAAATAGTTGCAATATTTGGGGTAATCATAGGAGCTGTGCTGTTATCACTTGATTTTAGAGGTAACAAAATAAAACTGAAAACACGAATTTTATTTCTTATGTTAGTAGCAAGCATGCTCGAGGTAATTTCATCAGTAATATTTAAATATGTTGCAATTGATGAGAATTTTTGGATTTCCCAATTTTGGCAATACGCTGGACTGGGTATTGCAGGAATACTAATATTTATATTTGTAAAACGTTATCGGCACGATTTTTTACTCAAACTACGCTCTAGTGGTGTTCCTGTTTTTTCGCTCAACATGGGAAGTGAAGTAATCACTGTACTGGGAAATTTATCTATTAATATGGCTCTGCTTCTGGCACCGGTAGCCATCGTCTATACATTTGTATCATTTCAGGCTATGTATGTTTTTATTTTGTCGATCATACTAACAAAACTTAAAATTTCTGGTTTAGAAGAAGATGTAACGAAAAAAGCTATTCTACCTAAAATAGTAGCTATTATTATTATGATAATTGCTAGCTCATTTTTATTTTAATTAATTTTTGCTATACTAAAATAATGGAAACGAAAAAAAATATCAATATTTTCTTTTCAACCATGTTGCAGACACTTATTATTCTCACAATACTGATGGTAATCTTCACAACATGGTTTCATTTCTACAAAACAAAACATTTTCAATTCATTGTAGAAGCACCGTGCGATATCAATACCGATACTTGTTATATACGATCTTGCACAGATGAAGGAAACTATTGTCCACCAAACAGTCTTCAATCCTATAGAGTATTTCAAATAAACGCATCTGACTTCGATACTTGTACTGAAAATTCTTGTTTGACAGAGTGTTTGTCTGGTTCAATAGCTTGTACTGAACTACTCTGTGAAGAAGATAATGTAACGAGTTGTTCTAAACAATAACATGCCTGAAATAGATACTCTTTTAGAAAACAAAGACTTGTTCAACAGCTTCATGTATATGTCGTTTAATGATGCAATACAAGAACTTGAAAAAAGAAAAAGTAATACTGAACTTGCTACTGCAATAAAAAAATATTTTCCATATGATATTCCAGAACCGCTTCGTACCGAGCAACGTTGTGTACTATTTAGACAAGTAGCTACGCCGAATTTTGAAATAAGGCGTTTCTTGTTTTTAACTGGTTTTTCGAATTTAAAACCATTATTGTGGGAATACTATGCAGACAAGTTTACTTCAAATAATGTTATGAAAAAATACCTTGGTAAAATCCCGATTATCACTGGGTATTCAAAAACAGGCGCCCAATTAACTCAATTTAAAACCATTATTGATTTCAATAAATCAAATGGTATCCCGTTACAAGATGTAAAAACAAAAAATAATATTTCACTAATAGAATTACACCACGAACTTTTTAAACATTGTGGTATCTCTCATAAAAAAGATATGTTTTTTGATAGTTCAAAATGGTTTAATCAAATAGGTGGAAGTGCGAATGAGTACTATATAAGTTTCATGGCATTATTTTTGCAAAATAACATTTGGTTTGAAAATTTTATTTTTGACGATGTACACGAAAGAAAATTCTTAAAGGAGATTGTATTACCTGGTATAAAACGGTTGTATGATGAAACAGGATTCAAGCCACTCATTGTAGCACTAGAACCTACAGATATTGAGAATAATATGTTTTGGTATTCATATCCAGAAAATGTTGGAAAATATTTAAACGATAAGGTACAATAATCAGTATATGATAGAACAGATAAATACATGCTTAGCAACAACATTAGACTATCACTTGATTGCCTACTACTCTCACGTTATTCCTGCTGCAATTGCTCTGTTCTTAACGCTGTTTGTTCTCATAAAAGCTAAATTCTCATTTCGATCAAGAGTGTTTGCACTTTTCTTGTCTTTATTTACTATCTGGTTAATAGGAGATTTGATTGCTTGGACTGCACAAAATTACTATCTAATTTCATTTGTATGGTCTTTTCTCGATTATATCAGTTTATCATTTGCAGTAGCTGGAGTATACTTCTTTTTAGTGGTTGTGAGAGAAAAAGATTTGCATTTCACAATTCGTCTTTTGTTATTTCTTCTGACTATTCCTGCTTTTTTATTCACAGTAGGAGGAAATTCAATTCATCAGTTTTATCAACCTGCCTGTGAAGCTATCGAGAGTGTATTTTTGACTAACTACAAACTTTTTGTTGAAGTATTTGGCATTATTGTAATTGCTGTTGCAGGTGTCTACTATTATCAATTAGCGAATGCTATTAAAAAACGACAAATTCTTATACTAGGTGGTTCTATGTTTTTATTTCTTCTTGTTTTTGGAGCAACAGAGTACCTTGCTTCTGTAACTGATATTTATGAAATAAATCTATATAGTTTGTTGATACTTCCTGTCTTTTTATTGATTATTACGTACTCGATTACTAATTTGCATATTTTCAAAATACGTTTTATCGAGACACAGTTGCTAGTGTATATACTTATTATAATGACTGGTTCACAACTCCTATTTATAAAAGGCATAGCAGACATATCCTTATCTTTACTCACACTGGCAGTTTCTATAATTATCGCATTTGTTTTACTGCGTAATGTATCTAAACAACAAAAACAACGAAAACAAATTGAAGTTCTCGCTTTACAATTGGAAGATTCAAATAAAAAATTGGATCAACAAAATAAATTGAAATCAGAGTTCCTTTCTCTTGCTGCACATCAAATACGGGGTCCACTAACTCTTATCAAAGGATACGTTTCTCTTTTGGAAGATGGAACATATGATAAGTCACCAACGGAACAAAAAAAATCCTTAACTCGAATATTTGATTCGGCAAACCATCTAGTAAATGTAGTTAATGATCTTTTAAATATATCCAAGATTGAACAAGGGGGACTTGTGTTTGAAATGGGCTTGTGTGATCTGAAAAGAATTATTGCTGGAGTAGTCGATGAGATGAAAGTAATGACAAAAAATAAAAATATTAAATTGTCATTCAGAACAATTTCAGCTAGCGAATACATTATTCGTGCTGATTTAGAAAAATTGCGTCAAGTATTTTTAAATATAATCGATAACTCTTTTAAATATACCAATACAGGTAGTATAGAATTGACTCTGGATAAAGATAAAACAAAAAATATTTTTATAGTGAGTATTGCGGATACAGGTATCGGAATGAGTCAGGAGACTATCTCAACGCTTTTTAAAAAATTTAGTAGAGGAAGTGAGGGCCGTGTCGCAAATAGTGAAGGATCTGGTCTTGGTTTATATTTAGCAAAACAAATTGTAGAGGCACATCAAGGAACCATAACAGTGACATCCGATGGTGAGGGAAAGGGTAGTCTGTTTACTATTGTATTACCTGTGAATGCTAAAACTACGTCAAAACACTAACTGTACTGAATGCTTACAACGAGTAAGTATGTAACGGGTAGCTTGCTTTTCTTTTTTTTTTGGTATGGTATTATAAAGAGGTAATTTTGAACGTGCTTCGCAAGTGTTCAAGCAATTGGTTCTCGCGATGTCGTGCGTTAGGAGATTACGTATTACCAATTGTTTTCCTGTGTAAACAGGACCATGCTATGTCAAAACTCTATGTAGGAGGACTTCCATACGCTACAAGCGATGAAGAACTCAATTCACATTTTGCACAAGCAGGAGGAGTTGTTTCTGCAACTATCATCAAAGACAAAATGACTGGCCGATCAAAAGGTTTCGGTTTTGTTGAGATGTCTTCATCAGAAGAAGCAGAAAAAGCTATCTCTATGTTTGACGGCCAAGATTTCGGTGGACGAAAGCTCACTGTATCTATGGCTCGCCCAAAAGAAGAATAATTTTCCTCTTTTTAAAAACACTCTTTTTCTATCCGAAAAGAGTGTTTTTTGTTGCTTTTACATGTTATTTTTGCTACTATAGAGCCGAGCCAATAGGCTATTTTTTATGTATTTTTTAGAAAATGTTGTTTGCGTGTGTAGTTCAGTGGTAGAACGCTGTCCTGATAAGACAGAGGTCGAAAGTTCGATTCTTTCCACACGCACCCGGAATATCCGGAATGTATGATGTCACCAAAGAATACGCCAACTACAGAAAAAGATACTGGAATGAGAACAGCACTGTTGTTGTTTGCAAAAGTATCTGGATGGATTGCTTTTCCTATAGTCGGTTCACTATTGATTGGAAAGTGGCTTGATAGAATATTCAACACAGCACCATATTTTTTTTTGGGTTTGACCGCAATTGCCTTTTTTATTTCCATGTACGGATTGATAAAAGAATCACGTCACGCAATGAAACAGATTGAAGATGAAATAAAGAAAAGTACTATACACTAATGGAATATATAACAGAAACAACAGAACTTGAACATACACCATCATTTATACACAATGATGCATTTGATATCTCAGAATCACACACTGAGTCACAGGAAATCGTACATGAAACTACACTTTTTGCTGAGCCTCTTTTGTATGTTCATGGTTTTCCTATTACGAACTCTCTCGTTACTTCTTGGGTTGCTGTTCTTATTATTGTATTATTTGCCTTCGTATTGAAACGAAATCTCAAAGAAATTCCAGAAAAACTTCAAAACGTATTTGAAGTCATCGTAGAAGGAGCACTAGATTTGGCTGATCAAGTAACAAACAATCGTGCGCTTACTCTAAAAGTGTTTCCTGTTTCAATGGCTATATTTTTATTTGTACTTATAAACAATTGGCTAGGAATTTTACCTGGAGGTGGATCTATAGGACAAGTGGTCGTTCACAATAATGAAAACATGCTTGTTCCTTTTCTACGGGGAGGTACTGCTGATGTTAATACGACACTCGCTTTAGCTGTTATAGCCGTTATAGGGGCAAACATATTTGGAATTATGACGATTGGTGGGTGGAAAATGTTTAACAAATTTATAAATATTCAAATTATGGGATCTATTTTTACAAAAGTGAAAAAAGATCCAACTATTTTAATAGTGGCACCCATCACATTCTTTGTCGGCATTCTTGAGATTATTGGTGAGTTTGCCAAGATAGCATCGTTGTCGTTTCGTCTTTTTGGTAATGTATTTGCAGGAGAGGTGTTACTTGCTTCTATGGCTACACTTATTGCATATGCAGTACCTGTGCCGTTTCTTTTTCTTGAAATTTTGGTTGGTGTGATACAGGCTCTGATATTTTCAATGCTTACCCTTGTTTACTTCACCATAGCAGCACAAGACCACAGCGAACACGAAGATGAACATAAACAAGGTACAATTCCTACAAAGGTCGATAAAGAAAAACATAGCATTGTTCACGCATGATGGTGGTTTTGCTTTCTCTGCGACATGTTGTATAGTTCGCACAGAAAGGACAGCCACTATAGCGGTCATATTATAAGCATAATTTAGATACACATTTACTATGGATACAAACGGAACTATAATGCTTGCAAAAGCATTAGCAATCGGTATTGGTGCTATTGGTCCCGCAATAGGAATCGGTATGATTGGAGCAAAAGCTATGGAAGCTATTGGGAGAAACCCAGAAGCTGCAAGTAAAATCCTCGTACCAATGCTACTTGCGTCAGCTTTCGCGGAAGCGGTTGCTATTTACGCACTGGTTATTGCATTTTCAATCAAATAAGTTGGTAGATTGTAGGTTTAAGATTTTAGCATTAGCAATAATCTTAAATCTATATCTGCTCGCTAAAGCAGAAACACTATACTTTTAATCTCTAATAAACAATCTTTACATGGATTCACTAATAGAAACATTTCATATTGACTGGCGTCTCATCATTGCACAAATGGTGAACTTCGCTATTGTTATTTTTGTATTGTACCGTTTCGCAATCAAACCTTTAGGGAAATTGATGCAAGAACGAAGTGCAAAGATTGTTACAGGGCTTACAGATGCAAAAAAACACAAAGAATTACTCGAGAATACGGAGATTGAATATAAGAAAATTATAGCAGGTGCTCGTAAGGAGTCTCAAGAGCTTATAGGTATTGCAAAAAAAGACGCTGAGATAGTACGACTAGAACTAGTCGCAAAAGCTCAAGATGATGCTAAAAAATTACTAAAAGCCGGAAAAGAAGAACTTGAAGCAGAAAAGATGAAAATGCTTTCTGATGCAAAAAAAGAACTGGGTGGACTAATCGCTAGTGTAGCTCAAAAAGTACTTGGCAATGTTGTTGACACTGGATTACAAGAAAAAATATCCAACGAGGTTTCAAAAGATTTATAAAAAATATGAGAAAAATAGAAACAAAAAAATACGCAGAAATACTTTTTTCAATAGCACATGAAGAAAGTGAAAAAGAGTATGCTGAATTACTGTCTGCATTTGTTACTTTTCTATCAAAACATAAAACACTTTCTCATATACATGAAATAGAAAAAGCGTATACACGTTTGATAGATGAAAAAGATGGAAGATTGCGTGCTGTTGTGCATAGTCCAATTCCACTTGCTAATAGTGATCGTGATAACATAGAAAATGGACTCAAAAAGATATTTGAAAAGAGAGAGATAGAGCTACAAGAAGAGATTGATCCAACACTTATCGGAGGATGGAAAATAAGAACTGAAAATTATCTTATAGATAGAAGCACAAAAGGTCAACTCGAAAGATTGAAAACAACACTTACTAAATAACAATATATATATGGCACATACACAGCACATATTAGAACAACTAAAAAGTGAGATAGCAGGATTTTCCAACAATTCAAGTAGAGAAGAAATTGGGTCAGTTCTCGAGGTGGGAGATGGTATAGCTCTTGTTTCTGGTCTTCGCGGAGTAAAAGCATCTGAAATGGTCACATTTAAAGATGGGGAGATTGGTGTGGCTCTAAACTTAGAAGAGGATTCAGTTGGAGTTATTATTTTAGGAGAATATAATAAAATTAAAGAAGGTGATGACGTTCGTCTCACAGGACGTATATTGGAGATACCTGTAAGTGATGCAATTGTAGGGCGTGTAGTAAATCCCTTGGGAGTTCCTATTGATGGAAAAGGAGACATAAAAGCCGACAAGAGATACCCTATAGAACGTGTTGCGTCAGGTGTCATTACCAGACAATCTGTCGACCAACCAGTTCAAACTGGAATAAAAGCTATTGATGCTCTCGTGCCAGTTGGACGAGGTCAGCGTGAACTTATCATCGGTGATAGACAAACAGGAAAAACAGCAATCGCTGTGGACACTATTTTGAATCAAAAAGGGCAGAATATGAAATGTGTGTATGTTGCTATTGGTCAAAAAGATTCAAAACTTCGAGCACTAGAAGCGCGTCTGCGTACAGCGGGAGCTATGGACTATACCACTATTGTATCGGCGGGAGCATCGGATCCATCTCCAATGCAATATCTTGCACCGTATGCGGGTGTTTCAATTGCTGAATACTTTATGGATAAAGGTGAGGACGTACTTATCATATACGATGACCTTTCCAAGCACGCAGTTGCATACCGCGAAATCTCACTCCTTCTTCGTCGTCCTCCAGGTCGTGAAGCATACCCTGGAGATGTCTTTTATCTCCACTCACGACTTCTCGAACGTGCTTGTCGAAAGAACGTAGACTTTGGGGGTGGGTCAATAACAGCATTGCCTATTATTGAAACCCAAGCGGGTGACATCTCTGCATATATTCCGACAAACGTGATCTCTATCACTGATGGACAGATATTTCTCGAAACCGATCTCTTCTACAAAGGAATACGACCTGCGGTCAATGTCGGCTTTTCTGTCTCTCGTGTTGGGGGAAACGCACAGATAAAAGCAATGAAAAAAGTCGCAGGAACACTAAAACTAGACCTTGCACAATTTCGAGAACTCGAAGCATTTTCACAGTTTGGTTCTGACCTCGATGCTGCAACTAGAAACCAAATTGAACGCGGTCGCCGTGCAGTAGAGCTTTTGAAGCAACTTCAATACTCACCGATGCTTGTACAACACCAAGTCATATCACTCTATGCACTTACTCGTGGATACATGGATAGTATTCCTGTAGCGAAGATCAAGGAATTTGAAGCAGGTCTTATCGACTACGTCGAAGCAAATTGTAAAGAATTTGTGGCTGATGTGGTGGAGAAGAAAATGTGGGAGGATGCAAGTGAGGCGAAATTGAAAGAGACGATTGAGAGTTTTAAGAGTACGTTTAATTCATAAATTCATGGATCAGAAAGCTATTACAACAGCAAAAGCAGTCTATCGAATCAATCAGGTATTGATTGGGATTTGGGGTGCCGTATTTATAGTCTTTCTAATCAGTATAGATTCACAAAGCTTGGTATTCTTTAGAGCTATGCTCCTTGCGTATTTTTCTTCATTTATACTTCTTATAGTTTCTTGTGTTTTTGCTATTTCAGGTTTGGTACGCACTAAAAAGATAAAGTTGATAAACGACAGTACGCAGATATGTTTCGGTAATAAATTGCAACGTGTATCAAATATTCTCTTACTTTGTAGTTTAGCTTTCTTTGTGTTTTCTTATTTACTGAAAATTAATCATTAATTTTATGGCAGGATCACTTGATATTAAAAGACGAATAAAGAGTGTGAAGAACACAAAGAAGATAACCAAAGCGATGGAGCTGGTTTCTGCTTCCAAAATGAAGCGCGCGGTTTCTGCTACTTTGGCCTCTCGTCCATACGCGCAAGCATCTTGGCAAATTCTAGAATCCCTTTCAAAAATTGGTGGAGAAACTGAACATCCACTTTTGGCTAAACGTGAAGTCAAAAATACATTAATAGTCCTTATCACTTCAAATAGAGGACTTTGCGGAGCGTACAATGCCCAAATAATAAGAAAAGTTTTACAGATAATCAAAGACAGCAACAATTCAAATATTTCGTTTATTGCAATTGGTAAAAAAGGCGAAGGTGCGCTACGTAGACTGGGACAAAATATTGTTGCATCTTTTACTGAATTACCAGAAAATGCAACACTTCGAGACGTACTTCCTATTGGAAATTTACTAATACAAGAATATATGAATGGAACATATGACAAAGTGCATATTGCCTATACAGATTTTGTTTCGGCACTTGTTTCTAAACCTGCTGTCAGACTTATATTACCGGTCACAATCGAAGAAGTAGAAAAGTCTGTAGAAACTTTGGGTACAAATAACTCTACTGCACCTTCAAATAATCTTCCAACAACATCATATACTTTCGAACCCGGCTATGATGTGCTCATGAGTAAATTGGTAGAAAAAATAGCTCGCGCGCAAGTGTATCAGATGATCCTCGAATCGAGTGCGTCCGAGCAATCGTCTCGCATGATGGCGATGAAGAATGCATCGGAAGCTGCAGGGGAGATGATAGACGACTTGACGCTCGCATTCAACAAAGCACGTCAGGCTGCGATTACAAAGGAAATATCAGAAATAAGCGCCGGTATGGCGTCGATCAGTTAGTAGATTAAAGATTTAAGTTATCAGTGAAATGCAATTCCAAGATTTAAATGTATATAAGAAACTATTTATGTTAGCCTTAACTGTAGACAAGTTAACTATGACTTTTCCGAAACACGAGCTCTATGAGCTTGGCTCTCAACTTAGGAGATCGTCCAATTCAGCGCCAGCAAACTTAGCAGAGGGATTTGGAAACAAGCACACAAATATCTTCACTGAAACGATATCAAGAGCACAAGGAGAAATCAGAGAAACAGAACATCATCTAGGTATTGCTCACCAAAAGGGATATTTGGAAAAAAGTGAATTTGATGATTATATCGGAAAGTTTGAAGAATGTTCCAAAATGCTCTATGGTCTGGAAAAATCTCTAGATGCTAAGCATAGAAAATGAGTTTGACTTGTATTACTATAATCTTTAATATTAAATCTACCAACTAATATCATGAAAGGAAAAATCACATCAATCATCGGGCCGGTCGTCGACGTAGAATTCGCTGAGAATCTACCAGCTATTTACAACGCACTCACCGTGCAAAATGGCGATAAAGTTTTGATATTAGAAGTCGAGCAACACATAGGTGGTAATGTCGTACGAACTATCGCAATGGATACAACTGACGGAATAGCTAGAGGAATGGAAGTCACCGATACTGGTACACCAATATCGGTTCCAGTAGGTACTCCTGTACTAGGTCGCATGTTCAATGTACTTGGAGAACAGATAGACGGTAAAGAAGAAGTGAATAAAACCGCAAAACTTTCTTCAATTCACCGCGAAGCTCCAGACTTCGTGGACCAATCAACAAAAACTGAAATCCTAGAAACAGGTATCAAAGTTATCGACCTCATCTGTCCAGTAGTAAAGGGTGGAAAGGTGGGACTTTTTGGAGGTGCAGGTGTTGGAAAGACTGTTGTCATCCAAGAACTCATCCACAATATCGCATCTAACCACGGAGGATATTCAGTATTTGCCGGAGTCGGGGAACGTACTCGTGAAGGAAACGACTTGTATCATGAAATGAAAGACTCAGGTGTGCTCGATAAAGTAGCGATGGTGTTTGGGCAAATGAATGAACCACCAGGAGCTCGTATGCGTGTTGCTCTCACAGGACTTACCATGGCAGAGCATTTTCGAGATGTCGATGGCAAAGACGTGCTGTTTTTCATTGACAATATATTCCGTTTTACACAAGCAGGATCTGAGGTGTCTGCACTTTTGGGACGAATTCCATCGGCTGTGGGTTATCAGCCTACATTGGCATCAGAAATGGGTGCTATGCAAGAACGTATCACATCTACAAATAAGGGCTCTATAACCTCTGTACAGGCCGTATACGTACCAGCAGACGACTTTACAGACCCAGCTCCAGCGACAACATTTGCTCACTTAGACTCAACCGTGTCACTAAACCGCTCACTTTCTGAACTTGGTATTTATCCAGCTGTTGACCCTCTTGACTCATCTTCTACTATCCTAGACCCAAACATTGTGGGCAAAGAACATTATGAAGTTGCTCGTGAAGTACAGCGAATACTACAACGTTACAAGGATTTACAGGATATCATTGCAATCCTTGGTATGGAAGAACTTTCAGTGGAAGACAAAGAGCTCGTCACTCGCGCGCGCAAAATTCAGAAATTCCTCTCACAACCATTCTTCGTCGCTGAACAATTCACGGGCGCACCAGGACAATATGTATCACTTGCTGACACGGTGCGATCATTTCGTGAGATTTTGGATGGTAAACATGATGACAAGCCAGAGCAAGAGTTTTATATGAAAGGAGCATTATAAACTTAAAATATATTTACTATGGAAAACTTTTATAAAGACTCACATAAACAAGAAAAAGTAGATACTAGTAACCCGGAGAAAGAACGCATATTATCAATCTTGAATGAAGCAGATCAATATATAAAACAAGAAAAATATAATGATGCAAAGCTATTATACAAATCTATAATTGAATCAGTGCTTTCACTACAAGATCCAGAAATATTCAAAGAATTAAAAAATAAAATGGATATAGTAGATCATATAAACCCTAATCATGACATAGAAGGAAAACAAAATAACGCAATAAACACAGAACCCTCTATTTAAATTAATAAATGTCAAATAAAAAATTACAACTCAAAATAATTACACCAGAACGAATTGTTTTAAACGAAGAAGTGAATTCAGCAACATTACCTACAAGTGAAGGAGAGATTACGATTTTACCTGACCATATACCACTTATTTCCACGTTGGCATCTGGAGATATCGTTGCAAAAATTGACGAAGAAGTGATCCCAATAGCAGTTTCTGGAGGATTTATCGAAGTAGCAAACAATGAAATCAAAATCCTGGCAGATTTCGCTGAACACGTATCAGATATTTCAGATGACGTACTTGCAACAGCAAAAGCACGAGCAACTGAAATAATGCACATGAAAGTAAACAGTGAGAATGTAGATTTTGAGTCATTTGAAAGCGAGTTAGAACGATCTCTTACTCGAGTAAAAATTGCAGACAAATGGAAAAATAGAAAATATCGTCGATAATTTTTTAGTATGTACACATACACTCTTTTATTTATTTTGTAACTAGTATATTCATTATGATTTCTCAGTTCTTTATTTCAATATTTATTTATCTCGGTCTGGATTTTATATGGTTAAGATTTATTGAAGAAACGTATTACGGAAAGGTGTCACTTGAATCAACAATGAGAAGTGGTCTTGTTTTTAACCCACATTTTTTATCTCTTCTTGGAGTGTATATAGCACTCTCATTTTTAACGACTTTTTTTGTAGTACCTGCTTTTCGTGCGCTTGGTATCAGTTGGCACACATTTGCAATTTCTTTTGGATTCGGAGTAGGAATATTCGCTTTTTATGAATTAGCGCACCTCACTTTTTACCAATCCTCTGGATTTATTGTGCTACATATTATATGGGGAGGAATTCTTGTTAGTGTAGGAACACTTATTTCGCTATACATAAAGGATTATATTTTTTAATATTATGTTATCTGTCGTCTCAACACCTATAGGAAATCTAGAAGACATAACATTACGTGCTATTCGTATTCTTACAGAAGCAGATCTTATATTATGTGAGGATACTCGTGTTACAAAAAAACTTCTCCAAAAATACAATATTGACACGCGAACAGCTGTTTTTCATGCAAATATGTCATCGAAAGCAATAGAAAAGTATTTACATCTTCTTGAAAACAACAAACATATTGCTCTAGTGTCAGACGCTGGTACTCCTGCAATTTCTGATCCTGGTGTTCTTATTGTTATGAAAGCTCGTGAACTAGACTATGAAGTACAAGTAATACCTGGTCCTTCTGCACTCACTGCAGCTGTTGCAGGAGCAGGTATTCCTATGCATGAATTTCTTTTTCTTGGTTTTTTACCTCAAAAAAAAGGTAGAGATACTCTTTTTCGCGAAGTAGCCGAATCTAAAAGACCTGTTGTTTTTTATGAATCTCCGCACAGAATTGAAAAAACGCTTGCATCATTAGAAAAGTACGCACCCAAAAAACATATCACGTTTGCCCGAGAAATGACAAAGCTGTTTGAAGAATTCGTCACTAAACTACCTTGTGACCATATTGGTGAATTACAAGAAAAAAAACCTCGCGGTGAGTATGTAGTTATTGTAAAATAAATAACCAATTACACACTTTGCTGATTACAAAAAAAAATGTATACTACATAGTATGAAACGACAAAAAATATATTTTTTTATTGGAACCATTTTGATACTTATACCGATACTTGGTTTTTCTGTATCTTTCAAAAATTTTATAACTATATTTCTCGGTTTCATAATTTGTATACTTTCATATACAGCAATAGGAACACGATCTTTTTTTAAAAAGGCCCCAAAACATAGTTTTCGCGATTTAAACGAAACAATACAAAAACCTCTTGTATCTGACACTGATTCAACAATATAAACTCACGCAATTTCGTTCATCATAAGTTATAGAAGCATCTAGCAACAAATATTTAGCATCTGGAATATTGATTTTATGTCTATTTTTTGAGATACTACCTACCGCATGAACACTAAAAAAATTTCAAACAGCAAAATAGTAGTAGGATTTACTTTCTTAGTTTTTTTTGCATTTTCATTTGTTATAGGAGTAGTAATGGGATTTCAAAACCGTCCTGAGGTGACAAAAATAACAACTCTTTTCAATAAAAACAATGCATTTGCTTCACCTGTAGATTTCGATGCATATTGGAAAGTATGGAACATTATAGATGAAAAATATGTAGACAAAAGCAAGATAGATGACACTGAGAAAATATGGGGTTCTGTAAAAGGACTAGCTGCATCACTCAACGACCCATATACTGTTTTTTTTGATCCAACAGAAACAAAAGACTTCAATGAAATAATTGGCGGTTCATTTTCTGGTATTGGTGTGGAGATTGGTATCAAGGAAGGCGTATTGACCGTTATTGCACCATTGAAAAATAGTCCCGCACAAAAAGCAGGTATCAAAGAGGGTGATAGTATCCTCTCTATAGATCAGATGAGTACTGCTGAGATGTCGGTAGACGAATCTACAAAATATATAAAAGGTACAAAAGGTACTGACGTCGTTTTAACCATTTACAGAAGTGGAGAAGAGACTACACGAAATATAACGATAACTCGTGACATTATAGACATACCAACGATTGATACTAAACTTCGAGAAGATGGAGTGTTTGTTATATCGTTGTATAGTTTTTCAGAGAATGCACCTGTACTATTTCAAGGAGCATTACGAGAATTTTTGAACACAAAAAGTGACAAACTGGTAATAGATCTGCGAGATAATCCAGGTGGATACTTAGACGGAGCGGTAGATATAGCAAGTTGGTTTCTGCCAGTAGGAGATGTCATCGTAAAAGAAGGACAAGGCGCATCAACAGACAAAGTATACAGAAGTAAGGGTTATAACATATTCAAGAATAAACAAATAAAGGTAGTAATTGTAGTAAACGGCGGATCTGCTTCTGCTTCAGAAATTTTAGCAGGAGCATTACGTGAGCAAGGCGTCGCAAAGCTTATAGGTGAAAAGACATATGGAAAGGGAACAGTTCAAGAGCTTTTACCTATTACGAGTACTACAGAATTGAAAATTACTGTAGCTAAATGGTTTACACCTAATGGTATTTCAATAGATGAAAACGGGCTTTTACCAGATATTGAGATAGCTCTTACAGAAGAAGACTACCTTTCAGGAATCGATACACAAATGGATACTGCAATAAAATATTTACTCGATAATACCACACCATATTCAATAAAAAAATAATATGAAAATAATACTACTTGTAGACGTAGCTCGTGTTGGATCAAAATATGATGTAAAAGAAGTTCCGCAAGGATTTGCACAAAATTTTCTGCTTAAAAATGGAAAGGCAATAATCGCAACACCTGAGAATTTAAAAAAAATAGAAACAAAAAAAGAATCAATATATATATCACAATCTATTGAAAATAGTAAATTAAAGTCTGAACTAGATAAATTAAGAAAGATAACGCTCACTATACATGTTCCAGCAAATGAGAAAGGTCATTTGTTTAGTGGAATTCATAAACATGATATAGTAGATGCTCTCAAAACAAATTCAAATATTGAGATTCCTCCCAATATGATAGTACTACAAGAACCTATAAAAGAAATAGGAACACATACAATACACACACTGTGGCAAGATCAAAAAAGTTCTTTTACACTAATCATACAAAAAAAATAATCGTTTAGTCATAAATTTCATTACTTTTTTCTTATTTTTGTACCAGTCGACGTGTCCAATACTTCATATCCATTCGTTTCGAGTTTTTTTCTGAGGATATCTGATTGTTCCCAATTTTTGTCTTTTCGTTGTTCGTCACGCTTCAGCACTAAAGCTTGTATCGTATCAGGTAGTAATTCAGATGCGATATCTGACAAGCCTAATCCTAGCACTTTGTCAAAATTGATAATAGTAGCGTATACATCAGCTTTGGAATACTTTGTATTTTTTAACATAAGCCAGGTGAGTGATAGTGCTTCTGCTGTACTTAAATCATTTTGAATGAAATTGCTAAACGCAGTTGCTTCTTTTTCAATAACTTTTCCACCGTTGTACACACTCAACTCTAATACCATTGATCGTAGCTTGTCAAAGGCTGTCTGAGCCGCTTGAAGTGTTTTAAGTGAAAAATTAATTTTAGTTCTGTAGTGACTTGTAAGTAACCAATAACGAAAAGCAAGTGGATTAAATCCTTTTTCTATTATGTCTCGAAGTGTATAAAAATTTCCTAATGACTTTGACATTTTTTTATTTTCGATTTGCATATGTTCGTTGTGCATAAAAAATCTACTAAATGTTTTGCCAGAAGAACATTCAGACTGAGCGATTTCATTTTCATGATGAGGAAATATGTTATCAACACCTCCTGTGTGAATATCAATAGTCTCGCCAAGGGTAGCTAATGCCATAGCTGAACATTCGATATGCCATCCAGGACGACCTTTTCCTAGAGAGGTTTCCCAAAAAATATCTCCATCTGCATCTGTCCATATTTTCCATAAGGCAAAATCCTGTGCAGACTCTTTATCATATTCATCCGATTTCATTCTACCTTTGGCGTTATTTTTTAACATAGCTTTATCTATCGTGACCAATTTTCCATATGCTGTATCTTGTGCTACGTCAAAATAGATACTGCCGTCTTCTGCTTTGTATGCATATCCTTTATCCAAAAGCTTTTCTATTATATTGATCATTGTGTCTATATAATCTGTTGCTTTTGTGTACTGAGTTGCGGGTAAAATATGTACTGATGCTATGTCTTGTTGAAATGCCTTTATATAAGGATCAGTAAGATCTTTCAGTGATACACGTTGTTTTTGTGCTTGAATAATAATTTTATCTTCAACATCAGTATAATTCATTGTGTGATTCACTGTATAACCACTATACAAAAGTACTCGTTTTATAATATCAGCAAATATATAGGCTCGCATATTACCTATATGTGCAAAATCATATACAGTGGGTCCACATGAATAAAAAGACACATGTCCATCTTGAATAGGTTCAAATAGTTCGATTTTATGGGATAGTGAATTGTAGAATTGTAACGCCATAAGCATTTAAAGTATAACATACATAAGCGTTTTATGAAGTTTAGGGTGTTTGACTTCCGGAGAGTTTTCGTGTATGATACCAACCATGCCTAGTAAAAAGATAGTAAAACAAGACAACACCTACGCCATTATAGCAACAGGAGGAAAACAGTATGAAGTTTCTGTTGGTGACACTCTAAAGATAGAAAAGATAAAAGGTGAATTCAAAAAAGGAGATACCGTTGTGTTTGATAAAGTACTTCTTGTAGACGATGGATCAGTAACAAATATAGGTATGCCATATGTCACAGGTGCTAGTGTTGTTGGGGAGTTTGTGAAAGAAGCAAAAGCTGAAAAGAAAATAGTTTTTCGATACAAAGCAAAATCCAACCGAGATAAATTGAAAGGACACAGACAACCTTACTTTGAAGTTAAAATAAAAGAAATTGTATAAAAAAACACTCAACACGAGTGTTTTTTTATACCGACCTGTTTTCCAACGCACCTTTTATTGTTTCTGCATCAGCATATTCTAATTCTGTTCCTGTAGAAAGGCCTCTTCCTAGACTAGTGATTTTTATCTCAGAGTCCGGAAAATGTGTATGCAAATAATTCCGTAAAAACTCTTCAGTGTATTCGCCTTCACGAGTAAAGGATAAGGCGATAATAATTTCTCGGAGAGTAGAACCTTCCTGTACTATACGATTTTTCAAAGCAATTAATCTGACTCTTTTCTCGGGATTCTCATCCAATATTGGAATCAATCCACCAAGAACAAAATAACTTCCCTGATACACATCGGACCGTTTAATGGTGTCAAGATCAGAATCTTTTTCGACAATAATCATAGTCGGTGCATTTTTTGTTTTTATGCAGTTGGTACACAAGGATCCTTGAAGTTCTTCGAAACGTTGACACCGAGAGCACTCTTGTACAATTTCTTTTAAACACAAAATACGGTCCGTTAGATCGCGCAATGTCGCGGTATCCCTTTTAAGAAGATAATACACAAAACGCTTGGCTTGACGCTCACCAATTCCAGGAAATTTCGCAAATATTGTAGCTAGCTGGTCTAAATCATGCATACCGGTATACAGAGTATAAAGTATATACAGTGAAATGCAAAGTACGGTATATATATGAATTGCTTCCTAAAAGATGTCGTCAACAGAAGCAGATTTTTTTGAATATTGAGGTTTTTGCATATTCTTTTCAATTGTATGAAATGTTGTCGTTTTTGGATCAAACATAAGGTGAACTTCACCGACTGGTCCATTTCTGTGTTTTGAAATCATAATCGTGGTTTCTGTCTGTTCGTTATCATGAAGTTCATTTTCGACGCCTTTATCATCTCGGTGTATAAACATGACCACATCTGCATCCTGTTCTATTGATCCTGAATCCCGTAAATCCGAAAGTTTCGGTCTGCCGCCTCGTGTTTCTACAGCTCGAGAAAGCTGAGAAAGTGCTAATACTGGAACGTCGAGTTCACGTGCCATTGATTTCAAAGAACGCGAGATTTCGGTAACTTGGTTAACCATAGAGTCATACGCCTTTCCTGCCGTCATGAGCTGGAGATAGTCAACAACTATGAGTCCTAAGCCATGCTCGCTTTTTATCCTACGTGCAAAACTTTTCATTCGATTTGTTGAATTTCCCGGTTCATCATTTATATATATAGGTGCTTTTGAAAGTCTGTCTAGTGCGTCACGTATTCTAGCAAATGCATCTACATCATCGAGCTTACCTGTACGCAATTTCCAACCATCAACCCGAGCTTCAGTGGCTAACATGCGGGTTACTAGTTGTGGCGTAGACATTTCCAATGAAAAAATGATCACAGGGACATTTCCGTGTACAGCAGCATTCCTTGCAATATCTAAAGCGAGTGTAGTTTTTCCCATAGATGGACGTGCAGCCAAAATCACGAGATCTGATTTTTGCAAACCCGATAGTTTATTGTCTAGACCAGAGAATCCAGTAGGTACACCTCTCATAGCACCGTCGTTATCATGAACTCTAGACAATTCTTCCCATGTTTCTTTCAGTGAATCTCGGATAGACGTGTATCTTTGTGCTTTATTGTTTGTAGTAACGGAAAAGATTTTCTTTTCTGCTTGATCAAGTACAGCGTCAATAGAATCCTCGGTATCAGTAAATGCACTGTGTACAATATTTTCAGCTGCTTCTATGAGAGACCGTAGTTGATATTTTTTATACACTATATCAGCGTAATAGGCAATGTTTGCAGCAGATGGAACAGATTCTACTAATGCAGAAATTTCAGAAGACCCACCTATTGATTCAAGTTGACCCTTATCATTGAGTTGAGTAGACACAGAAACGAGATCTATAGGACTTCCTCGTTGTGTTAATTCTATTATTGCATTCCATACGTTACGGTGTTTATCACTATAAAACACACGATCATGCATAAAATCTTCTATTTCATGCATTGCATCTTTTCGAAGCATAATTGAACCCAACACTGCTTTTTCAGCATCTATGTCTTGTGGGGGAAGTCGTAAGTCTTTTCTTTGTGCCATGTATAGATTCTAACAATAGCGAGGATTATTGAAAACATAATTTTGCATTAAACTGTTTGTATCGTGTGAATTGTAGTTATAGAATATATGTGTATGTATGGTATAATTACGAAATGAAACAAGAAAAAACTACTGTTCTCACCGGTGACAGACCGACTGGGAAACTGCACTTAGGTCATTATGTTGGATCTATTTTAAATAGAATCGAATTGCAAAATTCTGCAGATAAGTCGTTTTACATGATTGCAGATATTCAAGCATTGACTGACAATGCAGATAACCCAGAAAAAGTACGTAGTAATGTCTACGAAGTAGCGTTGGATAATCTTGCGTGTGGTGTTGATCCTAAAAAGACCATTTTTTTTATACAATCTCAAATACCTGCAATTGCAGAACTTACAATATTTTTTTTGAATCTTGTAACTCTGGCGCGACTTAAACGTAATCCGACTGTAAAAAATGAAATGAAGCAAAAGCAATATGGGGATGAAGTTCCTGCTGGTTTTCTTATGTATCCAGTTTCTCAAGCTGCGGACATTCTTATTGTAAAAGCAAACACAATCCCTGTCGGTGAAGATCAGAAACCAATGATAGAACAAACAAATGAAATAGTAGATAAATTTTCATCTATGTATGGTGATGTTTTTTCTCACACACAAGCTTTCACTGCACAACACTCGAGACTAGTAGGTGTAGACGGTGATAATAAAATGTCAAAGTCTCTTGGAAACTGCATTTATCTATCTTCATCAAACAAAGAAATAGAACAACAAGTAAACGCAATGTATACAGACCCTGATCACATTCATGTATCCGATCCAGGTAAAGTAGAAGGAAATGTAGTTTTTACATATCTAGATATATTTGATACAAAGAAAGAAGAGGTGGAAAAGTTGAAAAGTCAATATCGTGCTGGAGGACTCGGTGATGTTGTACTAAAAAATAGATTAACAGAAATATTGCAAGATTTAATTACTCCAATACGTGAACGACGAGAGGAACTTGCAAAAAATCCAGAGTACGTCATGCAAATACTCAAAGAGGGAACACAGAAGGTAAAGGAAATCAGCGAACAAACTATAGAAGAAGTAAAGCAAGCAATAAAAATTCAATATTTTTCCTGATCAAAAAAACTAAAAAAGTAGTTACAACAGCTATACAAAACAAGGCCGGGCCTTGTTGGACAAAATAAAATATACATGGTATTATATTTAACTGAATAAATTTATCCACATTGAACGATTGCCAAATTCTCAGAGAGGTACTATCTTTCTATTACATATGATTTTAGAAATATTAAAATTTATATTGAAATTAATTGTAGGTTTAATAGTCATGATAAATGTCTGGGTGTATATACTTTTCCAGAAACTAGTAAAACGAATATCACGTACAAACCCCAAAAAAGCTAAAACTATGGAGGCAGTATTCCATTATATCACTTTACCATTGGCTCCATTTTCAAAAATGTTTGATACTATGCATTAAATTACCCCTCCATACTAGTTACGATTGATTACTGCATTCAATTAAGCTACACATATACTAAAAACCAAAATGATATATCTGCATCCACAACTGTTGTACAATCCGCAGTGGACATTCTAGCGTCGTAAAGTTTCATTTAAATATAGTTTATTATAATTTCTATTTCTGATTGAGCTATATATTTTGATTCAAATAGTGTATTATATATACACTAACGATACCGCTGACAACGGAGGAGGTACATGGGAAAGCCCATAACAGCTTAATCAACGAGTCGAAAAGTAGGGTGGCACCGCGAAGAAATATCGCCCCTGCGTAATTATGAAATAATTCATAGTTCGTGGAGGCGATTTTTGTTTCCCGGCTACATATATATGAGAACATTCATACGAGATATAAGTGCGAAAAAAGGAGAGGAGGTTTTAATTAAAGGATGGGTCGATGTACGACGTGATCAAGGAAAAATGATTTTTTTGGATTTTCGTGATATGTCGGGATATGTCCAAGGCGTGATACTTCCTGGCAGCGAAGCCATGGAAACAGGTAAAGAACTTCGTCCAGAATGGGTCGTAGAAGTCCGTGGCAAGGTCAACGAACGCCCAGAACGCAACCGCCAAGCAGACAAACAAAACGGTGATATTGAACTTGAGATTCTCGAAATAATAGTTCTAAATAAAGCAGAAACTCCACCGTTTGATGTCACTGGAGATGGTTTGGAGATCGGCGAGGATGTCCGGCTCAAATATCGTTACTTGGATCTGCGAAGACCACGTTTACAAAACAATATGCGAATGCGAGACAAAATTATTACATTCTTTCGAGAATACATGCACAAGAATGATTTTGTAGAGATAGAAACGCCAATGCTCATGAAAGGTACTCCAGAAGGATCGCGAGAGTATCTTGTACCATCGCGAGTATGGCCGGGAACTTTTTATGCACTTCCTCAGTCGCCTCAGCAGTTTAAACAACTCTGCATGGTGGCGGGATTTGAACGTTACTTCCAAATAGCAAGGTGCATGCGCGATGAAGACCTTCGTGGCGATCGTCAACCGGAATTCACTCAATTTGATTATGAAATGTCATTTGTTGATCAAGAAGATGTACTTTTGTTTACCGAAAAAATTTTTATAGATTTGGTTCAGACGCTGTATTCAGAAAAAAAAATTACTACGGTACCATTTCCTCGTATGACCTATGCAGAATCCATGGAAAAATACGGATCTGATAAACCGGATTTACGCGTAGATAAAGAAGATAAAAACGAACTAGCTTTCTGTTGGATACTTGATTTCCCAATGTTTGAGAAAACAGATGAAGGAGAGCTTCAGGCGGTACATCATCCTTTCTGTTCTATAAAACCTGAAGACAAACAGAAATTTATGAGTGGTGAAGATATCTTCAGCATTCGAGCAAATGCATATGACTTGGTTCTCAATGGTTACGAACTTTCATCAGGTTCAATACGAATCCATGAACGAGATGTTCAAAAGCAGGTTTTTGACCTCCTCAAGATTCCAGAAGAAACACAGCAAATGAAGTTTGGACATATGCTTGAAGCTTTTACCTATGGCGCGCCTCCACATGGAGGATTTGCCCCAGGTATAGATCGTATTGTTATGCTTTTGCAAGGTGAAGCAAACATCAGAGAAGTCATAGCATTTCCAAAAACTGGCGAAGCAAAGGATCTTATGATGGGTGCTCCGTCAGAGGTTTCAAATAAACAACTGAAAGAATTAAAAATTTCTATTGATAGTACGTTGTAGAAATGATAACTATTATATTTATATTTATTACAGGAATAGTTGCTTCCTTTGTTGGGAGCGTAGCTGCTGGTTCTGGTATTATTGCAATTTCTACTCTTTTTTTTACTTGGTATTCCTCCACAGATAGCATTAGGAACTTCCAATTTTGCAGATATTGGGTCAAAGATTGGAAATATATTTCGTTTTGCAAAACATAATAATCTTGGTGTTTTAAAAAAAGATGTATTTATTCTTACCTGTATATCAGTACCTGCAACTGCTGTTGGTTCTTTGATTATTGTTTCTCTAGATTCAAACATTACTTCTAAACTGATAGGAATAGTACTTGTAATTCTCTTACCAATTATGTTTGCAAAACGAGATTTTGGCCTTATTCCTAACAGATCAATTGGTAAAAGAAGAATAATTTCACATGTCGCATATTTTTTTTCGCAAACCTGGTCAGGATTTTTTAGTCCTGGTTCAGGGTTTATTGATCTATATGTACGAACTCGTGGATATGGATTTACTATTTTACAAGGAAAGGCTGTTACAAGAATTCCACTCTTGTTATCAAGCATAACCTCTGTAGTAATATTTGCATTGTCTGGTTTTATACATTACCAACATGCAATAGCAATGTTTTTGGGAATGTTGATTGGTGGATATGTGGGTACAGCATTTGCTATTAAAAAAGGTGACGCATGGCTCAAACCGCTTCTTGGTATAATTTTACTAGGAACTGCAGTAAAATTGCTATTATTTTAATATATGTACAGAGTAGCGAAATACGAATGAAAACAGTATACTGTACATCATGACTGATTCCCAAACAGAACATATTGTGAAAGTCCACACTGGAAATTTTGCGGGTCCAATATCATATTTACTTGAACTAATAGAAGCTCGCAAACTTTTTATAAACGAAATAGCTTTGGCTGAAGTTGCTGAAGAGTATATTCAACACATCAGATCTCGAGGAAATTTACAACTCGGTGAAACAACCCAATTCATTGCTATAGCTGCCACATTGATACTCATCAAGTCAAGATCTTTATTACCAAACCTTTCTCTAACCGAAGATGAAGAAACAAAAATAGTTGATCTTGAACATCGGTTGCGTTTATATAAAATAATTCGAGATGCTACTATACCGTTTTATTCCACATTTGGTTCGTCAATGCTTTTTTTTGGGCCATCGCATGATGATACGTTTACTGTTTTTAGTCCTGATTTGTCTCTGTCTACACAGCTCTTATCTGATGCACTACTACAAGTATTGCAAGAAGTACCAACACCAGTATCTCATCCTGATGTACAAATCGTTTCTGTGATTTCAATAGATGAAATGATAGAGAATCTTGAAGAAAGAATCCATAAAGCAGTAGAAATTAAGTTTAGTGATTTTTCTCACTCAAAAACTGGCACTACCAAAGAACAAAAAATTTTTGTAATTGTATCATTTCTTGCTATGCTAGAACTTGTTCGCGAGGGTATCATAGAAGTTATGCAAGACAGTACTTTTTCAGATATAGAAATGAAAAAAGGAACACCGCATACGTATTCAAGCAATGAAGAACCAGAATTTTTACTATTACCAAACGAATAATACATATATGAATTCAACAGCACAATTGATACAAGCATTGCTTTTTTATAAAGGAGAACCACTAACAAAAGAAAATCTTGTAAAAACTCTCGTAAAAACAGAGCGAGAAATAGATGAAGCAATAATTGAACTTCGCGAAGTGCTTACTGGTCAAGGTATTGTTTTAATAGAAATTAACGACACGTACGCATTAGCGACATCTCATATTGCGAGCAACTTATTAGAAGCACTGAAAAAGGAAGAGCTTTCCAAAGATCTCTCAAAAGCAAGTGTAGAAACTTTGGCTATCATAGCATACACAGGAAGTGTGTCTCGAGCTGAAATTGACTATATTCGAGGAGTAAACTCAAGTTTTATATTACGGGCGTTGCTTATTCGTCGACTAATAGATAAAATTCCAAATCCAAAAGACGCACGAACATTTTTGTATAGACCTTCTCCTGACCTGCTTTCTTACTTCGGTATTTCAACAGAAACCTCCTTCCCAGATTATGAAAAATTCCATAATACTATTTTAGAATTACTACGTAACAATGCGGTAGAAACGAATAAGGAAAATAATGAAAAAGATACCACTACAGAAAAGTATGAGGAAGAATCATAATGATCTATTTATTATTTTGATACTCGTTGTATATATCTCAATAGTATATGTGGGTTCTACAAAAATACCTGTACAGGAAGAAGCAGAAAATAGCGTATATATTAATGATCGAGAAATTCTTGGACAACATGTAATTGCATATGATGTAAACACAGGTACAATCGTTTACGAAAAAAATGCAGACGATGTTGTTCCATTAGCGTCGTTGACTAAAATAATGACCGCTATAGTCGTTGCAGAGTTTGTGCCAGAAAATGAACAAATATATATAACCGAAAGAGCTCTACGAGAAGAAGGAGATAACGGACTAATTCCTGGTTCATACTGGAGCAGAAACTCGCTTCTGACACTTATGCTTGTTGAGTCATCAAATGACGCAGCATTTGCCTTCGTTGAATATTTTGAAACACAGAATGAAAATCTAGTAGAAAAAATGAATGAAAAAGCAAATTCCCTTGGTCTTTTGTCGTTGCATTTTACGAGTAGTAATGGGCTGGACCACAATAAAATAGCAGGTGGACAAGGCAATGCACGAGACGTTGCACATTTGCTTGCATATGCTTGGACATTCCACTCAGAAATATTTGCTTCCACCACGTTAGAATATGTGTCGATTCTTTCGCATGATACTAATGTTGAAACTTTAAAAAATACAAATAAAAGTATCGCCAAAATACCGGGTCGCGTATTCTCTAAAACAGGAATGACTGAAATGGCAGGAGGAAATTTAGGAGTTATTGCTGAAAAAGGACTTTTACATCCGTTTGTCGTGGTGGTTCTTGGTTCTACAGAACAAGGAAGATTCTCAGATGTTGAAATGATTGTAGAGCGTATATTTTCATCCAATATTCAAGTTCACTAATTATTGGACTATATGCTACTATGTGCTGTATGAAAGTTGTAATAGCAAAATTTTTGAAAGGGATAATAAAAGATGACGAACTTTTACATGATGGCAAAAAGCAAATTGCCTTTATTGGACGTTCTAATGTTGGTAAATCGAGTCTTATTAACATGCTTACTAATACAAAAAAATTAGCTAGAGCAAGTTCGTATCCCGGGAGAACACAGGAAATTAATATATTTTTAATAAATGACTCATTGTATTTTGTTGATCTACCGGGATATGGGTTTGCTAGAACATCAGGTAGAGGACGTGACAAAATAGGGGATCTTATAGAAAACTATTTATTTGAAACCTCGATACCTCCATCGCTAGTTATTCTCTTAGTTGATGCTACGGTTGGTATGACTGAAAGAGATGAATCAATGCTCTTTGAACTTGAACAGCACGCTATACCTGTCATTGTAGTTGCAAATAAAATTGATAAATTAAACCAATCAGAGTTTTATAACAGTATGTTAAAATTGAAGAATAATAGTTTTCGTAAATCTATAATTCCTTTTTCCGTAAAACAAAAAAAGGGGCTAAACGCACTTTTCGAAATGATAGAAAGATATGTGGAGAATTAATGTGATCAATCATCAATCATAATGTATCAAGTAGCGCGTAAGCACATTTCATACTATACTAATCATTATGGATCTTATAACTTTTAATGCAATTAAAGTTCTGTTACCTGCAATAATTGCTTTTATTGTGGGTATTTCTTTGACTCCACTACTATCTCATTATATGTACAAATTGAAACTTTGGAGACGTTACAGTAGGTGTGAAAGCACTGATAGCACATTCAAGAATTCAATTACAAACAATAATGAAGTTCGTACTCCTCGAGTAGGTGGATTACTTGTCTGGATATCTGTTTTTTCAACTGTTGCTCTAATTTTCTTGTTATATATACTTTTTCCAACACCAATTACCGCTAAGTTGGAATTCATTTCAAGAAATCAAACTTTCATTCCTATGGCAACACTGCTTATAGGTTCTTTACTTGGTCTTATAGACGATCTATTGCAAATCTACCCTCCAACGTTTATGAAAGGTGATCCAATTGTTTTCAGATATGTAAAAATAGTAACAATAATACTATTAGCGACCGTTGTAGGATTTTGGCTATACAATAAATTGGGTATGACATCTATTCATATACCATTTGACGGAACAGTATATATCGGTGTATTTTTCTTGCCTTTTTTTATTGTTGTGACATTAGGTGTATTTTCAACAAGTGTTATAGATGGGATTGACGGACTTTCAGGAGGGTTATTAGCTTCTATTTTTGCTTCATATGCAATAATTGCATTATCACAAAATAAAATAGATTTGGCAGCTTTGTGCGCAGTGATATCTGGTTCTACTTTAGCATTTTTGTGGTTCAATATTCCACCTGCTCGATTTTATATGGGTGAAACTGGAATGATGGGACTTACTCTAACGCTCTCAACAGTCGCATTTTTGACAGATACAGTACTGCTATTACCGATTATAATATTTCCATTATTTATAACTTCACTTTCTAATATCATTCAACTACTTTCAAAAAAATGTCGTTGCGGTAAGCGTGTATTTATAGTTGCACCGTTTCATCATCATTTAGAAGCACTAGGTTGGTCAAAAGAAAAAATAACTATGCGTTATTGGATAATAGGGATAATGACGGCAAGCATAGGAACTATAATTGCAATTGTAAGCTAAAAGTATGCTAAAAAAAGTAGACAAAACATTTCTCACTCTAACGATCCTACTCATTGCAACTGGACTGTTTATATTTTTATCTGCTTCTTTAGGTGTATTAGCTAAAGATGAAAGTAAATTTGTCAGTATTGTTATTAAACAATTAGTACTTGGTCTCGGAGCTGGGTGTATACTAGGATATATTGTACTGCGTGCACCAATATCTTTTTGGAAGCACAATGCAGTATATTTTCTAATAACTTCTGCTGTTTTATGTATTTTGGTTTTTATTCCAAACATAGGATTTGAGCATGCTGGGGCAAGACGGTGGGTTTCCCTCGGCCCTATTTCATTTCAACCAGCAGAATTTTTGAAAGTCGCTATGATATTTTTTGCTGCGGGTTGGTTTTCTGTATTGAAACGCAACATAGCTCTTCCTAAAAAATCTTTATATCCAATTATTTCAATGATTGCATTTTCAGGAATTTTATTGTTAAGACAACCAGATACTAAAAGCTTTATACTTATCGTTATTTGTATTTTGTCTATCGCATATGTGGCTGGTATACAGTTAAAGCATATTGGAATTGTTGTTTTAATTGGACTCGTTTTAATGACTATTTTAGTGTTTACACGTCCGTATGTCATGGAAAGAGTTCAAACATTCCTGCATCCAACGCATGATACACACGATTCTTCGTGGCAGTCTCAACAATCAAAAATAGCAATCGGTTCTGGTAAACTACTAGGAAGAGGTCTGGGTCAAAGTGTACAAAAATTTAGTTATTTACCAGAACCACAAGGTGATTCTATTTTTGCCGTTGTTGGAGAAGAATTCGGTTTCGTAGGAAGTATGGTACTCATTTTGCTTTTTGTTGGTTTTATATTGCGTGGATATCATATTGCTTCACGTACAAAAGATAATTTTTCACGATATACGGTAATTGGTATTATTACACTTATTGGCACACAATCATTTATGAACATTGCGTCAATAGTAGGAGTATTTCCACTTACCGGAGTCCCTTTAGTTTTTGTTAGTCACGGGGGAACATCGCTTATGTTATCTATTGGCATGGCAGCTATGGTGTTGCATATATCAAAAAATATGTTACCAGTTAGAATATAATAGTAAGTAAATTTGCTTTTTTTTGCTACAATATATTGTATATGAAAATTTTATTTACAGGAGGTGGAACGGGGGGACATTTTTACCCACTTATTGCCATTGCAGAAGCATTACAACAGGAATCCGAAAAAGAAAAGATATTAGATCTAAAACTTTATTATATGAGCGATTCTCCTTTTGAAAAAGACGCTCTTCGTGAAAACCATATCACATTTGTACAAATATCTGCCGGTAAACAACGAATATACCCATCCTTAAAAAATTTCACTGATATATTTAAAATTATTACTGGAATTGTACAAGCTATAATAAAAATGTACTTTATTTATCCAGATGTTGTTATGTCAAAAGGCGGATATGCTAGTTTTCCTGCATTAGTTGCTGCTCGCATACTTCATATACCTGTTGTTATTCACGAGTCAGATTCATATCCAGGTAGAGTAAATCTTTGGTCTAGAAAATTTGCAAAAAGAATCGGCGTTACTTATGAAGAATCTGTTCGTTTTTTTAAAAAAAATATAACAGCAGTAGTTGGTATGCCTATACGTCTTGACCTTTTAGAAAGTGTTGGCACTGGTGCACATGAGTTTTTACATCTAGAGTCTACCGTACCCACAATAATCGTTGTAGGAGGTTCACTGGGTTCTGAAAAAATCAACGACGCGATTGTAGACGCTCTTCCAATCTTACTACCTCATTACCAAATAATTCACCAAGTTGGTAAATCTCGTGAAATTGAAGTAACCACGCATGCAAAAATAGTAGTAGGAGAACCCGCACTTTTGAGAAGATATAAAGTATTTGAGTATTTCAATCCCTTGGTAACAAAAATGTGTGCTGGAGCAGCTGATTTGTACATTTCTCGTGCTGGAGCAACCTCAATAGCAGAAATTGCAAACTGGGGAATACCATCTATACTTATCCCTATACCAGAATCTAACTCACACGCAGACCATCAAAGAAAAAATGCTTATCATTATGCTCACGCAGGAGCTGCTGTTGTGATAGAAGAAAAAAATTTATCAACAGCAATACTCGCTGGTGAAATAAATAGAATTCTTGTTGATCCCCAACTGCGAGCATCTATGTCCGACAGCGCAAAGCAACTTGCTCGCCCAGACGCATCATTGAAAATGGCAAAAATATTACTAGAGATAGCATTATCGCACGAAAAGTAAACATATGGGAGATTTATTTGAAAACTTAAAAAAATTAATAGAAGGAGATTTAACAACTGATTTGGAAGAAAGGATTTTAAAAAGCAGAGATGCTAGTATTTTTGAAATAGTACCTGAATGTGTCGTGTACCCTAAACACGAAAAAGATGTTCAAACTATTGTTCGTTTCGTTTCAGAGAATAAACATACACATCCTGAGCTTTCTATAGTTGTGCGAAGTGCTGGTACTTGTATGTCAGGTGGAGCTTTAGGTTCATCAATAATTGTAGACGTATCAAAATATATGTTTGGTACACTATCAATAAAAACAAAAGAAATGGGTGGTGTTGCTACAGTATTACCAGGTACATACTATCGAGATTTTGACAAGGAAACAAAAAAACAAGGACTTATTATGCCAACATACACTGCTTCGAGAGAATTATGTACTGTTGGTGGTATGGTTGCGAACAATGCTGGAGGTGAAAAATCTCTGCATTATGGAAAAACAGAAGATTTTGTAGAGCATCTTAGAGTGGTTTTGAGAGATGGAAATGTCTATGAGATTCAAAATTTAACTGTGTTAGAGCTTGAACAAGCGAAAAAGCGACCAGGTATTGAGGGAGAAATGTATACCTCTTTATGGAACCTTATTCAAAACAATGTGACTGAAATAGAGGCTGCAAAACCAGATGTATCTAAAAATTCCGCTGGGTACTATTTATGGAATGTATACGATAAAAACAACCAAACATTTAACTTATGTCATCTATTTGCAGGATCTCAAGGAACATTTGGAATTATCACAGAAATAACGTTTCGTCTAGTTGCTGTAAAAAAGGCTTCAAAATTAGTAGTGATTTTTTTGAATGACCTTTCGTATATAGGTGAACTTATAAATGATTTACTTTCATTTAACCCTGAAAGCATTGAAAGTTACGACGATAATACTCTAAAAGTAGCTGTAAAATTCTTTCGTGATTTTCTTAAAAAAAGAGGAGTATTTGGTATGATCACATTTATGTTTTCATTTTTACCTGAATTTTTTATGATGCTATCAGGTGGTATTCCTAAAATAATACTTCTTGTGGAGTGTGCAGGAAATACTGAAGCCGAAATAGACAAACAAGCAATAAGGATGAAGAAAAAAATTCGAGCTAAATATCACGGAAGACGAATACATATTCATGTGACACAAAATGATAAAGAAGAACAAAAATATTGGGAGGTGCGACATGACAGTTTCAATCTTTTACGAAAGCATTCGCACGGTGTACGAACAGCTCCCTTTATAGATGATTTTATAGTACGACCAGAACATTTACCTACGTTTATACCAGAATTGAATGCTATATTAAATACCTATGATATACAATACACAATAGCCGGACATCCTGGTGATGGAAATTTCCATATCATTCCTTTAATGGATTTCAAATTACCACAAACAAAAGAGATTATATACGAACTTTCAGATAAAGTGTATGATTTAGTAGCACAGTATCATGGATCCATAACAGCTGAACATAATGATGGTATAATTAGAACACCGTATTTGGGTAAAATGTATTCTGCGCATATATTGAGTCTATTTAAACAAGTTAAAGACTTGTTTGATCCTGAAAATATTTTTAATCCACTAAAAAAAGTAGGAGCTACTAGAGAAGATATAAAAAAATACTTTATCAAAGACGGAGAGAGTGCATAAGTATAAAATTCGAACATATACATAGTCGTTGACTTTTAACGGTGATGTAGTAAAATAGAGCAATATGACAGCAAAAATCAATGCACGTATACGTGAATCCGCCGATACTCGAAAAGATCTAAAAAATAAGGGACTTATTCCGGCAGTTTGTTATGGCAACAAAATGGAGTCAATATCAATAGTTATACCGCTTTTAGTTTTCAAAAAAATTTGGAAAGAAAATGGCGAATCTGGCACGATACATATTACAATCAGTGGAAATGAGTACGATACACTTATTCATGAAGTGCAAAGAGATGCGGTTTCCAATGAACCAATTCATGTGGATTTTCTTTCAATCGACACATCAAAACCAGTGACTGTGAAAATTCCGATCGAGTTTGAAGGAATTTCTGAAGCAGTAAAAAGTGGCTTAGGTACTTTAGTAAAAGTAATGCACGAAATTGAAATAGAAGGATTACCAAAAATTTTACCTCATTCAATTTCTGTTGATATATCACTTCTGAAAACTCTAGAAGATAGAATCACAGTAGGGGACTTGTCGTTACCAAACGGAGTCACTACAACAATACCTATAGAGGAAATTATAGCAACCACAGAAAAAGAAAGAGAGGAAGAGCCTGAGGAGTCCACTGTTTCTGATATTACAAACATAGAAGTTGAGAAGAAAGGAAAAAAGGAATCTGAAATAGAAAACGAATAAAAATAGTGAGCGTGTTGTTTATATATACACCATGACCAAATATTCATTACAAAAACGATATTCATTTACAAAGAACGCTACCATTTTCGTATTGTTAGGCTTATTTATTTTTTTTATAATTACTCCTACTATTGTTCTAGCTTTGACTCCAGAGGAACGAACTAAATTGGAAGCTGAATTGGCCCAACTTGAACTTGAAATAAAAGAAAAGGAAGCATTGCTTTCTCAACAAAAAAAACAAACAGGATCTATAAAAAATGATATAGATGTATTAACGAGTGAGATTGAAAAAACTCGTTTAGACATAAAAGCAAAAGCACTTCTAATAACTAAACTTTCAAATGAAATTAGTACAAAAGAAGTTGTTATTGAAACTTTAGAAGAAAAAGCTAGAAGAGAAAAAGATTCACTTCGCAGACTTTTACAAAAAACAAATGAGTACAATGATCTGTCTCTTATTCATATGATTGCTTCAAAAGACAGACTCTCAGATTTTTACGGAGATTTGGATGTGTATGAATCAATTCGCAATGAGATAAAAGTTTCTTTAGAAGAAATCAGGACTGTGCAAGGAAAAACGTTGGACGAAAAGGCAACTCTGGAAAATAAACAAAACCAAGAAGTAGATACAAAAGTCCTTTTGGAGCAAAACAAAAAAAAGGTTGAAGCCAATGAAGATGAGAAACAAAAACTTCTCTCGGTATCAAAAAATAAAGAATCGGAATATCAAAAAATTGTTGCAGAAAGACAAAAAAAAGCTGCTGCTATTAGAGCTGCACTATTTTCCTTTCGTGATTCTGGAGCTATCCCATTCGGTGACGCTTTAACGTATGCAGAGCAAGCGTCAACAGTAACTGGTGTACGGCCAGCTTTTGTACTTGCTATTTTAAAACAAGAAACAAACTTAGGAGCAAATATTGGTTCATGCTATCTTAAAAACACTCAAACAGGAGCTGGTGTCGGAAAAAATACAGGAACCCCATTTTTGAAAGTAATGAAACCAGACCGTGATGTACAACCATTTCTTGCTCTCACTACAGCACTCGGACTAGATCCGTTTACTACTCCGGTTTCGTGTCCATGGGCAGGAGGAGGGTGGGGGGGAGCAGTAGGTGCTTCACAGTTTATTCCATCGACATGGGATTTAATGAAGAATAAAGTTGCTAGTTCTCTTGGTATAGCTATTGCTTCTCCTTGGGTGCCACAGCATGCTATTATGGCTTCATCAATGTACCTAGACGACCTTGGCGCTGGTGTAGGGGGATATACAGCCGAACGTAATGCAGCATGTAGATACTATTCAGGTTCAGTCTGTACACCAGGACGATCACCAGCAAATGTTTTTTACGGAGACCAAGTAATGGCTAAAACTGCTGAAATACAAGCGAATATAGATATTTTACAAAATTTATAAAGTGTGCTAACATACAATGTATGAAAAAAGATATCCATCCTAAAAATTCTCGAAAGGTTATATTTGAAGACAGTAGCACGAAAGAACAATTCTTGTTGTTGTCATGCGTAGAAACGACAGAAAATGGTGTATTTGAAGCAGACAAGAAAGAGTACCCACTGTATCGTATAGAAATATCAAGTGCTTCACATCCTTTCTATACTGGCAAGAGCGATACGTTACTCGACACCGCAGGGCGTGTGGACAGATTTAAAAAAAGACAAGCTGCAGTAAAAAAATAACAAAAATATCCTTCGTTACTTTTACAACGAAGGATTTTTAATATATGAATTACTCTATTGAAGAATTAAAAGAAAATCATAAAACTGCATTTCTTGCAGATTCTTTGGCAGTGCTCCAAAAAGAAGTTGCGGAATTGGAAGTACTCTCGCAATCTGATCCAGATATGAAGGAAATGGCTGACACAGATCTTATAGTTCTACACGAACAGATAAAAGGGATTGAGCAACAAATCCAGTTAATACTTGATAATGAAAAAGAGGAGGAAGAGTTTCCAAATGAAATAATTTTGGAAGTACGTGCTGGCGCCGGTGGTGATGAGGCATCTCTTTTCGCTGCGGAATTGGCACATATGTATGATAGATACGGAGAGACACACGGATGGAATTTCAAACAGTTAGATTCTTCTCAAACTGATGTTGGGGGCTACAAAGAGGCATCATTTGAAATAAAAGGACTAGGGGTGTATAAAATACTTCGTTATGAAACAGGTGTTCATCGAGTTCAACGCATACCAGATACTGAAAAAAATGGTCGCATACACACGTCAACTGCATCAGTTGCAGTAATGCCTATTAGAAAAAATACCAAAATAATTATCAATCCAGCTGATTTAGAAATGGAATATTCACGCTCTGGTGGAAAGGGAGGACAAAACGTAAATAAAGTAGAAACTGCTGTTAGGCTTATACATAAAGCGACTGGTTTAGATGTACGATGTACAAGTGAAAGAAGTCAACAACAAAATAGAGAAAAAGCACTACTTATGCTCACATCGAGACTTCAGTTGTTACAAGACGAGGAAGAAGCAAGAAAACATTCAAGTGAACGCAAAAATCAAATTGGGACTGCGGATAGATCAGAAAAAATCCGAACGTATAACTTTCCGCAAGATCGTGTTACCGATCATAGAATAAAAAAATCGTGGCATAATATTGAGGGAATAATGGAAGGTGCTATACAACCTATTATCGACGCTCTTGAAAGTGGGGAAGTTGGTACAACTGACGACGAATAATCTTCAATAAAAAAACCAGAGTGAATCTGGTTTTTTTACATTTCTACATTTACTATTTTTTTAACAACTGTTTTTCCATTAAAAGATATTTTTCGTTTAGTGCCAAATTTTATTTTTCCATTGGCGAGAGCAAACAAAGTGTGATCTTTTCCCAGTCCTACATTTTTTCCTGGGAGAATTTTTGTTCCTCGTTGTCTTACGATGACATTTCCTGCTTTAGCATTTTCTCCATCGTATAATTTGGTACCTAAATATTTTGGGTTTGAATCAGTTAAGTTTTTGGCGGTTCCGCCGGCTTTTTTGTGTGCCATAGTGAATCTTTGTGACTATTTATTCTAGGTGTACATACCTGGAAAATTTCTATTAAATTTATTATACTTATATAGTAACAATATGAGTATACAACTTTTTAAAAATAATATCAAGAGCGTGTATAAAACACCACATATTGAACCCGACAGTCTGTTTCTCGTCATTGTTGTTTTTCTAGTAGGATTTGGATGTTTTGGATTGGGTATGATAGCTGAAAAAGATAGATATTCCAGCACTCCAGACCAATCTATTGCAAATCAGAATCAAGTGCTCATAACAAGTGATGTTCTACTTTTTGATCAACGTGCTTCAGAAAGATCCGAACAAACAAATATGGGTAGTTACTTTGCTTCTAGAAATGGTACTGTGTATTATCCTGTTGGTTGTTCAGCAGGTAATAGAGTAGCAGAGGCCAACAAGATCTACTTTACTAATTTAAAGGAAGCCACATTGTCTGGATTGAAACAATCAAAGTCATGTGCTTACTAATACATATTCAATGACAAAAAGAAAGAATACCATTCTACATATGGTTTTAATAGTTATAGTGTGTGTTGTAAGTTTCTCACTAATTCAAAATATAAAAGATAGCGATGTCAGTCTCAATACACTACAACAAAATATATTTGCTTTACTAAAAAATACATCAATAGTACAAGATGGTGACCGTACTGATCAAACTCATATAATCACTGCGCAAGAAATTGTTGAATTAACGAACCAAGCACGTATATCCGTAGACCCTACGCTTGCACCGCTCGAGAAAAATAGTATCTTGACTGTGTCTGCACAAAAGAAAGTAGAAGATATGATAACAAAAAACTATTTTGAGCACGAAAACCCAGAAGGGTACAACGTGGAATATTTTGTAAATAGTGCGGGCTATCAGTATATTTCTATTGCTGAAAACCTAGCAAGTGGTGACTTCATGTCAGTACAAGAGCTTATCGATGCGTGGATGAATAGTCCTGGTCATCGAGAAAACATCTTACGACCTGAGATGAAAGACCTAGGTGTAGCGATAGTATACGGAATGTTTCAAGGAAATATGCAATACGTAGCAGTTCAACATTTTGGGAGACCTAAAGGGGATTGTACAGAAGCAAATAACAGCCTACAGACCGATATTGAAAATGATGAAAACAAAATTAAAGAGCTTTCAGTAGAAATTACATTTCAAAAAGAAATTATAGATAATAAAAATTCAAATAAAAGTGACTATGAAACTGCAGTTCAATTATATAATTCACTAGTTGAGAATTATAATAAACTATCATATACAATAAAAAATAATATTGAGATATACAATAAACAAGTGCGAGCGTTTAATAGTTGTATTGATATATAAGGGGATGAGTTTACTATATGTCGCACAATATATCTTTTGCGACATAGTCTTCTCAAGTATATAGTACATTGAAAACTTATTTGAACATGCTTGGATTTGTTTTGGGCATATATAATAGCGGATCTAGATATGCAGATGTTGCCGCTCTTGGTTGTGTCAAAATTTTTCCTTTACAAGCCAGAGATTCTTTTGCTTCAACTGAAACAGCGTCACTCGGATACATACTTACGTGTAAATGCGGTCCTGTAACATGTCCTGTGGCTCCGCTATAGCCAATTATGGTTCCTCTAGACACCCTAGATCCATTTGCAGATTTTATGAGAGATAAATGGCCATATGTTGATGCTAAACCATTGTCGTATCGTACAAGAACCCATTTACCAAACGATGCACCTTTGCAAAATGCATCTGTATCACCTGAACCTCCTATAGTACCGCTGGCCATGGCAAATATGGGAGTACCAACAGATGCTCTAAAATCAACACCACTGTGCGATCCACTAGCGTACAAGCGAACAGCGTCAACTGTTTTTCCAAACATTTGTGTAATAAATGGATCCGATACAGGCCACGAAAGCGGTGCTGAACCTGCTAACGGTAATCTATCAGGGTGCGCTATATATACCAGCTGTTCTTCATATGAACGCATTTCTGCTTCAAAAGCATTTACTAAAGTCTGCTTTTCGGCAACCATTTTTGCATATGTTGATTCTTGATTTTTTGTTGATGCTAGAAGACTGTTTTTTTCTTTAACAGTCTGGTCAAGTATTTTTTTCTGATCATTGAGCCCACTGCGAAGTTTCAGCAATTCATCTTTTATTATTTTGATTTCTGACTGTTTATCAACTAGCACAACTTTTGCAGATAGCAGTTCTTTGGCATCTGATCGTAACGCTTCTTTGAAACTTTGAACATTATCAATTCGAATCCAAGCATCAGCAAAAGAATTGTGTGACAATAGCATCTGTAAAAGAGTTATTTTTCCAGATTCTTCTATTTCTCTAATACTTTTTGCAATTAAGACACTTCTTTCATCAATAGTTAACTCTTTATCTTCAATTTGTCCACCAAGTTCAACGATATCATTTTCTGCTTTTTGTATTTTAGTTTCAGAAAGTTTTAAGTCTGCTTCTAACTTCTTTTTAGTGATATCTAAACTTTTTACTTCGTTTGCGAGAGTATTCGATTGAGTACTTATCAAATTTAATTGTGTCTGGTATTGTGCAATTTCAGCATTTAATGTATTTATTTGTACTGCACTATTGTCTATTTTACTTTGAATTTCTAATACTGATGTTGCATTAGCTTGTATCTGAAAACAAAAGAAACAAAACAACAAGACCACTGCAAATGTCATCGATATCTTGATACAAGTAAAACTATTTGTAGTTTTGTAATTTTTTGAATGCATGGTGTAATCTAGTTAGTGTTTCATCTTTTCCGACTATTTCCGCAATCAAAAATGGATCAGGTGAAAATTCCAAACCGGATAGTGCTACTCTCATGGGCCAAAGGACCTCTCCCCTACCGCGTTCTGTTGCAAAATCCCAGAGACTTTTCTTGATGGATACTCTATCCCATGTATCTAGTGTTTGGAGAATACTTTCAACATTTTTTAGATTATCAAATATATTTCCACCTGTACTTTTCTTTGGTATAAGCATTTCTATGTCGTATTGTGGTTGTGTAAAGAAAAACTGGATTTCTTTTTTTTCTAACATTTCTTTTACATCACAAAATGTATTCATTCGTTCAATAATGATTGGTATGATTTTTGTAAAAATTGAATTCTTGTATCCTGGTATTTGTTGTATGTCTGGAATTTCTTCAAGTATACTCTTGTGTATTTCTGCACTTGTCATGCTTTTTAAATATTCACGATTGAACCAATTTAGTTTCTCTTTATTAAAATACGCACCAGATTTATTTATTTTATTTAACGAAAAAACGTCAACAAGTTCAGAAAGAGAAAATATTTCTTTCTCAGTTCCTGGATTCCAACCCAATAATGCCACAAAGTTTACCATTGCTTTTGGTATGTATCCTTGTTGTTTGTAATCCAATACAGCTACATCGCCTTGACGCTTTGAAAGTTTACTTCTATCAGCGTTGAGTAATAAAGGTAGATGGGCATATACTGGTATTTTCCAACCAAAAGCATTATAGAGAATAATATGCTTTGGAGTACTCGATATCCATTCTTCACCACGTATTACATGAGTAACATTCATCAGATGGTCATCAACAACAACCGCCATGTGGTATGTAGGAAAACCATCAGACTTGATAAGAACTTGATCATCAAGATCTTTGTTTGGATATTGTATTGTACCGCGAATTTCATCAGTGAAACTTGTTACCTCATATTCTGGAATTTTTAAACGTATCACATGTGGAAACTTTTCTTGTGTGAATGTTTCAATTTCCTGTTGTGTTAACCCAAGACAGTGTCTGTCATATTTAGGCACAAGACCAGCATTTTGCATTTCTAGGCGTATCTGACTCAAACGATCTTTCGTACAAAAACATCGATATGCAACTTTTTTTTCTAAAAGAAATCGTGCATAGTCACTATACACTTCAAGCCTTTCAGATTGTATATATGAGCCGTGCTCACCTTTTTGAACGATGTGATTTTCGTTATCCAATACAACTCCTTCGTCCGGTACAATGCCTGCCCAATACAGTGAATCAAGGATATTTCTAACACCAGTCTCCAAAAAACGTTCTCGGTCTGTATCTTCTATTCGTAACAAAAATACACCGTTGTTTTGTTTTGCAAAAAGATATGCATACAGTGCGGTTCGCAATCCTCCAACATGCAGATACCCTGTTGGACTTGGTGCAAACCTTGTTACTACTTTCTTTTCAATCATCGAATTATTATAGTTTGTTGAACAACCGCAAACGAGCTTCAACCACAGCTTCTACGGCATCAACACCTGGAGCCAAAAATTTATACGGAGCTACTTCGTCGGGATCTTCATTTAGAAATTTTTTAATAGCGTCTCTATATGCAACACGTATTTCAGTATTGATGTGAACAATATCTATTCCCGCTTCAATACAAGCTATGAAATCTTCGTTCATGGTACCAGAGCCACCATGGAGAACAAGCGGGATACCGCAAGCATCCCGAATAGCACGTACTCGCTCTGGGTGAAGTCTAGGATTACCAGAAGTTACGATACCGTGGACGTTCCCCACAGACGGTGCTAATAGATCAATACCTGTTGCATCAACAAATAATTTTGCTTCTTCTGGTTTGGTCATTGTTTCCTCACTCACACCATCTGGTATGGAGTCGATAATCTTTGAAGATTGTCCTATGAAGCCAAGCTCAGCTTCGACCAATATCTCTCGACCGGTTTCAGTAGAAACTTTTCGTGCATACTCTACACATTTTTTTGTGAAAGCAACATTTTCTTCGTATGGCAACTTTACTAAGTCTATAATAACAGCGTCAAATCCTTGATCGATTGACTTTTTTACATTTTCAAACGAATAATGATGATCTGCATTCAAAAAAATAGGAAAACCATCCCGTTCACGTAGAGTTTTTACCAAAGAAACTGCCATATCAGTGTCAATAAAATTTTCTTCCCCTTCTGATACTCCTATGATAACCGGAACATTTAATTTCTTTGCCGCTTTATAAATTCCATGAAGGGCTTCTAAATTTGAAATATTGAAATGACCTATCGCAACTCGATTTTTATCTGCATCTTGTATGCATTCTCGTAGTGTTTTCATACTTCAAGTGTATCATATTTTATGGTATACTCAAATTATGAAAAATAAAGTACAATTTCTCGCTATTGGTGACCTAGTTATCGATGCCTTTATCCGTATAAAAGATGCATCTGTTAATTGCAATATTGATAATGAAAAATGTCAGATTTGCATTCGTTTTGGTGATAAGGTGCCATATGAGTCTGTTGACGTGGTAAATGCTGTAGGAAATAGTCCAAATGCAGCTGTTTCTGCTG
>JAGOPB010000047.1 GCA_017992255.1 Minisyncoccota bacterium | reverse complement strand
TATCACAATGTGTTATATACATTGTACAGTGCATATTTGATAGTCTTGAAAATGTGGTTTTTGAAACTATTTGAAAAATCGTTTTCGATAGATATGTCTAAGGTGTGTCACTTTTGTCACTTTTTATATCAAATCTAGAAGATTTATTTGTTTGGAAAAAAGTTCGCTAAAATGATATAATCGCTTTACATGTCACAAATCGTATACATTTTAACCAACGAAGCAATGCCTGGGTATATCAAAATTGGCTTCACAACAAATGCTGTTGAAGAGAGACTTCGCCAACTCGATAGAACTGGGATTCCACTTCCATTTGAAGTGTATTATTCTGCTGAAGTAGCAGATGCTCGAAAAGAAGAAGAATGGCTCCATTCGATATTCGCTGACAGACGAGTTCGAGATAATAGAGAATTTTTTAAGATGAATCCTGAGCTTGCAACTATTGCACTTAAGCGTGTAGAGATTATTGAACACAAGACTGTTGAAACTCTCACAAATGAACAAGAAAAGGAAGTTGATGAAATTAAAGAACGCAGATCAAGATTTCATTTTCAAAATTATGGCATCGCTGTTGGCGAAGAGTTAGTGTTTACGAGAGATCCAAATATTGTTGTAACTGTGGCTGAAAATGACAAGATAAATTATAACGGTAAAATCGATTCACTTTCAACTACAGCAAGGGATCTATTAGGGTATAGTAGACGACCACAAGGAACCCTATATTTTAAATATAAAGATGAAATACTCGATGATATGAGAAGAAGGATTGAAGGTGACGAGTAGTCTGTAACTACGGAAGTAGTGTCCCACTTTGTCTCAGTTTTGTTATAATATCTTCTATGTGTAAAGGTCAAAAAGAATGTATTGAACTAGGTACTGATATAAATTCATGGAACAAAAAAAGTCCATTACTTCCTCCTGCTTGGTTTGCAAATGAAATAAATCTATTCACCAAAGCTGTTCAACTAGCGTCTATTGGAGATATTAAAAATTCAATAAAAACACTATCGAAAATTAGAAGCGATGATCTTCGTAATTGGTATTGTGAGCATGGACAAGTATCAGGTAGATTTAGAAATAGGATCTTAAAAATACCAAAGTTAAAAAATAAAACGGTAGAACTTGATAGGTTACGATCTCCAGATAAATACAGAGAAGAAGTTTTCAAAAGAGATAATTTTACTTGCCAGTATTGTGGAGGAAAAGTTATCTCAAAAGAACTATTGGAGCGATATTCGAAAGTGATTGGGAAGGAGAATTTTTGCACGAGTGGTACTAACATAGAAAGACATGGTGTAGTTCTGGCTTTTAGAGCTAATGCAGATCATGTAATCCCGTGGAATTATGGAGGAATGACCAACCCTGAAAATTTAGTAACTTGTTGTTGGTCATGTAATTATGGCAAGGCTGGGTACTCAATAGATGAGATAGGGCTAGAAAACCCAAAGAATAATCACTTTACTAATTCTAATTGGAACGGTTTATCAGAATACATGGATGTGCTAAAAAAGTAGTCGCACGAGAAGGGTTGTTTGGAAATACCGAAAATGCTATAAATAACCTACCTGGGCAAGGAACAAATAAGTTCTATCTGCTGAAGGCTCACAATAGAGAGAGCTAGTTCGAGCACTCGAGAAGGGTCAAATTAGCATAATACAAAAAACAGCCTCATTTTGAGATTATTTTTGTATTATGCTAGTCATTCCAACTATTCTTTTGTTTATAGATGTTTCCATACCTATCACAAATAGTAGCTGAATTATTTGTGACCTCATTTTCTTATAAATTATCAAAAGGGCTCTTAATTTTTAATTTTCTTATATCAGTAACATGAGTGTATATTTGAGTAGTTTTAATATTTTTATGTCCTAATAATTCTTGAACTATCCTGATGTCAATACCTTGTTCTATGAGATGAGTAGCATAGGAGTGTCTTAAAGTATGCAAACTCGCGGGCTTATTTATCTTTGCTTTTTCTAAAGCTTTCTTAAAAACTTGCTCAGCACTTCGCGCTGTATACTTGCCACCTTTTTGACCTTCAAAAATGTATTTTTTGGGTTTGTATAGTTTGTAGTATTTACGTAAGAGAATAAGTAAGTTTTCAGAAAGCATAACTTCACGGTCACGATTTCCTTTTGAATTCTCAATTCGTACCATCATCCTCTTTGAATCAATGTCAGATATTTTTAAATTTATTGCTTCAGATATACGCATTCCGCAACTGTATATCGTGGAAATAATAGTCCTATGCTTGAGGTTTTCTATCGAGTCTATCATTTTCTTTATGTCTTCTGTAGACAAAACTTTTGGCAATTTAAATTCACTTCGATCAGGGTAGAGATAGTCAATATAGATGTTTTTATTATACAGAAATTTGTAGTACAACTTAATAGCTCCAACTATACCTTTTTGAGCAGAGAAGCTAATTTTTTTGTCTTTTACTTTATGTTGAAGATATTTTTCTATATCCTCATGAAGAAGTTTCTCTATGTCTCTTTTGCTAAAATATTCAAGAAATGAAGAAATAGCAGCGCCGTATGTCTTGATTGTGTTTGGCGCGTATCTTTTTATCTCCATTACCTTATAAAACTTCGCAATATCTTCTTTATTCATAGTCTATACACACTAGTATAGCATATTTTATTTTAGTACAATTAGCATAACGATGATTCGCGAAATTTACTCGAACTTCGTATATCTGAGTGTTAGTGGCAAGTGTAACAAGACACCGTTCCAAATGACAGAAACATACATACAAGACAAAACTTTTGACCGAAACGACACGCTGACAAAAGGCGAATACGAAAACTGCATTTTTAACAGTTGCAACTTTGCCGACAGCGACCTCTCAGAATTTAAGTTTATAGACTGCACATTTAACGGTTGTAATTTCAGTTTGACGAAGCTCAACAAGACAGCGTTTCGGGACGTAAAATTCAAAGACTGCAAAATGTTAGGACTTCGCTTTGACACTTGCAACGAGTTTGGACTTTCTTTTTCGTTTGACGGTTGCCAACTCAACCATTCTTCGTTTTACAAGACAAAAATCAAAAAGACCGTTTTCAAAAATTCGCAGTTACAAGAAACCGACTTTGCAGAAGCTGACTTGACAAGTTCCGTGTTTGACAACTGCAATTTGGCACAAGCCGTTTTTGACCCTGTTCAGCAGTCGCGACCCGGTGACGCGCGGGGGTGACAAGATTTTTCAGAAGCTAGTGCCCGGAGCGGCTAACCAGCCACATGCCACGACACGTGGCGCAGGA
>JAGOPB010000023.1 GCA_017992255.1 Minisyncoccota bacterium | reverse complement strand
CTCGACAATCAAAGAACGTCTTCCTATTACCGATGTAGTGTCATCGTATATTAGATTGGAAAAAGCGGGCAATTATATGAGAGCTCTTTGTCCGTTTCACAATGAGAAGACTCCTTCGTTTTATGTTTCTCCTTCCAGAGGAACCTATAGGTGTTTTGGTTGCGGAAAAGGAGGCGATGTTATTTCTTTTGTGGAAGCTATTGAAGGACTGACCTTTCGAGAGGCACTTGTTCGTTTGGCAGATCGAGCAGGTGTGGAGCTTGTGTATGAAAAAAAATCTCCCGAAGACTATCGTAAAACTCTGCTCATAAAAATAAATGAATCCGCAAAAGATTGGTTTTGTAAAAATTTGAACGAAGATTCTAGAGCACGAACCTATCTTTCTAGTCGTGGACTCAATACAGAAACCATACAAAAGTTTTCAGTTGGAGTGGCATTGACAGGATGGGACGGGTTGACTTCCCATCTCCGACACGAAGGATACAAAGATGCTGATATCGTTGACGCTGGTCTAGCGATAGAAGGAAACAAAGGAATATATGACCGTTTCCGAGGAAGGATCATGTTTCCCATCAGAGATGGAGTGGGTAGAACAGTTGCATTCACAGGACGAATAATCCCAGGTACAGAGACTGACAAGGATGCAAAATATGTAAACTCTCCTGAAACTCCTATTTATTCAAAAAGCAATATTCTTTTTGGATACGATATGGCAAAAAGCACATTGCTACGAGAAGGAAGAGTTGTACTAGTAGAAGGACAGATGGATCTTCTGATGGCACATCAGGCAGGTACTGAAGGTATAGTAGCTATCTCAGGAACTGCGTTGACTGAAGCACATGTGGAGCTTTTGAAGCGTTTTACTGACAATCTTGTTTTTTCTCTAGATGCAGATTCTGCGGGTGTCAAGGCAAGTGAACGAAGTATAGAGATAGCGTTGCGTATGGGGATGAACGTGGAAATGATATTAATACCAGAAGGTAAAGACCCTGCAGATATCATAAAAGAGAATTCAGAAAACTGGAAGAAAATAGTCAATGAACGCAAGCATATTATTGATTTTTTATTATATGTTTTTGCTCGACCTCGTCGAGACGAAAGAGCAAGGATTCGTGACGTCACCACTCATGTTCTCCCTGCTATCGCTAGTGTGCCAAACGCTTTGGAGGAAGCACATTTTATAAAAAAAGTTGCTGAAGTACTGAAAATGGAAGAACAAACGATACGAAAAGAAGTTGAAAAAATCCGTATGATGAAAGTTCCTACAAGCAACCCTCCAAAAGATACACAAAAAGAGATGCTTGATACAAAAAAACGTTACCAAATCATAGAAGATGAGTTGCTGTCATATCTCACTATGAATAGTGCGGAAAAAGGAGACATACAAAAAGAGTACGAACGCATTCGAGGTAAAACATATAAAGAAATATTGGGAATTCTTGATGATGAGAAAAAAGAAACACTTTTGTTCAAAAGAGATATACAGTGGAAAGATGGACCACCGTCGATACGATACGCAGAAGAGCTCTTGTACGAATTTGAAAAAGCTTTTTTGGAAGAAAAATTGAAACGGACAACCATATTATTACGTCAAGCAGAAAAAGAAAAAAATAAAGATAACACTACAAAATATTTACTTGAATCGCGTCATTTATTAGCCACCATCCACGCATTAGTAGCCCCACATCACACAAAATAGTATGAAACATAAAACAAAAACAAGTGCAAAAAAGAAAATCATAAAAAAACCTATTAAAAAACCTACAAAAAAAGTTGTTGCTAAAAAAGTAGTCAAAAAACCTACAAAAAAAACAGTAAAAAAAGTAGTCATAAAAAGACCAACAAAAAAGGTTGCCAAGCCAAAAACTGTTACAAAAAAAATGACGCCAAAAGAAAAAAGGGCATCATCGGCAAAGAAAGCAGAACTACAGCAACAAAAAAAGAAAACACTCGTTGAAAAAGGACGACAACGAGGATTTGTTACGTACGATGAGATTTTAAAAGCATTTCCTGATATAGAAAGTAATATAAACTTTTTAGAGGAATTGTATGACGAATTTATGATTGCACACATAGACGTCTTGGAAGGGGGGAATTTGCTTGACTTGGATGCAGGAAATAAGGTTGAAAAAAATACCTATAGACGAGAGGCCAGCCAATACGATTCTATTCAAATGTATTTAAAAGAAATAGGTCAGTATCCACTTCTTTCTGCGAGTGAAGAGAGAACATTGGCACAACGAATAGCAGCAGGAGACGAAGAGGCAAAAAATCTTTTAGCTCGCGCAAACTTGCGACTAGTGGTGTCTATTGCAAAAAAGTATGTTGGTCGTTCGAGTGATCTTACTCTTTTGGATCTTATACAAGAAGGCAACATAGGACTGTTCAAAGCAGTTGAAAAATTTGATTGGACAAAAGGATACAAATTCTCAACCTATGCGACATGGTGGATTCGTCAGTCGATAACCCGCTCTCTTGCTGATCAGTCACGAACTATTCGCATACCTGTCCACATGGTAGAAACTATTTCGAAATACAAACAAGTAGTACGACGACTATCCCAAGACCTTGGACGAGAGCCACTGCCCGAAGAAGTTGCTACGGAAATGGGAATTGATATAGACAAAGTGTATACTATTGAAGAGATAAACCAAGACATAGTTTCTCTAGAAAAGCCAATAGGGAACGATGGAGATGAAAAAAGCACACGAGGAGAATTTATTGCAGATGACAAAGTACTCCGTCCTGATCAAGAGGTATCTCGTAGAATACTTTCGGATCAAATAAAAGAAGTGCTAGATGAGCTCAACCTAAAAGAACGCAAAATATTGGAAATGCGCTATGGACTCACTAGTGGAGTTCAACATACGCTTGAAGAAGTAGGACAAGAGTTTGGTGTGACTCGCGAGCGTATTCGACAGATCGAAGCAAAAGTTCATGAAAAGCTTCGAACAAATGATAAAATTATTCGTTTGAGAAACTATATAGACTAACTATTTTCCCCGCGAATGCGGGGATTTGTCGTTAAAAAGTGATACTATAGACAAAGCTTCCTTATGACCTCAGAAACAAAGAACTGTCAAAACTGCAAAAATGACTTCAGCATCGAACCCGATGATTTTTCTTTTTATGAAAAAATGCAGGTTCCTCCCCCCACGTTTTGTCCGGAGTGTCGGTACCAACGACGTTTAACAAATAGAAATGAGTGGATATTCTATAAAAGAGATTGCGACCTATGTGGCGTAAGTGTCGTCAGTATTCACAACCCTGAGTATACAGGCATTGTCTACTGTCAACCCTGTTTTTGGTCCGACAATTGGGACCCTATTGATTTTGGGTTTGAGTTTGATTTCTCACGACCTTTCTTCGAACAGTTTAAAGAACTACGATGGAAGACTCCAAGGATTGCCCTTGCAAATTCTCAAAGTGTAAATTCAGAATATACAAACCAGTCTGAGCGAAATAGAGACTGTTACTTGTGTGTTTCTTCAGGAGAAAATGAGAATTGTTTGTATAGTTATTGGGCACAAAAGAATAAAGATTGTATGGATTGTTATATGATTGAAGGCTGTGAGTTACTCTACGAATGCATCAACTGCAAAAATTGTAACCGTGGGGCATATTTGGAAGATTGTAATGATTGTTCAAATGGGTACTTTCTTAAAGATTGTAAGGGATGTACAGATTGTTTTGCGTGTTACGGGTTGCGTGGGAAGTCATATTGTTGGCTAAATGAGCAACTGTCAAAAGAAGAGTACAAGAAAAGGTTTTCGGAATTTGTATGGGATCGTAAAAATATTCTATCCTCTTTAGCATCTCTCGAGCAGATTGAATTGCGGTATCCTCATAAGTACTACAGAGGAAGGAGCAATGTGCAACCTGAAGGAGATTATTTACAAGAGACGAAAAATACAAAAAGTTCTTATAATTGTTCACATACAGAAAATCTAAAATATTGTCAGGACGCATGGTGGTCAAAAGATAGTTATGACTGCACTGAAGTCTATAGCGAATTGGGATATGAAAATGAGGGTTGTATAGCGACACGGTGTCTTTTTGTGGCAAAAACATGGGATGTGTTTGATTCAATTTACGTGGATCTTTGCTATAACAGTAACAATTTGTTTGGATGCGTATCTCTAAGAAAGAAAAATTACTGCATTTTGAACAAACAGTATCTTAAAGAGGAGTATGAAATACTGTCTCAAAAAATTATTGAACATATGAAAAGGACAGGTGAGTGGGGTGAATTCTTTCCACATTCTATTTCTCCGTTCTCGTATAACGAAACAGTGGCTCAAGACTATTTCCCTCTCTCTAAAAATGAAGCGTTAGAAAAAGGATTTGAATGGTTTGAAAGAAATGACAGGAACTACGCTATTGATATCAACGCAGGGACTCTTCCTGAGACGATTCAAGAAGTTGATGACACAGTAGTGAAAAAAAATATTTTATGTAAGACTCAATCAAGCACTGATCTGAAAGGGAAGTATCAAAATTGCGCAAATGCATTTACTATCACAACTGCTGAATTAATTTTGTACCGAAAGATGGGGTTACCTTTACCTCAACAATGCTTCCAGTGTCGTCGCCAAGATAGGATGGAAAAGAGAAATCCTCGGGAATTACACCACCGCCAATGTATGTGCGATAAAGATGATCACGAGCATCAAGGTGCATGCCCCGTCGAATTCGAAACCTCTTACGCCCCAGAGCGACCAGAGATAGTATATTGTGAGAGTTGTTATCAAAAAGAAGTAGTATAATAATGATATGGAAACCAAAACTTGCCAGAAGAACTGTAAAAACGACTTCAACATCGAACCCGATGACTTTTCTTTTTATGAAAAGATGCAGGTGCCACCACCTTCGTGGTGTCCACCTTGCCGGATGACGAGGCGTCTTTCTTTTACCAATACATGGAGTGTCTATTTTAGAAACTGTGATAAATGCGACAAGAAGACCCTCACGATGTACCGACCAGATAGCCCCGTAAAAGTGTTTTGTGATCCATGTTGGTGGGCAGATGATTGGGATGGTACGGAGTACGGAGTTGATTATGATCCTAATAGAAATTTCCTCGAACAATGGAAGGAATTGCGAGACAAAACGCCACATTTTGCAAAAGATTCGATGTACACTACTCTAAAGAATTGTGAATACTCAAACGCGATCGCCTTCTCCAAAGATTGCTACATGACGTTTTGGGCTGACTATGGTGAGAATGTGTACTATTCTTCTTATCTCAATATTGTAAAAGACAGCATGGACGTACTTCGCGCTTACAAGAGCGAGCTTTGCTACGAGTCGGTGGGTATAGGAAGGTGTAGCAAGACTTTTTTCTCAAGTGAGTGTGATGACTGTGTAGACGTGTGGTTTTCTCGAAATTGCATCGGATGCACGAACTGTTTTGGATGTGCAAATTTGAGAGGGAAGAGATACTATATCTACAACCAACCATACTCACGAGGAGAATATATGGAAAAGGTAAAGGAACTTACTTCTACTCGAGAAGGATTGGATAGAGCAAAAAAAGAAGCTCGTGCATTTTGGCACACACTGCCGTATCGTGAGTATACCGGGAACTCTCTCAACGTCAACGTCTCTGGTGACTACCTCTATGAGTCCAAGAATGCACTTCACTGATATGTGCGCAGGAGTTGAGGATTCTAAATATTGCCAGTTCGTCTCTGTTCCAAAAGCAGTAAATTGTATGGATTATTCTGGGTGGGGAAATGGTGCGAATATGGTATACGAGAGTGGATTGTCGGGTGAAAATATTGAATCAATAAAGTTTTCGTACGGAATATTTTCTGGGGGAATGGAGTCTGAATACTGCGGTTGGTGTATTGGTTCAAAGAATAACTTTGGTTGTGCCAATCTCAAAAGAAAACAGTACTGTATTTTAAATAAGGAGTATTCAAAAGAGGAATACGAGCGACTCAAAGCGACTATTATTGAAGACATGAAGAAGAATCGGTATACCGATAGTGTCGGGAGGGTCTACTATTACGGAGAATTTTTTCCGCCGGAATTTTCGCTTTTTCCATACAATGATTCAAACGCGTTAAAATTTGTAAAAAAAACCAAGGAAGAGGCGAGTGCTGAGGGGTATACATGGCAAGATAAGATAGAGACTCAATATCAAAAGACAGTGGATGGAAAAGATCTTCCTAACTCAATCGAAGCAACTTCTGATGAAGTACTCAACGAGATCGTTGGTTGTGATTCATGTAGTGGCTTTTATCGGATCGCCACTGGAGAGATGGCCCTTTGTAGACGGCTCGGAATTCCGCTCCCAAGCCCATGTCCTAAATGCCGAGAGAAAGAAAGATTTTCACTCATTAATTTGCCAAGGACTTCTCACACGACTTGCGGAGGTTGTGGAAAGGATATAGACACCATGCATGACCCCGACCTTGGACGGATCGTGTATTGTGAGAGTTGCTATCAGAAAGAAATTATCTAGCTTGACCAAGCCACAGCATTTTGCTACTGTAACTATATGCATATACATGCACAGAAAAACAACGTTCCCTTTTTCCCGCCACAATACCGTGGAGGGTTGGTTTTTGATCTGGCATAACTACTATCGTAGTATCGAGCGAAAAAACAAGTCTTCCATAAAGACTTGTTTTTTCTTTAACAAATAAATATATACTATGAAAAATTTTTTTAATTCTATTTCTGAATTCATAATTTGGACTATGTTCTATCTTGTTATTGGAGTACTCTGTTTTTTAGTTTGTGTTTTATTTTTGATTCTATTCCTGTTTGTAAAAAACAAAGGAGGATGTGAGATACAAGAGGATACACTTTACCGAGGATGGGCATATCAACCAAATCTTTTTGATAGAAATACTACACACGTAAAAATTAAAAAGTGAAAACAAAAACCGCTCGAGTATACGAGCGGTTTTTTTCTAGTACTAGCTTAGAAGATAGATTCGATCGTTTCTTTTGAAGCTTCGAAGGGAAGTGCACCTCCTATTGTTGTTTGATTTTTAGTTTTTACATTTATAACCGCAGTAAACGGTGTACCACGAACACCTGCTAGGTCTCCGGACGCTTGGTCTTCCTTTATCTTTTCATCTGCTTCAGAACCTGCCATACAAGAATCAAATGCTTCTTTGTTTACGCCTATAGAAACTGCAGTACTCGAAAGAGCGCTTGGAGATACATCTGTTTCGAATAACGTTTTCATATATTCCCAAAACTTATCATTACCCGCAACCATAGCTACACATTCTGTCGCTTTTGCTTTTATATAGGCATTTGGGTGTAAGCTTGTGAGAGGGAATTGACGATACACCCAAGCGACTTTTGTGCCGTATGCTGTTGAGAGTGTAGAAATAGTAGAGTGAAAGGCTCTACAATATGGACAATCAATATCTGAGTATTCGATTAAAAACACATCAGCGTCGCGACTTCCCAATATATGTTCGTCGGGGTTTGTAGGATCAAAAATGAGAGATGGCGCAACTGATGGTTCTGTTTCTTCTTGGAGTGAGTAAGTATTTTCAGGAAGTTTTTGCGTTTTTGGAGTATCTGTACCTTTTCCTTGTCCAAATGCTAATACGATTCCTACCGCTACAATCAGGGCAGCGACAATGATAGATTGGGGTGTTGAAAGTTGTTTTTTTGGAGCTACTTCCTCGCTCTCGTTTTGTATTGTTTCGTGTATCATGGATATCAGTATAGCATGATATGTATTCGTGTCTATGGATGACAAAATTTAAAAATATGCTATAATGTTCGTATTCATGCATTCTATTCCGACGTACATATTTTACCTACTTGCTTTTTTGTCGCTCTACGTACAAGTCTTTTTACTAGTCACATATTTCGAACGACGTCATGAGATAGTTATTAGAAAAAAACCTATAAAACTTAAAAAGTATCCAGGGGTTACCGTCATTGTGCCGTGTTACAACGAAGAAGATACTATAGCACAAACAGTACATTCACTTTTACAATTGCGATATCCATCGGATAAACTAGATATCATATTGATAGATGATGGTTCTACGGACAACACATGGAAAATATTGCAATCATTTTCCCACAAAAAATCTATTAGAGTGTTTCATCAAGAAAATAGTGGTAAACACGTTGCGATCAATTTTGGTTTAGATCATACACGAACAGAGCTTGTGGGTGGTTTGGATTCTGATTCATATGTACATCCAGAAGCACTCAAACGAATTGTGTCGTATTTTGAAGATTCAAAAACTATGGCAGTATGTCCTTCTATCATAGTTCATGAACCAAAAAATTATTTACAAAAGGCTCAGAAAGCAGAATACGACATGAGTGTGTTCACCAAAAAAATGCTTGCTTTTGCAGGAGGTATTCATGTCACACCTGGACCTTTTTCTATTTTTAGAAAAAAAGTATTTGACGACCTTGGTCCGTATAGAAAGGCACACAATACAGAGGACCAAGAGATAGCACTCCGTATGCAGGTAGCCGGATACAAGATTGAGCATTGTCCCGACGCCTATGTATACACTAAAACTCCAACTACCATACCCAAACTCTACCGCCAGAGACTTCGATGGATATATGGATTTATAAAAAATTCCTATGATTATCGACACATATGGTTTCGTTCTCGATATGGTACTGTAGGGTTACTGACGATACCTGCGGGTATTATATCGCTGTGGTCACTAGTCTTTCTTTTGAGTCTTGTAACAATAAATCTTTATACATTTATTTATCAGCATATAGTTCAGTATAGATCAGTCGGATTTTTCAATTTTGCTCCTACTGTGGATTTGTACTATATCAACACGCAAGCAAGTCTATTTTTACTGTTTTTCATTTACGGATTTGTTTTCTTTGGCTTCCTTTTAGGAAGAAAAATGGCTCACGGTAATGCGCGTGTACGGTTGTCTGATATATACTTTATTATCGTATACCGATTGATTGCGCCGTTTTGGATACTGAAAGCACTCTGGAACGCATTTCGTGGAAAGGAATCAAGCTGGATATTTGAACGTCAAAACACTACCCATAAACAACAATCATCATGAAACAAGGCACATCTGCGAAAAAATATTTTTTTGTTTTTCTCATCACACTAGGCGTTTTTGCATCGGCATTTTTGTTGTCAGATTTTTTTTCTCAACGAAAATTGGAGCAACTTCGTGGTATTCAGGATTCTATATCCATAGACTTACTTTCTTCTGAAACACAATTTTCGTTGCTCTCAGAACTTTCTTGTAAAGATGTATCATCTACTACACTGTCTGTTGAGCTGGGTACTCTCGCAAGCAAGATAGAGTACGCAGAAACCAATGTAGGGAACCAAACTGATATTTCCCAACTCAAGAAATATTATTCACTGCTTCAGATAAAAGATTTCTTGTTGATGAAACAGATTCAAGAAAGATGCGATACACCGATATATTCAGTATTGTATTTTTATACCAATGCAGACAATTGTACTGAATGTGTGAAAGAAGGATATGTACTGACCGAACTCCGTGCGATGTATCCAGACCTCCGTGTGTATTCGTTTGATTACAATCTAGATCTCTCTGCCGTTAATTCACTTATTGCAATATACAAAGTGGATGACACAAAACTCCCTGCACTGATAATAGGAGACAAAGTCTATACTGGACTTCAAAGCATTACAGATATAGAGGCATTGCTCCCCGAAATGGTTGAAGCACAGAAAGCAAAAGAAGATCAAGAAGCGAAAAAACAAGAGTTGGATAATGAGGATTCTAAAAAGGAAGATTCTGTAAACCAGTAAATATCTTGTACATGATTGGATCAATAGCTCATACGAAAAATGGGTGTATTTTGACAAGTGGTCGCTTATCTAGTAAAGTATGTAAAATTTATAAAATGTTAGCAAAATATTTCTTTAAAGAGGCGAAAAGACTGAAAGACCTCAAACTCAGCAATTCAGAGGCCTTTGCCGAGTTTAAAAAACAGTCAAATATGAAAAATAATCAAGTAGTGTATGGTATCTGCTTGACTATTGATAAAGAATTTGAAAAAGCAGGTGAAGTGTTTGCAGCGATAATAAACACTGACCAAATAACTAACGCCCGTTTTTTACTCACTTTTATTTTTAGACAAGACCTCGGTGAAGGTAAAAAAGTGGTCCAGGAAATGTATAAGCATTTTTCGAGAGAAAAAATCGCCGGTGTGGTAGCACGAGCAGCTATAGATTCAGCGGTTGCAAAATATGATCGTGAATATGCAATAAACATCTGCAAAGAGGCAATACAAGGAAAGTATACAAAAATTGCCGGTGAAGTTATATCAAAAATAGAGGAAGTTGATTGTCAACAAATCCAGAAATTGCGAAATATGATAGTTTCAAAGCATTAAAATTAATTTCTACACTCTATAGTAATAAAACGTACGAATTCGTGCGTTTTTTTTATTGGAGCCACTTCTCGGACTTGAACCGAGGACCTTCGCTTTACAAAAGCGTTGCTCTACCAACTGAGCTAAAGTGGCGTTTCGAACTGAACCATACTATCATATATTTTCAAAAAATTAAAGTCTATCACGCGCTCTGCTGTGTATCGTCCCGGTCGTCTTCTTCTCGTATTTTCTTTTTAAAATATTTCATACGCATTTTGTATTCCATGATAGTGGATAGAAAGAAAGAAGGTTTGTGTCCAGGTTCTGGTGCAGTAGAAAATAATTTGGGAAAATGTTTTCGCAATTTTTTCTCAGAAACAAAAATAAAAATAATCCACAATTTCCCAATAGTAAAGATACTTTTTTTGAAAGTTTTCTTGACATGTTTTTGAACGCCAGTTTTTACTACACGTAGATCTTCCTTTATAGCTTCAACAATGTGAGGGAAGTGATGTTGAACACTTCCTTCATTGAAATGTTTCACTTTGATAAAGAGAAAAAGTACCAAGAAAAAAAATGAAAGTATAAAGAATAAAATAGAAATCATATTTTTGATTACCAGATAATTTTCTTATCCGAGTTTGATACGCACAAAATCAATCACTGATGCTCCAGCAGATTCAAGTGCTTGCGCTACTGTTTGTTGTGGATTTTTGAAGAATGATTGTTCCAAGAGTGTTTGCTCACTGAGGTATCCTTTCACTTTACCTTGTAGCATTTTAGCTTGTATGTCCGCTGGTTTATCACTTTCCAATGCTTCTTTTTCAAAAAAAGCAACTATTTTTTCACGCTCTTCTTTTGGAATATCATTCTCACTTTTATACAATGGATTCATTGCTGCGATGTGAGTTGCCAAGTCTTTTGCCAGTTCTTCTGATCCGCCGTTGATAGCCACTAGTGCACCTGCTTTACGGTTGTGGTGTAGATATGTGCCTACCTGTTCACCTGCTATGACCACAGCTTCACCTGGAATTATATTCTCACCTAAAGTAAGTACTAGTTCTTCTGCTCTTTTTTTTGCAGCTTCTCGTGTGCTCTCAACTCCATTTTGCAATGCTTCTTGAGCAAGAGCCTCTACTGCCTTTATAAATTCTGCATTTTGAGCAACAAAATCTGTTTCAGAGTGAAGCACGACAAGCGCGGCCTTGGTTGTAGTATTGGCAACAGCTATGCAACCATCTGCAGACAGACGATCTGCTTTTTTAGCTGCGATTTCTGCAGAAATTTTTCTGAGGACGAGTACCGCTTCTTCTATGTTTCCATCAGTTTCTTCGAGTGCTTTTTTACATTGCATTATAGAAACACTAGTCCGGTCTCTAAGCTCTTTTATACGTTCTGTTGTTATTTCAGCCATAGATTATATGATATTGAAGTTATTATAAAATAATACGCACAAGGTAAAAGTAACGAGGGTAGACTTTATGCTGAAGTGTGTGATCCTGTTTCATAAGCTGAAACAAGTTCATTCAAAAATAAGGATACACTTTCTCTTGAAGCATCGTTTCCAACGATAGGAAATGCTATATCTTTTACATCGCAGTCGGTGTTTAAAAGAGATATCGTTTGTATTCCGAGCATACTTGCCTCTCGTATTGCGATAGATTCATGGCGAGCATCGACAACGAGGAGGGCATCAGGAACTTTTAGCAACCCTTGCATACCCCCAAAAAGATTTTCTAGTTTAGCCTCTTTGTCTCCAATAAGTAGTCGTTCTTTTTTTGTATATTTTTCTATTTCACCGGTAGTTTTCATATCGGTAATATTGTCCTTTACTTCCATTCGCTTTTTCATTTGTGAAAAGTTTGTCAACATACCACCAACCCATCGGTTGACGACGAAAGGCATAGATATCTTATCAGCAGCGTTTTGTACAATAGAACGAATTTCTGGCTTTGTACCAACAAGCATAATAGT
>JAGOPB010000001.1 GCA_017992255.1 Minisyncoccota bacterium | reverse complement strand
TTAGAAAAATATTTATCACAAGGAAATGTGACGGTTGTGTGCTTGTCACCCGTTACAAAAATAAATGTAGATAAAGAAAATATAGTCGGAGTCGTGTGTACAGACACACAATACAAGGCAAAGAAATACGTGCTTGCTACTGGTTGTATGTCTCATCCAGAAACCGGATCAACGGGAGATGGTTTTTTATGGCTAGAAAAACTTGGTCACCGAGTCATGAAACCGACACCAACCATTGTCCCCTTGAAAGTTTCCAATCCATGGATAAAAAGTCTGGCTGGGGTAACATTGCCAGCAGTATCTATCGTTTTCTATCTAGACGGTAAAAAGCAATTCAAAGTACAAGGAAATATATTGTGCACTCATTTCGGGCTTTCTGGTCCGACCATTCTCAACAATGCAGTCAAAGTGGCAGATTTGTTGCAACAAGGAACCGTCACAGCGAAAGTAGACATGTATCCACAGATGGATAATGCAGAACTGGAGAGAACTATTATTGATATTTTTGATAAAAATAAAAATAAGACATTGAAAAATATTATCAAGGAAATAGCAAAAGAAGGCACCGCAAAAGGAGTTACTCTTTTGCTTGATCAAAAAATAGATACATATACAAAAGTAAATCTGATTACAAAAGAACAACGAAAAAGCATTGTGCGTTTGTTGAAAGAAATGCCAATTTCAGTTGTCGGATTGATGGGTTTTGATAGAGCGGTTATTGCAGACGGTGGAGTACCGCTAGAGGAGATAGATATGAAAACTATGCGTTCAAAGAAAATAGAAAATCTTTTTATTACCGGCGATTTGCTGCACATACAGCGACCCTCTGGTGGTTTTTCTCTCCAGTTGTGTTGGTCGACTGGATATGTCGCTGGCTCTCAATAATATGACAAAAAAATTTGTTTTTTTTGCTATTGATACATCATAAGTCTCATTAGCTTATTGATACTGAATATAGAGTGGTTGTGGTCGTAGTTTCAAGACTTCAGCAGGTGTCATCATGTGAGAAGTCGTATCTAAAATATCATTTTTGTAGAATAGCTTGAATCCAGTGAACTGTACCGGCTCCCGATAAATGACACTATTGTAGGTGCCAGTTTTTTTTGCCATGCCACCCCAGCCGTCCATATCCATAACTATCTGTACTTCTGGTAAAGGTTTGATGTTTTGATAATTCGTCACCATTTTTTGAGTATATCGATGTACAACGAGAATCTTTGGAGGTAGATCATTATCTTGTACAAGTTTTGCTAAATAATTTGCTGTAAAATTGATATCTACAGCATCATAGGTGCCGACAACTTTTCCGGGAACTATTCCATTTTTCATTGAAAATTCTGGATCTAAACCAAGGTGAACATTGGGAAGTTTTAGGTATGTCTCTAGCAAGGGAACCTCTGTTTCTACATTTGAAAATCCTACCTGAATATCGAGAAATACCAATGCGTGTATTTTTTCTGCCATCGCTAGTACCTTGTCTATTTCAGTAAACGGCATTCGAGATTTGTATTTACCGTCTTTTCCAGCACTTCCTTGGGCGACAACTGCTATGTAGTGTAGAGCAGGAACAACTGGAGTAGTGGGGTCCGCATCCTCCCATTTTTTCACTTCTATTTCTAGTTTTGCCAACATCTCGTCTTCGGGATATTCTCCTAGCACTCCCATTTTTGTAGAATAAAGATTGCCATAATACGCAACAATACGGTTGAATGGTAATAATGCTCCATCATTTGGGTATACTGTCTTTACGGGCCATAAGGTGGGTTGTGGTGCAGGTTGTGGATCCATAGGAACACGAGTTGATACCGGTTCACCTTGTTCGTTTTGAGTAGTAATAGTTTCATACACTATTTCAGGTTTTGGGTTATTTGCAATTTCTTCTATTTTTTTATCGTACGCGACTGTGTCGAGTTTTGGATATGCAGGTGTGTCGATTGATTCTTCTTTGTTTTGTGCAAATCGTGAAAGTCCTTTGACTGTGTTTTCTTGTTCACCACTTGTGTACGATGTGCTAAACATATTTGGCAAAACAAAAAAATATAGTGCTAGAACCACTAGCCCAAAACCTGCAATTACTATGATATTATTTTTCATTATCTCTAGTATAACAGAAATTGTATTAAATAGAAAAATAGTTTTCTAAAACAACACGGAAATAAAAAAAGCACATTATATGGAAATGTGGTATAATAGAAATATGAATAATGATTATAATGAAAATGTAAACGAAAGAATAAATGATTGGCGCAATGAACACGGAGAGCCAGATTTTGCATTTTTGCAGTCTCTAGTAGACGATGGTGGTCCAAAAGCTGTAGAAAAATTGAAATCTATTGCACTGGATTTGAATGTAAATTTTGACTCTGCTACACCACTGGATGAACTCGTTGGAAGAATCAGACTGGAAACACAACGGATGTAATACATGCTTTTTGGTTTTTCTCCACTTTCATTTCGTGTTACAAGAAAAAAATCTGCTCGAAGAAAAAAAACGAGTGGAGTGTCTGTGCAAGAAAGAGAACTCGCCAGAGAATATGTACAATCTAGGATTGATCACTGGAATTCTTTTTACAACTTTTCATACAACAAAGTCTTTATCAGAAATCAGAGAACTCGGTGGGGAAGTTGTTCGAGTCTAGGAAATCTGAATTTTAATTCTCGTATTATGCGTTTGTCTCCCGAGTTGAGAGACTATATTGTCGTTCACGAACTGTGTCATTTGCAAGAATTCAACCACTCACCAGCTTTTTGGGATCTCGTCGGAGAAACAATACCAGAGTATACAATGCTCAGAAAAAACTTGAAGAAATACAGAGTGTGAGTAAACATATGTATAAAAAATACGCGCTAGCTTTGCGCGTATTTGAAAATATCTTGAATGTGTATGTCTGTATTTTAAAAAATATGGTACACTAAAAAATATTAGTACTAGCAAAATACGTATATGAAACACAGTAAACAAAATGGTTTTGGAATAATAGTAGCTATTATTATTGTAGCTGTAATTGGTGCCATAGGTGGAGGTGTGTACTACTCACAGAAAGCAAAAGTAAATACGGGTATTGATATACAAAACACAGCAACAGTAGATACTACCGAACTCAGTGAACAAGATAATGAGTCGTCAGATACTATCTCTAGCGACACGAAGCTAGAGCTCTCTACAGACGCACAGATAGGTTCTCTGCGAAGTTTGTTGTCTTTTACTGCAAACACGAAGTGCGATGTCTCTAGTAACGCACAAGGTACGTCCAGTACGGGTACAGTGTATATTTCTGGTACGTCAATGCGAGGAGACTTTTCGTCTACGACATCTAACTCGGCTACAGTTGATTCTCATATGATAAAAAAAGGTGACACGTTTCATGTATGGAGTGGTACAAAAGGTGCGATTATGACTACAACCGAAATGTCACAAGCAGACACACAGACAGATTCTTCAGTCAGTCTAGATCAAGAAGTGAACTATACTTGTTCCCCATGGATAGTAGATTCAACAAAATTTGTTGTGCCAACTTCGGTCACCTTTGTTGATATTTCGGCAATCCTAAATACTTCCGGTGGTTTTACTATCCCCGAGATATATTAAAATAATCTCAAAATAAAATTTGACGATGAGTTTTTTTTTGTCAGATACTACACACCGGAAAATACTTTGTTAAGTTGATTATATTTGGCGTACATGGCTGTGATATACTACAGAAATGCAAGAGCGTGCACACACGATTATATTTTCACATGGATTTGGCGTCAAAAAGGATGACAGAGGACTTTTTTCTGGACCAGAGGGTATAGCAGAATCTTTTCAAAATGAGAATTGTGAGGTTGTATTGTTTGATTATAATCAAATAGATGAAGAAGAAAATACTATCACGACGATACCGCTTCACATGCAGGCACAAATGCTGGAACAAAAAATAAGAGAAGTGAAAGATAGAAACCCAGACACTATAATCGATATCATTGCACATTCACAAGGTTGCATTGCACCTGCGATATTGTTGCCAGAAGGAATTCGAAATGTCGTATATATTGCTCCCTCGATCGATGCAAATATTGATCGAATGATAGGCTACTTTTCACAAAATTCAAAAACAGAAATCAATCTCGATGGTGTGTCCAAGCTTGCACGGGCGGATGGTAGTAGTACCTATGTAACGAGTGAATACTGGAAAGAAAGAGCGCAGGCACATCCGATACCTTTGTATACTGCTTTGGCCCACAATACAAAAATTACTATATTTCACGCAAACGACGATACTACACTAGGACACCATAGTCTTGAGGGCATAGCAGATGAAATTTCAGTTTTTACTTTGGACGGAGATCATAATTTTACTGGTAGTGCACGCGCACCATTGATTGAAAAAATAAAAAAATTACTCTTTGAAGAAGTATAAAAATACTAATACAAGTTGCAAAAAATTTGGACATATCAAAAAAATAGTGTATGGTGAAAATAGTCGCATTTTAGTAGTAATAATTTAAACTCTTATGTCAGACGAAACACAAAATACAGATGCAACAACAGGAGCTGAAGGTACAACACCAACTCCAGCAGTAGAAACTCCAGCAACTGATGCATCTGCTCCAGCACAAGCATAGTCTTGTCAACAAAAACCCCGATACTATCGGGGTTTTTGTTTTTTATATTACGAGTCGGAGAAAGTGAGTTATAGAATGATATATATACAATACATACAAACTGAAGGAGTTTTTATGTATTGTCGACAATAGAGAGGGATATCTGCAGCAATGATATGATATATATACAATACACCTTCTAAGTATAAAAAATCCTCTGAGATATTTTTGAAGATATATGATGCTCATTTGAAATTTTGTCCGCCTATAAACCAACTAAGCACTATTTACTTGAGGTGGAAACGCTGTGTCGGGTATGATGTACAATCCAATAAAAGAAATATTTTGACCACGCGTAACATAGAGAACTATTGTACTCCACTCTGGTATAGAGGTGAATATAGGAAAGGAATAATGAACAACATACTCCAAGAAAAAAAAGATCGTTTCTAAATATAGTCGTCGGTCACCTTGTGCACTCTTATGTGTGTGTTAAAAAGATAATCCTTTACACAATTTGAAAGTGTGATCCAAAAAAGTCTACCGCCTTTTTGAAAGTATTTTTTTGTATATTTTCATAGCTTTTTTAAACAACGATGTTTTCTCTATATTATCAACTATACATGGTACATACGCCCTATATTCATTATCCACAAAAAAGCTTGAAATGTTAATAAAAAAAGTATAAAATTATACATGAAAAAAGTTTCGGTTCATAATAGAGTATCTGCTGGAAGGCAACTTCCAGTAGATTTTTTTATTCCTCCACTCTATTTTTTGGTACAATACGCATATGTATTATGTATATATCTTGACCTGTGCTGATACGACACTGTATGTCGGATCGACCAATAATCTGGAAAAAAGAATACAACAACACAATAATGCAAAAAATGGTGCACACTATACAAAGATACGACGGCCTGTTGTACTCTCGTATAGCGAACAATGCGATACCTATGCAACTGCACGTGCTCGCGAGGCAGAGATAAAACGTTTTACGCGCACAGAAAAGCTTGCGTTGATAAAAACTTTGTCATTTCACTAAAATAAGGTACTCTTTTATTTGTGTGATATAAATGTATGAAAAAAGTAATATCTCTTAAAAATATACAACAAACGTTTTTTGAACGAGTCATACTATCAGATTTGTCTTTTAAATGTACGGAGGGTGAGAAAGTATGTATCGTGGGAGAAAATGGAGCCGGAAAGTCCACGGTTCTCAAGCTCATCACAGGCACTCTTGTACCGACAAGTGGACATATCGATACCACCGGCTATGTAAGAACACAGTATGTACCTCAAGAATTCAATAGTGACGACGAAAGTCTGACTGTAGAAGAATATGTGACCAAATATGCTGGTTTTACATTGTATAAAAAAACTTTCACTGTTGCTCAAGTATTGGGATTTGATCTTGAAAAATATAAATCTCGAACTGGTGGATCACTTTCAGGTGGTCAACAAAAAATCCTCATGCTCGCTGTAGGTCTTGCCGTACAGCCAGACTTTTTACTTTTAGATGAACCAGAGAACCATCTTGACATTGTTTCGCGTTTAGAACTTATGCGACTATTAGACGAATATCAAGGTGCGGTCGTCTTTGTGTCACATGATCGCATGCTCGTAGATGCTGTTGCTGAAAAAGTTGCAGAAGTGTCAGGTGGTAAATTGTATCTTTCTGAAGGAGGGTACCAAGAGTATATAGAATCCAGGCTTTCTCGTATTGCTGGTCAACAAAAATCTTATGATAGAGAAAGTAAACGAATAAAGGAACTTGAGGGAATCATTAGTATTTTGGGGCAAAAGGCTTTTCGTGGAAAAGGTACTGCCCAATATCATGCTCGAAAAAAAGAACTCGAGGACCTAAAAGAAAGTCATAAAGCAGAATCTCGTCCTGATGATGTAAAAACTCGGATAAAACTACGCACATCTCGTGAAGGATTTCATGATGGAAAACTATTGTGTAAAGTAGATAAAATTCGTTTTGCATATCCTCATGCACATGGAGATTTGTTTCGAAACATCAGTCTCACAATTCGTACGGGAAATCATATTGTTGTATTGGGTAGAAACGGATCAGGAAAATCGACATTTATAAAATCGCTCGTTGGAGCACTCGTTCCTTTAGATGGATCTGTTGTGTGGAGTGAAGGTGTCACGCGTGCTTATTTTGATCAGCATGCATCGTTTGAAGGATCACAAACTCCGCTGGAAGTAGTGATAGAGCATTTTGCTTGTGATGACAATAAAGCTCGATCGATACTCGGTATGATGAAATTTTCAAGTGAAAAAATGGAAACGACAATAGAGCATCTTTCGGGTGGAGAGCGTATGCGTATTCGTTTTGCGTTAGTATTTGGAGGTACGCCTGATTTTATAATTCTCGATGAACCTACGAATCATCTCGATGAAGTGACCTGGGAAATACTACTTTCTGCTTGTAATCAATCAAAAAGCACTATACTTTTGATAACTCATGATTATGAATTTATAGAAGGTTTTAATAATAAAGTTTTTTGGCTATTAAAAAACCAATCAATAGCAGAACGCCACAAAGAACTCGGTGAACTTATAGAAGAATTGCGAGCATAAATCAACCAAAAAGAAATTGCGTAGAAGAGGTACTCGTATATAGTATTTGTACTTGCAAATGACACAAAATAGTGTATTATATCAATAATAGTACATAAAGGAGGGTCACAGTTTGCCATTGCCATTGGTTTTAAAGTGTAGTGGCCCCCTTTTTTTCATTTATATTATCGTAAAAATTTTATTTTCATATTGTTTTAGGGTTAGTTAATAGTCCGGTAAGTGATAACACTGCTGGACTATTTTTATGTATTTTATACTATACAGAAATCAGCATGAGTAACAACATATTTGAAAAATATGTAATCTCTGTCATACTACAAACATGAAAAAAATATATAGTATATTTCTAGTAGTAGCGATTGCTGTACTAGTGTATTATGTAATACATACACCTTATGCAGAGGCTCCGAATCACATAAATATCCCAAGTGAGGAACTGAAACCAGAAACTGTCGCTGAAACAAATACAGGAAACGACTCTGATAGAGTCATGGCGCCACAAGATATTGCTCTCGCTGTGGGAGAGACCAAAGAGGCTCTCGAACTCTCTGTTCGATTGAACAAGGTAACCAATGATTCTCGTTGTCCGGTTGATGCAAACTGTTTTTGGGCAGGAGCAGTTGAGACATCTATTACCGTGACAAATCATGAAGAATCAAAGACTATACTCTATTCCTCTGACAGTAAACCATATGAGGTGTTTGGTTATCGATTGTCTATTGTTTCTATATCTCCAGAAACTAAAGCGGGAATAACTATTCCTACATCATCATACGAAGTCATTTTTCATATAGAAAGTTTATATACTGACGTTGTCGATGTGCCACCTGTTTCAAACGACAAACGTGCAGATTGTCGTGGTGTCGGAGGTGCACTGGATGTGACATATCAAGAATGTCTCGGAATACATGCATCAGAGTGTTCTCTTATCGGTGGAGAATTCAACGTCTGTGCATCTGCTTGTCGACACGAAACAGAGAGCTCATTGTGTATCACAGAGTGTATAGAGGTGTGCCAATTGTAAATGCTAGGACTATGTCGTCAAAATGTGCATTTCTTGGTCACGTCTTCATTCCACAGTGTTCTATTGCACGATAGTATTTTAGTGTATACTATATATGTAGTATTTATTAAGTAATTCGAAATTCAATTATATGCCAGCGAAAGCAAATTCTGCATTTATGAAACCAATGACCTTGAGTCCAGAACTCGAGGCAGTTGTTGGTAAAGGTCCCATGCCTCGTTCGGAGGTTGTGAAAGCTCTTTGGATATATATCAAAAAGCACGATCTTCAAGATCCAAAAAACAAGCGCAACATTGTTGCAGATGAAAATCTGCTAAAGGTTTTTGGAGGAAAGAAAGTAGTCAACATGTTTGAAATGACCAAACTCGTTTCAGCACATCTTTCATAAATGTATATAAAAAAATACACACCTGGAGCATGTAGCTCACGGTGTGTATTTTTTTATACTAATTGGTAAAAGCTTTTAAAATATGAAAATAAAAGGTATACTGTATACATGAAAACCTCAAGAGCAATTATAATTTTGATTTTTATTTCAATAGCGTTGTATTTCTTTGTTCGACAAAACACTACTCAATCACCTGAAAAATTTTCACCGAACACTGATACAAACGAACCTTGGGATGAATGCTATGCTTCTATTGATGTACGCGAGAATGGGCTTCAAGACGAGTACTCGCTTCGTATGCACGGACAAGATAGTAAAGTCAGTGGAGAAATACAATTTCTTCCAGCAGAAAAAGATAAAAAAACAGGTACGTTTACGGGCGGTGTAGATACGCCACAAGCAAATACCTCACTCCGAAGTATCAGTGGTCTGTGGGAATCACATGCAGAAGGTATGGAGAATACAGAAGAAATACGTATTCGCTTTGACGCACGCACTGCTACTATTGGTATGGGAGAGATGGCAGATTCTGGAGATGGTGTATATAAATATGTAGACCCAGAACACATCTCGTACTCACTTGAACTCGGAGTTGTTTCTTGCGCAGATCTTGATGAGCGTCAGCTGGTGGAAAAGTATGTGCGTGACAATATAGCAACACTTGCACCAGTTGATCCAGTACTAGGAGGTTCGTGGTATGTATATTCAGTATCTGTTGATACATCTACAAATACGGGAAGGGTGGTTTTCGAAGACGGGCACATACAATCAATAGCAACGTTTACGTATGCTATACAAGACAATACAAGCAATGTCAGTTTTATGAAACTTGAAATCGCAGAATAATGTATGAAAAAAATTTTAGTGTTCGGTACGTTTGATATACTGCACGATGGACATATGTTTTTGTTTGAGTTTGCCCGTAAACAAGGAGACAGACTTGTTGCGTCTATTGCTCATGACGAGGTGGTATTTCGATTAAAAAAGCATGTTCCAAAAAACACAATGCATTCACGAGCTGCACTATTGGAAGAGAATGGATTGGTGGATGAGGCTCATGTAGGAGACAGTGAACTCGGTATCTGGAGTATCCTGCACACCTATCATCCTGATCTGATTGTCGTAGGATATGACCAAGACGCACTCTATGAAGCGCTTGATACATATAAAAATACTACTAGACTTGGTTTTTCTATTATTCGCGCTCCTGCTTACAAAGGAGAAAGACTACACTCATCACTCTTGCAAGAAAATAATGACACGGTACAATAAGAACATGAAAAAAAAATACATTCTTTGTCTTTGTATCTTTAGCGTTTTCTGTGCTGGGTCAACTGCTTTCGCAACCGATGATCTCGAACACGTACTAGGAGAAGTAAATAATATTCAAAACACGATATCGATAAAAACACCAGAAGGTCTAAAGAATTTTTTTGGCAAAGTAGAAATATGGCGAATAAGCCGGATTCAAATTTTTGAAACAAAACGCGACGAACAAGGTGATATACTTCATCCGTATGGTAAGGAAAATACTTTGAGTTTCAATGAAGAAGGAAATATTGAAATACAAACGGGGATACAAGAAGCCAGAAGCTACCCTGCGGCCACCGCTTTATTGTATGTATATATAATTTTGATATACATATTCTCAACGGTATACCTATTTTACGCACTGATCGTGTTGATTGTACTGACCATTCTGAAAATAGTGCTAGGAAGTATTTTTCAAAAAGAGTAGTGTTTAGATACAGTCTATGTAAAATTAAAGATAGTATTCTACATGTATCAATTCGTTCGTTCCAACACTACTTTGCGTTTCCATAGAATGTACACTATAATCCAGATATAATGTCTCGTAATGTATGGAAACGTATAGGTGCTACACTGTTGCTTATCACATCATTTGTATATGCGCCTTTTATGGTTACACTAGTTTTTTTTGTGTTATTTTTGTTTATATTTGATTTGTATATTGAAGGAGTATTGTTGTTTATGATGGCAGACTTTACTTTTGCTGTACCGTTAGAACGATTTCACGGATCAGATATACTGTTGACGAGTATCGCTATTGTATTTTTTTTAATCAGTTTATATGTAAAACCATATTTAATACATTAACACACAGTATGCTTCGTAAATATTTTAAAAAAAAACCACACGGTATAGAAGTCTTTCCAGAAGATATATTTTTAGATTCAAAAAATATTCCTGAATTTGATACTCAACAATTTGAAGGTCGTATTGAAAAATCTATTTCAAAAAATACAATACGTACCATGGGATTTTTCTTTATAATAATAGGTGTTCTTTTTGTCGGTAAATTATCTATCCTTCAAATCATACGAGGAGATGCATACCTAAAGCGAAGTTATGCAAATAGTTATAACAGCGAACCGATATTTGCAGAACGTGGGATTATTTATGATAGAAATGGAGTAGAATTGGCATGGAATAGTTTTCTGGATGACAATAGTTTGTCACGTCGTTTGTATAAAACAGAAGGATTCGGTCAGTTATTGGGGTATATTTCATATCCCAAAAAAGATGCAAATGGATATTTTTGGCAACTAGAATATGAAGGAAAGTCTGGTGTTGAGAAGTCGTTTCAAGAAACTTTGCAAGGTGAAAATGGTGCCAAACTTGCTCAACGTGATGTAAAAGGAGTAATTGAAAAAGAAGGTTCTATTATAACTCCAATTTCCGGTGAAAATGTAACTCTATCAATAGACGCACGAGTACAGGAAAAAATGTATGCAGTTATAAAGGACCTTGCTGACACAGTAGGATACGATGGTGGGGCAGGAATTGTATTAGATATTCATACTGGAGAAATAATTTCAATAGTTAGTTATCCAGAATATGATCCAAATATTCTTTCGGATGGATCAAACAAAGACATTATTCGAAGTTACGCACATGATCATAGAAAGGTGTATCTCAATCGTGCTATTTCTGGTTTATACACGCCTGGATCTATTGTAAAGCCATTTTTGGCGCTTGCAGCATTACATGAGAAAATAATTACTCCAGAAAAACAGATACTTTCTACTGGTTCTATCAGTCTTACTAGTCCCTATGATCCAAACATTGTTTATACATATAAAGACAACAAGGCACACGGATGGGTAGATATGAGACACGCGCTCGCTGTTTCTTCAAACGTATATTTTTATACAATAGGAGGAGGTTTTGAAAACCAAAAAGGTCTCGGTATAGGCAGAATCGGAACATACACGCACATGTTTGGTTTGGATACAAAAACTGGAATAAACATGCAAGGAGAAGTGAGTGGTACAGTTCCGTCTCCAGAATGGAAAGCTGCAAATTTTAAAGGTGATCAGTGGCGAATCGGAGACACATACAACACATCTATAGGTCAGTACGGATTTCAGGTTACACCGATAGAAATGGTTCGTGCGGTTGCCGCAATTGCAAATGGCGGAACTCTAGTGATACCTTCTATATCGTCACCTGTTGACCCAACAACATTCGAAAAACTTACTTTTGATGAGAATGATATGCAAGTAGTTCGCGAAGGAATGAGAATGGTGGTAACAGATGGAGGTGGACAATTGCTGAAATATTTACCTTTTTCTATTGCTGTTAAAACTGGTACCGCACAGGTAGGTATACAGAAGAAAAATGTGAACGCCTGGATGGAGGGTTTTTTTCCTTTTGATAATCCAAAATACGCGTTTGTATTTCTCATGGAGCATGGTCCTGGAGGAGAAGCTGTAGTAGGTGCTTCGCGAGCAGCACTACCATTTTTTTCGTGGCTTAGTGATACGTTGCCAGAATATGTAGGTTTATCTGTAAAAGAAGAATAGCACTATTAAAAAAAATGTTTTCCTATATTGCATTTTTTGGTATCTGTGATAGAGTTGAGTCCTTATAAATGTAAAAAGAAAGCAGTATATGGACGCAAGCGCAAACTATATAAGTAAAGAAAAAAAAGCAGAACTAGAAAAAGAATTTGAATTTTTACGGAGCATAAAACGAAAAGAAATAATCGAGCAATTGGAACACGCCAAGTCTCTAGGTGATCTTTCTGAAAATGCAGAATATCATCAAGCGAGAGAGGAACAAGGAAAACTAGAAGATAAGATAAATTCTCTGGAGGAGCTTTTACGAACTGCTACGGTGATAGAAAAACACGATACAAAATCTGCGGTTTCTATTGGTTCTATTGTTACTGTGAAAAAAGGTGGTACTCGTACTGATATTGTGTACACTATAGTTGGTCCAGAAGAAGCTGATATGTCACAGAGTAAGATATCGAATCATTCTCCATTGGGAAATGCACTTATGAATAAAAAGAAAGGTGAAGTGGTAGACGTGCACACACCCGCTGGTGATGCTACGTATACTGTAGTTTCAATCGAATAACACTAGGCGAGATAGTCAGAAAGTATATTTTTTGCTATTATTGCTCTATGGCATCACTCGAAGAACTAAAAAAAGTTCGTGAACAAAAACTACAACTCCTTAAAAATCGAGGTATGGATCCTTTTGTATCCAACGTCAAAAGAGACATAACTTTGCATGATTTACGAAGCTCCTTTGCAATGAAAGAAAAGGAAGGAGTATCAATAGTAGTTGCTGGGCGGATTATGGCAATACGAGGTCAAGGTGCGATATTGTTTGTAGTGTTGGATGATGGTACGGACCGTTTTCAAACAGTATTTAAAAAGGATACCTTGTCAGAAGACTTATTTTCACTATTTGGTGACGCTATAGACATAGGAGATTTTATTTCAGTTACAGGAACGGTCTTTACCACAGAACGTGGTGAAAAAAGTTTGCTAGCAACTAATTGGAATATTCTCACCAAAACTCTTTTACCGTTACCTGAAAAATGGCACGGGATAACTGACGACGATGAACGATATCGCAAACGATATCTCGATACGCTCATGAATCCAGAATTGCGTGAAATGTTTGTTTTAAAATCAAAATTTTGGGATGCGACTAGAACGTTTATGAAGAGTAGAGGATTTTTAGAAGTGGAAACTCCAACTCTCGAAGTTTCCACTGGAGGAGCCGAAGCAAATCCTTTTAAAACACATCATGACGATTTTGATATAGATGTCTATCTTCGCATATCCATAGGTGAACTGTGGCAAAAAAGACTAATGGCTGGAGGTTTTGCAAAAACGTTCGAAATAGGTCGTGCATATAGAAACGAAGGATCAAGCCCCGAACACTTGCAGGAGTTTACCAATATGGAATTTTACTGGGCGTATGCAAATTATGAAGATGGGATGCGTCTTGTTGAAGATCTCTATAGAACTATTGCGATAGAAGTATTTGGGACTACACAATTTACAACCAAAGGACATACGTACGATTTTGCAGATGAATGGAAACGTATCGAATATGTCGATGAAGTAAAGAAAGTAACAGGTATAGATGTGCTCACTGATACTGATGAAGCCATGAAAAACAAATTAGACGAGCTCGGAGTTCAATACGAAGGAAACAATCGTGAACGGCTTACTGACACACTATGGAAGTATTGTAGAAAGAAAATTTCTGGTCCCGCTTTTTTGGTTGGTCATCCAAAAATTATTTCTCCACTAGCAAAAACTAGAAAAGACAATCCACTTCTAACAGAACGCTTTCAACTACTTATTGCAGGTAGTGAGGTGGGTAATGGTTTTTCTGAACTCAACGATCCTATTGACCAGCGTGAGAGGTTTGAATTACAACAAGAGCTTATAGACCGAGGTGATAAAGAGGCAATGATGCCAGAATGGGATTTCGTGGAGATGCTCGAACATGGTATGCCACCGACGTGTGGTTTTGGTTTTGGTGAACGAATGTTTGCATTTTTGGTTGACAAGCCGATTCGAGAAACTCAATTGTTCCCCCTTATGCGACCAAAAGAATAAGGAAAGAAACAAGAAATGAACTCTGTCGTAGCTGTTTTAAACACTGAGGTTGGTTTGGAAAGATGATTGGAGATGAATATCACCACATAACTAATTGAAGCATTTGGTGTATGTAGTACAAAGAAAGAATTTTTTTTTGTAACGAAGTAATAACGCGAGGCAATGTTTTCAAAAACCCAATGTTTCGTATGGTGTCATAATTTAATCTACTGAAACAAATAATTACTGCTCGAGTACTCATGAAAAATAATATAATAAACTTGTAGAAAGTGAGTTCATGCGTCAGATACTTGAGACAACCAACAAAAAGAAAAGAAAAAAGATACTATAAAAAATCTATGAAATAGAATACTTAGCTATTTTTTTGTATGAAGAAACATGAAGTAGGAAAACGTACAAAGAAATTTCATAATACTCATAGAAAATAAAACACCGGCCAATAAGATGGTCGGTGTTTTTTCTAACTGGTCTAGAAGCAGTCAGAAAAAAAATTTTTCCTACGTGTATATACAGTATCACCTGACAAAACAGGTGAATCCGTACTAATACACAATGACTTAGGCACCAATTGGGTACCTATGTGCTCAAGCTCAAGGATTCCAAGAGTGAGCATATCGAATTTTTGTGTAAATGACTTTTCTGTAGGAGAAAACTCTGGGTCCTTTCCGGTATATATGCCAAGTACATTGAGTTCTATAGGATGCATGTTTATTTTTTTTAAAAATTATTTAATTGTGTGAACATTATGAAAATACAATATATTGTTATGCATGTAAAGAGGTTCAGTTCTATAAATTAGAAGACCTGTGGATAACTCACTTGTGGTATTGTGGGGTGAAGTGGGTTATAATATAAAGCAAGTGGGATAGAGTGGGAAATTAATATGTTTGATTTTCCACTCGATACTCGCTTCAATATATATGTTAATAGGGGAATACACACATACCATGGACGACAAAAATAGAGTTTCTTTGCCTGCAAAGTTTCGAAAAGAAATGGGAAAAAAAGTAATTCTTGCTCCTGGTTTAGATGGATGCGTATCGATGTATACAGAAGCAGAGTGGAAAAAGTTTTCAACACGATTGAGCGAGGGATCAGTACTTAGAAGCGATGACAGAAATTTCAATAGATATATTTTTGGTGGTGCTGTAGAAAGTGACGTGGATACTTCTGGACGAATACTTATTCCTGATTTTTTGAAAGAGAAGGGAGGTTTGGGAACTAAAATATCTATCATTGGAGTACAAAACCGTGCTGAAATATGGAATGAAAAAAAATGGAAGGAGTTCAAGAAGTCTGTTGAGTCGCAAGCAGATACCTTGGCTGAGAAGTTGGGACAAATCGGAGTGCTCTAATTTTGGACAGTGAGGCATGTTGGATAAAAACCGCCATACCCCAACGTCTGAGAATATTGAATTGGTTACACACACCAGCGTTCTTTTACAAGAAACGATAGACGGGTTGGATATACAAAGCGATGATGTCGTATTTGATGGAACTCTCGGTGCAGGAGGACATAGTTATGAGATAGCACAACTTTATCCTGCTATAAAAATGATTATCGGCACTGATTTAGATCCTGACGCACTTTTACGCACAGAACAAAAACTAGCATCAACATTTGTAAAAACATATTTTGCAGAAACAAACTTTCGCGATATTGCATCAGTGATTGAACAAGCAGGAGAAACCGGTGTTGATAAAATCCTTTTAGATTTAGGAGTGTCTACTTTTACATTCTTTGATAGTGAGAGAGGTTTCAGTTTCAAAAAAGATGAACCATTGCTTATGACCTTTGGAGATCCAGAAAAAAGTATTGTCACCGCAGAACAAGTAGTTAATGATTGGGATGAAGAAAGCTTGGAAACAATATTCTCGGGTTATGGAGAAGAAAGACGATCCAAACTACTTGCTAGAAAAATTGTACAAGCAAGGCAACAGGCAAGAATAACTACAAGTTTAGAACTTGCAACTATTGTCGAAAAAGCACTTGGAAAGAAAGGAAAAATACACCCCGCAACAAAGATATTTCAAGCAATACGTATTGCAGTCAACGATGAGCTAGGCGCACTACAACAAGTACTATCAGATGGATGGTCAATACTACGTCCAGGAGGTCGAATGGCCATCATATCGTTTCATAGTTTAGAGGACCGAATAGTAAAAAGATATTTTAGAGAATTAGCTCAATCTGAAAATGCACGCCTGATTACCAAACATCCAATAGTACCCACTGACAATGAGGTACGTGATAACAAAAAAGCGCGCAGTGCAAAACTTAGAATTATTGAAAAAAGTAACACCACAACATACAATGAAAAAAAACTTAACTAATACAAAGAATCAATTTACATACAACTCACATTTTCGTGAAAAATGTTTTTTATGTTTACTGCCGGCATTGAGCGGTTTTCTTGTGCTGTATATTGTATTTTTTGGTGTCAATCTTTCCAATGTTCTCGCTCGTTCTCAAGCGCTTTCGCAAATAAATGATTTTAAACGTGATCATGCAGTTACAGAAGAAAAATATTTAAGTCTTATAGAAGATCTCGGTATGCAACAAGCACAAGAAGACTATGGTCTTATTGAGCTACAGGATGTATACTTTGCAAACGAGTCGGCATTTGCGCTCGATTACAAAGAATTGCCAAATAATGTCCGTTAATACTTCACGTTTTCGTATATTTTCACTATCATTCGCGGTAGTGATTGTTGCATTGTTATGTGGTCTAAAATTATTTTTTTTGCAAATTGTTCAAGGAGAAATATATCAAGAAACAGCAGAAGGACAATATATAAGTACCGATCATGATATTTTTAACAGAGGTAATATTTTTTTTAAAACAACGAACAACACGCTCATATCTGCAGCAACAGTTACTACTGGTTATCGGTTAATCATGAATCCGAAGAAATTGGTTGATAAAGAAGACGCATACGAGAAATTATCAACTATAGTAGAACTCAATCATCAGACATTTCTCGACCATGCAAGTAAAAATACAACGTACAGAGAATTATCAAATAAACTTTCTGTCGATACAAAAGAAAAGATAGATGCTTTAGCAATACCTGGTATTTCAACATTACGATACAAATGGAGATTGTACCCAGGTGGAACATTAGCTTCTCACATTCTAGGTTTTGTTGGTTACAAGGGAGATTCTTTGACTGGACGATACGGTGTGGAACAATTTTATAATGATACGCTGTCACGAAGTGACGATGCGTTATATATCAATTTTTTTGCAGAAATTTTTGCACGGATTGATATGGTAAAAAAAGATAACAATAAAATTTCTGGTGATATAGTTTTGACTATCGACCCTGTTGTACAAGCACAAATAGAAAAGACGATACAAAGCGTACAGAAAACATGGAACTCCAGTGGTGTGGGTGCGATAGTCATGGACCCACACACTGGTGCAATCCTAGCTATGGGGAATACTCCCGTGTTTGATCCAAATAATTATGAAACAGTGTCAGATATCAGTATATTTACAAATTCGTTAACAGAAAATGTATATGAAATGGGTTCTGTTATCAAGCCACTGGTAATGGCGGGCGCAATAGATCTAGGAGTTATTGTACCAACAACACCTTATTTTGATTCTGGATCTATTGTGGTAGAAAAAAAAGAAATATATAATTTTGATAAAAAGGGGCGTGGACAAGTAACAATGCAAGATGTGCTAGGAGAATCACTAAACACAGGAATGGTTTTTGTTGCAGATAAAATGGGAAGTGAAAACCTGCGAAAATATCTATATTCTTTTGGATTTAATACAAAGACAGGAATTGATTTGCCAAACGAAAGTAGAAACTTGGTTGAAAATTTAGAAGTAAAAAACAGAAAATTAGAATACGCAACAGCTGCTTTTGGACAAGGTGTTGCTATTACTCCTATCACAGCAGTACGTGCATTTGCAACGTTAGGTAATGGTGGGTATCTAGTCACACCTCATGTTGTTTCGTCTGTTATCAAAGACAACGTGACTCGAAGCCGAGAAGATATGATATACGAGCGAGGTGCACAAGTTATCTCGCAACAAACGTCTGAAACAATAACTTCGATGTTGGTAAAAAATGTCGATGAATATTACGGAGAAGGGAAGTATAAATTGGTACACTATAGTGTGGGAGCAAAAACAGGTACTGCACAAATACCAAATAAAGAAAATGGGGGATATTATGTAGACAAACATCTACATACATTTTTTGGATATTTTCCAGCATATAATCCTCGGTATATAGTATTTTTCTACAACTACAATCCAAAAAATGTAAAATACTCTTCTCAAACTTTGTTGCAACCGTTTATGGACACAGCAAAATTTCTTATATCGTATTTTGATATACCACCCGATCGCTAAGGTTTATATGGTATAATCGTACATAGAGAATATATGCATCCTATTATTCGGAAAATCATAATCCACATACTACAAGTGCTTTCACGGCTTGTGCTTAGAAAGTATAAGCCACGTATTGTCGCTGTAACTGGGAGCGTTGGAAAGACTTCCACAAAAGATGCAATAGCAGGCATGCTTGGTACCCAAGCACATGTATGGAAAAGTAAAAAAAGCCAAAATTCTGAAATTGGTCTCGCTATAACTATTTTAGGTTGCACTAATGCGTGGGGAAATATCGGCGGATGGATAAAAAATATTTTTCATGGTATTGGACTGCTCGTGTTTAATCATGATTATCCAGACTGGCTTGTACTTGAGGTTGGAATTGGAAAACCGGGAGATATGAAAAAAACAGCTGGTTGGCTGAAAACTGATGTAGTGGTAACAACACTTTTTGGCGATACTCCTGTTCATGTAGAATATTTTGAAGACAAAGACGCAGTGTCTGTTGAAGAGTTTTCTTTGATACAAACACTTAAACCGGACGGTGTGCTGATACTGAACCATGATGATGAAAAAGTACCACTGTTGCTACAGCGTACACCATCACCTGCTAGAATAGTAACGTATGGTTTTTTGGACGGCTCACAAGTTCGAGGATCACATGTGCAGATAGTATACGGTAAAAGAAAAACAGGGATGGAAGTGCCTTTGGGTATGACCATGCGGGTTGATGTAGGTGGCAGTAGCTTGCCTATATCATTGTTCGGTGCAATAGGTGCAGGACACGTCACGGCACCACTAGCAGCTTGTGCTGTTTTGTATGCATTAGATATGAATATTGTGTCGGCTCTCAGTGTGTTTGACGATACATCACAGATGTTTCAACCAGGACGTATGCGACTTATAGAAGGTCAAGAAGGTTGTGTGGTTATCGATGATTCATACAACGCAGCACCGATCTCTGTACACTCAGCGCTTCAAGTGCTTTCAAGTGTAAAAACCAAAGGAAGACGCATCGCTGTGTTGGGTGACATGCTTGAATTGGGAAAACACACTCAGGAAGAGCACTCAAAAATAGGCATCCTTATTGCAGAAATAAAAAATATTCATCTACTGTATGTAGTAGGACCTCGAGCCGAAGGTATTGGTAAAAGCGCCATAGAGAATGGGTATCCTGCAGACAGAGTTCAATATTTCCGAGATTCAAGACAGGTAATAGAACCACTTTCGGACATCTTGGCTGATTATGATATTGTGTTAGTAAAAGGATCACAAGGTGTTCGCATGGAACGAATTGTAGCAGGTATTATGGCGCATCCAGAAGATGCAGAAAAATTGTTGCCTCGTCATGACGCGGAGTGGTTAAAAAGAAATAAATAGTTGATGCAATATATTTTCTTTAAAAAGAAATACCTCTTTACAATGACAATTGTATAGCTGCATATATCATCGAACTTCCTGCTATGAAACGCACAAGGTACACAGACAAAGGATGAGATTCTAAAAATTGTGGCTTTATTTGTGAAAGAATAAATACAAAAAACATAGAGATAGGCAATGATACTATTGCTTGGGAAATTGTATAATTTTCTGCATATGCTTTTTGGGAAGCAAGTCGCGAAATTGTATCAAAAAGTGTGATAACTGTTATTGCATACAGAGTCATGCGTGTTATTCGTAAAGGTTCTTTTGTCAGCAATAATGTAGGTAGTATTGTTATGAGTGCCACTATACTGATACCACAACTTGCAGTCCAAAAACCGTTTTCTCGAATTGCAATCTGTACAAACACACCAAATATTCCAAGTCCTGCAGTCATGCATAAGGCATACAATATTCCTTTTTGAAAAAAAGATCGTAGTTTCAATTTTTGATCAAAAGTTACAAAAAAACCAGCAACAAAAATAATAAGTATAAAAAAAATATCCTGACGACTTATAACTTCATGTAGTAACACTGTCCCAAAAATCAGCCCAAAAAAAGTTCGAAAAGAAAAAAGTGGCGCAAGCACACTAATATCTAAATGATATATTGAAAAAACAAATGCGACAGATATGAGTCCTGAGGTGATACCCGCGAGTACAACCGGTACAAGAAAAGCAGGAAAGTGTGCCCCACTGTATATAGAAACGCATATTGTAACGACACTGATAGATGCCATCATCAGAAAGTTGAAATGCCACGGGTTTTTGATAAGGTGTTTGGAAGTGATTTTAGTGGAGAGGATGCTTATCCCAGAGGAGATAGAGGACAGCCATGCAAAAAATTGAAATGACATATAAGTTAGAAAAGTATACCATGCTGTACGCTTTAGAGTAAACATAAAATAAAAAAACCCAACCGCAAAGTGCGTGTTGGGAAATTGGGAAATTTTTCTCTATAAAACAGGTTGAAACACAATGACCGTTCCGATGGTTTCTTGCGTTTTTTCATTTTCCATACTATTTTGTTCTAGAAAAATCAATCTGTTGGTTTGTATACCAATAAGGTTCAGTACACCATTATTTTTTGTATATACTCCTGATCCAGAAAGACCTAAAACAAATTTTGTGTATACATACGGAATTTTCATAATGTAACTTCCTGAAAAGTTACCATTATCAGTAAGTGTAGCAAGCCCATTTTTATTACCAGGAACTAAAGCCGTTTTAATAAACTCAGGAAAGGCAATAGCAATACCGGAAATTTCTATATGCACCACTTTATCTGGAAAAATACGCCATCCTATTAGGAAAACCGAATCATGATTGGGAGAATATGATAAGCAACTAGGGTAGATAGTACCGTTTGGTATATCGTTTGTCGTTACTGTGGCAGAAACGATGTCACGTGAATTCCTGAGCCAACCATACTGTGCTATTTGCTCTTTGATCGGATCAAATATGTGAAAAGCAGTAAACTTACTTTGTATATCATGCTTTTCTGCAAACACCATGTTTGCGTGACTCATACCGTTGGCAACCAGGTCGCAAAGTGCGGAGGCATTCATTTCTCCTTCCAAAAATTTTTCGTAACTAACGAATTGATTATTCGTAGTAATTGCTGTAAATATTATTCCTTGCGGAATATTTCCGGCATTGAAATTTTCATTGTACTTCGTGGTATCCGATAGTACCGATGCTGTCGGTAAGGATTCGCAAAGTATTTTTAGGGAATCTTGAAAACCCTGCGTCTGTGGCGAAAGCACATCCTGGTGTGCTTCATGGTTACAAGCAGTCAATACGCTTGTAACAATCACCAATATAGTAAAGAACCTCATTGAAAATGTTTATAACACATACAGATTTATAAGTCAATATCTATACGTAACATGTATCTCTTGTGATATACTTTGAATATGGAAGAATATACAAACAAACAAAAACATTACGTCTGTTTAGGGGAGTGTGGTGGAGTATCCGAAAACCCTGGTGTGTGTCAATCTACCCACTGTAGCAAGCACGACTTGCGGAGTTTCGTTTTGTCCTTGAAAGAATGCGCCGATTTGGAAAAAACCGAAAATTATTTGGAATGGAAGCAGTTTTTCCAAAAAATCGGCTCTAACCCTGAAATCAAGGACAAAACGGTTTCCATACACTGGGGGGAACTTTGGGATTTTGTCGCTTCCGCAAAGGGCGGAAGCGGGACACACAGTGCGGATTTTTGTTCCAAAAATCCGCTCCCTATTTCTAATTTCGCGAATGTCTCTCTTGGTGACCCTACAGAGAATCGAACTCTGATTTAATCCTTGAGAAGGATCCGTCCTAACCGTTAGACGATAGGGCCATTTGAACAATAGAAATATATCATTTTTTGGTTAAAAATCAATGAATTTTAAAATATATAAATATCTTTATTTGGTATACACAGTTAGAGGTGTTGCATATTTGCAAATGTGGTACACTTTTATTATGAGCTATAAACACGTAAGAAAAATATGGACAGCACTTGCCTGCATCGTGGCATTGTACTTTGTGGTGTATGCGATTATTTTCGCACACAGAGCTAGCCGTGTAGAATCTGTTGTTGAGATAGATTCAGCTAGTTTACATATTCGATCAGAATTGGTTTCCTATACGGCTGGACCTCTTCTCGTGGATCCAATGACGTCTGAAGATGGAAATGAACAATGGACAGACTTGGCAAATGCACAAATACTCACACACATGACAGATGTCTCTACTGTTGTTCAGATTCCAAGTGATCCAAATGTATTTGTATACAGACTCGACTATGCTGATAACAAAAACTCCACATGGGTAGCGTGGTACGATGATGGTAGTACCGCTCTTTTAGTAGGTGACGATATAACAGTTGCTCTCCCCATTCCAGGCCAGCAAGAGGGTATAGTGCTCACTGAACGAGTCATACAAAAAAGTGAAATACAGCCACTCGTGCGTGGCTATCAAGTAGAAGGTGGGGAAGTGAAGTTCACAATTACCCGTACACCAGTTTTTGTATACGCTAAAGAGGAATAGTGTGTTGTAAACACATATACTACCCCGCCAAATAGGTTATGCACACGCACCTACTTGCAGGTGAACGATTGTTCACTTATACTGTATGTGTGGTAGATCCAAAACAAAAAAAAATAATACAATTTTACAAGAAACATCGTCGTATGCCGACATATACAGAAATGGCACGACTCTGTGGGTTTGCTTCTAAAAACGCTGTTGCCAAACTTGTTGCTCGGTGGAGTGATGACGGATTTGTAGAAAAAGATAGCACACGACATATAGTACCTGGACCACTTTTTTATCGTGTTCGTGTACTCGGTATAGTAGAAGCAGGGTTTCCTACACCAGCAGAAGAGTCTGACATAGATACAGTATCACTTGACGATTTTCTTGTTGAAAATAAAGAGTCTAGTTATATGTTGAGAGTGAAAGGTGATTCTATGATCGATGCAGGAATTCAAGAAGGCGACTATGTTATCGCAGAGAGAGCTTGTGAATCAAAAGTTGGCGAGATAGTTATAGCTGAGATAGACGGAGGATATACTATGAAATATCTAAGAAGAGATAAAAGTAAACAATATTTTCTAGAGCCAGCAAACAAAACTATGTCACCTATATATCCAGAAGGAGAGCTTTCTATAGTTGCTGTTGTTAGAGGTGTTGTTAGAAAATATTAGAAAGTGTCTTGTATCCTGTAGTGTCTTGTAGCTACATTATATACGACATATTTGCATTTTATACTTTTACTATGATTATTCACATAGACGGAGATTCATTTTTTGTTTCATGCGAGGTTTTGTCACGGCCTGACTTACGGGGAAAACCGGTTATAACAGGTGCTGAACGGGGGATAGCCAGCTCGATGAATATAGAAGCAAAAAAAATAGGCATAACTCGAGGTATGCCTATTTTTAAAATTAAAAAAGATTTTCCACACGTTATAATACTTCCTTCAAATTTTGGTTTATACAAACAATACAATTCTCGTATGCAACAAATAGCAAATAGATATTCTGATATTGTAGAGGACTATAGTATAGATGAATGCTTTGTAGATGTAAGTCATATAGACACGTGGGAGATGCAAATAGAATGTGCAAGAAATCTAAAACAGGCATTGAAAGATGAGCTGGGTCTCACTTTTTCTTTAGGACTTGCTCCAACAAAAGTGTTGGCAAAGGTGGCATCGAAAAACCGAAAACCAGATGGTTTTACCGCCATGAGACACACAGATATAAAAGATTTTTTAGTAGATCTACCTATTGGAGATGTATGGGGCATAGGAAAAAGTATGTCAGAGAAGTTTTGTAGTGTAGGCGTTACAACTGCTATTATATTTATACATAAAGAAGAAGAATGGGTAAAAAGAAATTTTTCATTACCGTATCAGACGCTTTGGCACGAACTACGAGGAGTATCAATTTTAGGAGTATGCACAGAGTATATGGCTATGAAGTCTATACAATCGACTCGTACATTTCCGAGAAATTCTTGTGATAGAGAATATGTGTTTTCACATCTAGCTAGAAATATCGAAATATCTTGTGCACGACTTCGTCGTATGAGTTTATATACAAAAAAAATTTCAATATTTATTAAAGACAATGAACTGAGGGTATATCCAATAGATGTAGAACTACGAGATTTTACAAATTTCACACATGAAATAGTTTCTCAAGCAAGAAAGTATTTTGATTCGATATTTGTGGAAAATAAAATATATAAAAAAACAGGAGTATCGTGTCTCGGTTTGATATCACGAAAAAACATGACTCAGTCTCTTTTTGACAACTTATTTATGAAAAATGAACTATACAGCAGTATAGACGAAGTTACGAATAAGTATGGTGAATACGCAATTGTTTTGGCGTCCAGTATGAACGCAGTAAAAAGCTACCAAAAAAAGAACACAAAAATTGAAAAAAAAGAGAAAATGATATCCGTACCGTATCTAGGCGAAGTGGTGTAAAGATTGACATTTTAAAATAGCATGTTGATATTTATTTCAAATTTTTGAAAAAATAAATATGAATATAAATGAAACAAATTTCTGGATTGCTACAGAGGCAATTTTTGAAAAAACATTAAAACCAGAACAAATTGCAAATTTCATATCCAATGGATTTGAAGTTGCGGTAAAAAAATATTTACGAATAAACAAGATTATTCGGAATAAAAAAATTGATGAAATAAAAAACATAATAATATATCGTGAGGACATATTTTATTCAAATTTATTTTAATTAAAACGGCCACACTACAATGTGATCATTTATTTACTTGTAAGATAGTTCAACTATCTTTTTCTACTTTTTCATCTATTTGCAATGGTTCAAACTCACCAGCTACTCCTGTAATACGTAAAACATCCTTGTCTACTTTCTTTAGTTCTTTGCTAGAAGCATTGTAGTGGTTCAGAACTGTAGCTAGAGTATTGCCTAGTTTGTTATGATACTCTTCATAGCTCTTCCAATGTTTCGATAGCTCAGAAACTCTTTTTATTATATCTTTTGCGCTTTCTTCTATTTGTAGCGCTTTGAGACCTTGGAGAACTGTTTGTAAATATGCAAGAAATGAAGTTGGAGACACAATAATTACTTTGTATTTGCTAGCAGCTCTTTGTATAAGGTTTTCAGTATCTTCTGTTATTGCGCCTATTTTATTTACTATAAGATCATAATATATAGCTTCGTGAGGAATAAACATAAAAGCAAATTCCATTGTACCTTTTTCGGGTTGTATATATTTAGAAGTTTCAGTTATTCGCATTTTTAAATCATTTAAAAATAGTTTTTCCAATCTTTCTTTTTCTGCAGGATCACTAGTCTCGCTTATGCGATTGTAGTTTTCCAATGAAAATTTCGAATCAATAGGTATTATTTTGTCTTTTACAAACACAACTGCATCTGGTATCAGTTCTTTTCCCGTAGCTTCGTCAACACCTAGTCTGTACTGCATTTCAAAACTACCAGGGGGCATAACATTTTTTAACAGTGTTTCTAGATAGTATTCACCAAGTATTCCACGCTGTTTTGGGTTTTTCAATATATCTTGCAAACTTTGTAGTTGGTCAGTAAAAGAAACTACTTGTTTGTTTGTTTCATCTAACCGAGTAAGTTTTTCTGTTATGTCAGAAATTATACGACTTGTTTCAGTTGATTGAAAGCGCAAAGAATCGGTCATTTGTTTCTGGTTTTCTCCGAGCTTTGAATCGACAGATTGTGATAGAGAGTTGATATGAGAAAGTAGTAATTGAAGAGCACTTTGATCTTCAGGTGAATTTTTCTGCTTTCGTATCGATATAGCGATAAGTACACAAAGAAGCGCGATGATAATAACCGATACAATTATAAGTCCAGTTTGCATGTTTGTATTGTACCATGAAGACAAGAAATGCGAAGTATGCTATAGTCTTTGCTCACTAAATTCTTTAAAAATGTTAGTAGAAAAAAAACAAAAAAAAGCAACTTTTCGTGAGATCCATAGTGCGATCTCAAAAATAGAAACTCCTAGAATTATTCTTGAAGGAGAAATCAGTTATTACGCTATCCCTGGCGTAAAAACTATAAATGTGGATAGTAAAATAAAAAAGAAAATTCCGATAGATTTACTCACACCTATCGCATAAAAAAAAGAGATGCATCACTACTATTATGTGTGCATCTCTTTTTATTTACCCAAATACATCTCCAGAGTAAAAATCCAGTCCTCTTCATCAGAATCGCTTTTACGCTTTTCCTTTAACAACCATGTTAAATACCCAGGATCTTCTTTTGCAATCTCTTCTACCATGCGACCGTTGTATTTTCCAAAAGATATTTTGTTTATTAGTGATGGATGACTTGAAATATCAATCATTTTTTTCAATGCTTCATCTTCACTTGTTTTATCCTCATCAATAATTTTTTTTAAAAGTCTTTCAAATAATTGTTCTAGAACAAGTACATCACCCAATGCATCGTGTGCGGTTGCAGATATTTCTATATCTAAATAATATCGAAGATACTGTAAATTGTATCTAGGTATAACACCGTTTTTATCCAATGCTCTTGCTACGCGTAAGGTGCAAACAAATGCATGTGGTTCTATGTCTTCACGTTGAAGTATTCCAACATCAAACTTTGCGTTGTGCGCTATTGTAACTGTGTTTTTCTCTTCAAGTAAAGATTTGACAATCTGATAATCGGACGATTCTTTGAATAATGACTTTTCAGAAACCATCTTGTTGGTGATGTGGCAAACTGCGCTTGATTCAATAGAAATCGGTAAAGGTGGTTTGAAAAGTTCGGAGTATGTATTTCCTGTATCTCTTTCTTTGTACGCGAGTTGGCACAACCTGTCTTTTGATTCGTTGCCAGTAGTTTCTGTATCTAAAAATATGAGTTTCATGATAAAAGTATAGCATACTATTGTTGAGAATTATTTATATTAATGCTACTATATGCACATGGCTTACAATTTTTCCGTATTTAAAGATGAATCAAAAAAGATTTTAGACTGGCTTCAAAAAGAACTTGCCAGTATCCACACAGGCAAAGCGTCGCCGATTGTGTTGGACAATATTTCTATTGATTCATATGGTTCATACATGCCAATAAAAAATATCGCAACTGTTTCTATTGAAGATCCTAAAACGCTTCGTATAGCTCCTTGGGATAAACAAATGATAAAGGAAATAGAAAAAGCTATCACGCAGAGTAATCTTGGTTTGTCTGTTGTCTCTGATTCTGATGGAGTACGAGTTATTTTTCCTATGCTTACTACCGAAAACAGAGAAAAATTGGTTAAAGTATTGAAAACGAAACTCGAAGATGCTCGTATCAACGTACGTAAAGCACGAGAAGAAGTACAAAACGATATAGAAATGAAAGCAAAAGAAGGAGGATTTTCAGAAGATGATAAGTTTCGCGCAAAAGAAGAATTGCAAAAGAATGTCGATACCGTTAATGCCGATCTCGAATCTTTGTTTGCAAAGAAAGAGAAAGAAATTCTCGGATAACTCATATGTCAATCATCATTTTTATCATCATATTATTAGTGCTAATAGTAACCCACGAGTGGGGACATTTTATTGTTGCTAAACTTTTCAAAATACGTGTTGACGAATTTGGTATCGGCTTTCCTCCTCGTATAAAAAAAATGTTTCACTATAAGGGAACTGATTACACACTCAATTGGATACCTTTTGGTGGTTTTGTAAAGATTTATGGTGAGAACTATGATAGTGTCGTTGGGCAAAACGGTGTCACTCCAAAAGATAGTTTTGTTTCAAAACCCAAATACGTTCAAGCTTTGGTTTTGATAGCTGGTATTGTTATGAATTTTCTTGTTGGGTGGCTTTTGATATCTTTTACACTGCTCGGTGGAGTCACTGCTTCGACAGCTGATTTAGATGACTCATACATTCAAAGTGAGCCACAATTGATGGTTATTGACACAATCCCACATTCTCCTGCTGAAATCGCTGGAATTATGGGAGGAGATATCATAACGTCGATCAGTACGGATGACGACTCGGATACGAGCGTTACCAGCGAGTCATTGATACATTTTATCAATGAGCATAAAACGAGTGAGTTGACGGTCACGGTCAAACGCAACAAAGAAACATTTTTTTATCTTATACAGCCTTCAATAGATGAAAATGGAGACGCTAAAATAGGAATTAGTATGGATACTGTCTCGCAAGTAAAGTTGCCTTTTTTCAGAGCATTTACCCAAGGAATGAAAACAACACTCTACACGACAAAACAAATCATAACTGGATTTGTGGGACTCTTCTCTGGTGGAACAAATCTGTCGTCAGTTACTGGTCCTGTTGGAATAGCGGGTATCATAGGTGATGCTGCTCGCATAGGGTTTGCGCAAGTGTTGTCATTGATGGCTATTATTTCGCTCAACCTTGCGGTTATCAATCTCGTGCCTTTTCCTGCACTAGATGGAGGAAGATTGCTTTTTGTTGGAATTGAAGCAGTAACTCGAAAGCAAGTTCCTCTCAAAGTATTTCAATGGGCAAACACTATTGGATTTTTTATTTTGATTGCTCTTATGATACTTGTCACTGTTCGAGACGTTATACATTTGTTCTAAGATGTTTGAGGTTCGACCTCGAACAAGCGCAAATATGATATGCTAAGTATATGAATTGGAAAATCCTGATTGTATTTTTACTTCTTATATCCGTTATAAGTGTACTATTTATTACTTACGAAAAGAATAAAATACCTGTAGTTGAAGATAGTCCTGTCGTTTCAGTGAACGAACTTGCGTCTCAAGATGGACTACCGGATGCAGTAGAAAACAAACGACAAGCTATATACAAAGCAGCATTGGAAAGAAATTACGAAAGATTGGCAAAAGAAACTGGATCAAATTTCCATTATAGTTTTGGTGGGGATTATGAGAGTGGTTTCGCAGAATATTTAAAATTGTCTGAGAAAGATGAAAAAAATAGTTCATTTGATACGATAATTACCTTACTAAATCTACCGTATGCTGTAAATGGAAATATTTATAGTTGGCCGTCTTTTTTTACAGTTGAACCATCAATGTGGACAGAAAAGGATATATCATTGATGAAGACTTTTTTGACAAATGAAGAAATAGAGAGTTACCGTGAGTTTGGTGGATACATATATTATCGAATAGGAATTACATCTGATGGTGAATGGATATACTATTTAGCAGGGGATTGAATATGGAATAATCATTTTAATTTTAAAATAGATACTATTATATATGATAGGTAATCTAGTATGTGTTGAAATGTATATTTTTTTAAACAATACGCTAAAAATTAATTTGTTTTAGTAGTATAAAATATTGTTGTTACTAGATTGAATATTACGTAAACAATAATTTCATTATTTACCGTTAGATACGTATTCGCAGAATAGCCTAAACACTTGCCATATGAGCTATATATGTGTTACTATAACTCAGCCGAAATATTCCGGCATTTTTATTTGCTGAGTAATATAACAAAACTATTTCATGGAAATCAGAAACATAGCAATAATCGCACACGTCGACCACGGAAAAACAACACTTACAGATGCACTCATGAAAGAATGTGGTATGTCTCAGGATGGTGCATCTATGGATTCAAACGCATTGGAAAAAGAAAGAGGTATTACTATCTATTCAAAAAATACTTCTGTTAACTACAAAGGAACAAAAATCAATATAGTAGACACACCAGGTCACGCTGACTTTGGTAGTGAGGTAGAACGAGTACTTCGTGCTATTGATTCGGTGCTTTTACTGGTGGATGCACAAGAGGGTCCTATGCCTCAAACTCGTTTTGTGTTAAAAAAATCTTTAGAACTTGGACTAAAACCTATAGTAGTAATAAATAAGATAGATAAACCAGCAGCAAACCCAAAAGAAGTTCATGACATGGTGTTTGAATTATTTATGGAACTAGGTGCCACTGACGAACAGTTGAATTTTCATACCGTCTATGCTATTTCTCGTGATGGTATTGCTAAAATCAACCTTACCGATGAATCGACAAACCTTGAACCGCTACTTGATACAGTACTCACAGAGGTTCCTGCAGTTTCTGTAGATAAAAGTAGTGAACAATTACAAGCACAGGTATTTAATTTGGCATACGATAATTTTCTTGGTCGGATGGCAATTGTGAGAATTTATGCAGGTACTATTACTGACGGCATGAACGTGTTTATACAAGGCGAAAATGGAAATAGTAGAACCAATCGAATAACAAAACTTTTTACATTTAATGGGATTGTACGTGAATCTGTAAAAACCGCTGTAGCGGGCGATATAGTCATGATTGCGGGTATTCCGGATGTCTATATAGGTGAAACGCTTTCTGATAGAGAGTCTTTTGAAGCGATGCCTTCTATTGCAATTGATGAACCGACAATTTCTCTCAATTTTTTAGTCAATGATTCTCCTTTTGCTGGTAAGGAGGGTAAATTTGTAACAGGGCGACAGATACGAGAACGTTTAGAAAAAGAATTAGAAATCAATGTTGGTCTCAAGATTGATTTTGATCCACAGGATCAAGACGTCAATGATGGGCCTGTATACTATAAGGTATACGGAAGAGGAGAACTCCATGTGGCGGTATTGCTAGAAAACATGCGACGTGAAGGATATGAAGTGCAAGTGTCACAACCGAAAGTAATAATAAAAGAAGAGAACAATGTAAAATTGGAGCCCTTTGAAGAACTCTATATAGACGTACCAACAGAGTTTTCTGGTGCTGTAATTGAACGTATTACTAAACGACGAGGTATCATGGTAGGTATGCGAGAAACTCATGGTATTTCTCGTTTAACATTCGAAATTCCTACGCGAGGTTTGCTAGGATACAAGGGACAATTTGTGGTAGACACAAAAGGAGAGGGAATTATGTCCTCACGAGTACTTGGATTCAAACCGTATGCTGGAGAAATAAAAAAACGTGATGTTGGATCAATGACTACGATGATAACTGGGAAAGTTGCTGGATACGCTCTATGGAATCTACAGGATCGTGGAGTACTCTATATTGGTCACGGTGTCGATGTGTACGAAGGAATGGTAATAGGTAACACTTCTAAAGGCGAAGAAATGGCCGTAAACCCTATCAAAGGCAAAAACCTTACGAATGTGCGTTCATCTGGTAACGATGAAGCAATAGTGTTGAAACCTCCGTTCACGCTTTCTATCGAACGAGGTTTGGAAATTATGAATGAAGATGAATATCTGGAAATCACACCAACCTCTGTGCGACTGCGAAAAATGCTTTTAACTGAACAATCTCGAGCAAAAGGCAAGCGATAAAATCATAGTAGTACGTTTACAATTCATAAAAAAGAAAAGATTCAACACGCAGTATATTGTATCCAAACACACACATGTATGTACGAGTAAAAATAATTGACTTTTTCAATAAGCAATGATATTATCACAGTATTGAAATACACCTTTATTAGTTATTTTCTTATGTATGGCAAAATCAATTAGCTTTAAACCAAAAAATGTTACAAAGAAGTTACTGACAGATCTACAAGATCGTGCGCATGATGTTATAGTATCTCGATACGGACTCAACGAAGAAGAAAGAAAGACTCTTGAGAACATCGGTGAAAAATACAACATTACGCGGGAACGAGTACGACAGATTGAAAATGCTGCAATAATTCTTATCAGAAAAAGTCCTTCATTCAAAGAAAATGCTACTATATTTTCAGAACTAGAAGAGATATTGTCGAGTATGGGAAATGTCGTAGGTGAGGAAGAACTACTGAACACTTTATCAAAAGACAAAGTAACACAAAATCATATACATTTCTTTTTAGTATTAGGTGATATGTTTACTAAACACAAAGAAGACGAAAATTTTAAATCTCGATGGGCTACAAAGAAAGATGTTGCGGAATCAGTACATACGGCTTTGAAAAAAGTCTATACATCTCTGACTGATGATGAATTGGTGGGTGAGTCAGAAATTATTACAAAATTTTTAGACGAACTAAAAGATCTCAACGAGCAATACAAAGATGAAGAAGCATTGCGACGATGGTTGTCTTTTTCAAAAATGTTGGCGTGTAACCCTCTTGGAGAATGGGGTAAAGCAACGTCTGGAAATGTGAAAACCCGTGGAATAAAAGATTATGCCTATCTCATAATGCGAAAGCATGGAAGTCCTATGCATTTCCGAGAAGTTGCGAAAGCAATAGAAATAACTTTCTGCAAGAAAACTCATACAGCAACGTGTCACAATGAACTTATAAAAGATAAACGTTTTGTACTCGTAGGTCGTGGTATGTACGCGCTTTCTGAGTGGGGATACAAGTCTGGTGTTGTTCGTGATGTTATCCAAGATATTTTGAAGAAAAAAGGTCCATTGCCAAAAGAAGAAGTTGTAGATCAAGTTTTGAAAGAAAGATATCTCAAACGAAATACAATTTTAGTTAACCTTCAAAACGCAAAGTATTTCAAAAAAAATAAAAACGGACTCTACAGTCTTGCTTCATAAACAACACCGTACTGTACAGTGACTTAGTTGTGAGTTTGTAAATTCAATCCTTTTGAAAATTAGTAGCTCTGCTTGCATTTGTGTGGTTAGTGAAATTTTATAATGCAAATTTTTACTGATAGTATCATTGAACAAACTTTGTATAGCTGGTGTATATTTGTATCGAAACATTACTTGTTACGTAGTTCACTATGCTATCATTGTAGTAACAAATAAACTTCAATTTTCGATTTCGTATAGTACAATGAAATTGTACGCATAGATACTTATAACTGTTTTGTAATAATTGATAATTACAGGTATACTATATGCATATGAAAAACACCCACCACAGTGGATTTGTTATTTGGATACTGGCTATAATTGGATTAGTTTTGGCACTCACTATAATGGGTTTTTTCTCACAGAATGTGCAACGAGCATATGGGCCAGCTCCTGAAGAAACAAAGACTGTATTCACGACTGCACCAACAGTACCATCTCCGCCTGTAGCAAAACCAGAAGTAGTGTGTGGTATAAACATAGAAGCTCCATTACCTGATTCAAAGGTCAAAAGTCCTCTGGTTGTACAAGGGTATGCAAATGGCTGTGGGTGGGAAGTCGTTGATGGAAAGCTTGCAACGGTACAATTGTTTACTTCGAGTGATGTGCCTATAACAACTGCTATTCCTGTTTCTCTTCTCGGCTCGACAACTGGTAACACTATTTCTTTTTTTACTACGCTTGTGTATCCAGATACACCAGAGAATTTGTCTGGGTATTTGTATTTCGTGCATAGTGGAACTGGCTTAACAACAAAACTCAATGTGAAATACTAACATATGGGATACGGAACATCGATATTACAAAATATAATTCATTTTATTTTTGCTGATTTGTCAGTGATTTGGGCTCCGTTGCTTTTACTCTATTTTGCAGAACATATGTGGCATCATTATGTGTCTGAAAAATTTATTGCGGGTATCAAATGGAATGTACTCGAAATCACTGTGCCTCGAGATATGAAAAAAAATCCTCTTGCCATGGAATTGTTTATTACTGGCGCGTTGTTTCAACATACCGAAAAAGGTTTGTGGGAAATTTTTGTGCAAGGAGCAGTGTGGTTTTGGTTTTCACTGGAAATAGCTTCAATAGATGGACAGGTTCATTTCTATATTCGATGTCCGTCTAGAACTCGGCAACTTGTAGAGTCTCAGTTGTATGCTCAATTTCCTCAAGTTGAGATAAAAGAGGTAGAAGACTATACTCGACGTATACCCAAACTTGTGAAAAATGGAGCATATGACGTATGGGGATGTGAGTTTGATAAGAAAAAACACGATGTGTTGCCAATCAAGACGTACATTGATTTTGGACTCGACAAAGACCCTAAAGATGAATTCAAAAATGATCCACTTTCAGGTGTACTAGAATACATGGCTTCTATAAAAAAAGGAGAAGAACTATGGGTACAGATTATCATACGAGCATCTCGAAAAGTGTGGCACACTCATGGGACACTTTTTGGACACCACGGCTACCTAGATGAAATGAATGCATTTTTAAATAAAATACTTGAACCGTATACAAAACACTCAATTGATTTTGCTGAAAGAGAAAGTAGAGAATCTCGTACTCCGGATGTGTTAAAGCCAGTTACCGACGCTGTCAACAGGGCAGCAAATAAACTTCCGTTTGATACGGGTATTCGTACACTATATGTTGCCAATCGACAGGCGTGGGACAACAATACACGAAGAGGTTTTCGACTGATGTGGCGACAATATGCTAGTCCTCATTTGAACGAATTTGAGAGAGTCAGATCTACACAGTATGATTACCCATGGCAAGATCCATTTGGAAATAATTTACTTGTCAAAAAAAATCGTATGCTCATGTACTACAAATTACGAGTACTTTTTTATCCTCCGTTTTGGTTGACGATAGAATACCCTATACTGTCTTTTTTTATTCCTTCGAATAAACCAAAATATTATATTATGAATACAGAAGAGTTAGCTACCATATGGCACTTCCCAAGCAGAGGAACAGAAACTCCTACACTTGAACGTGCAGAAACGAGAACAGCAAAACCTCCTGCAAATCTTCCTCTGTAGATATGGAGCAGTATTTTAATGTAACTCATACTGATATGAAGTCTGCCAAAACAAAGCGTAATCGTGTATTGTTTTTCATTTTTTGTGCAATCGGTGTTTATTTTTATGCAATATTTTTTATCCCTCCCAAAAATTTTCCCCAGCATACGACGGTAATTGTCAAGCAAGGTACTACTATTACAGGAATTTCTAAAGAGCTTGAATCAAAAGGATATATTAAAAATGATAGGATATTTTCAATATTGTTTGTCGCTCTCGGTGACGACCGTACGCTTGCCAGTGGTGATTATGTGTTTGATACACCACTGCATATGTGGAATATTGTACATAGATTTCGAAATCATGAGTACGGCAACTCACGTTTGAAAATAACCATACCTGAAGGAATGAATAGGTACGAAATGGCAAACATATTGGACAATACTATTCCTTCTTTTAATACTACTCTTTTTCTAGAGTTATCAAAAAACGATGAAGGATACCTGTTTCCTGATACATATTATTTTTTTTCAACAGTATCGCCATCGGAAGTTATTGATACAGTAAAGAAGAATTTTGAAACAAAAGTGGAATCACTGACAGCTGATATAGAAGCAAGCGGAAAAACAGAAAAAGATATAATCATTATGGCGTCTATAATTGAAAAAGAAGCTCGTGGAGATGATGACCGAAACATTGTTTCAGGTATACTATGGAAAAGAATACGCATTGGTATGCCACTGCAAGTTGATGCCACCTTTTTGTATCTATTAGGAAAGACATCTCAACAGTTAACTATCGTAGATTTGAACACAGACTCACCATACAATACCTATACAAACAAAGGGTTACCTCCAGGACCTATAACCAATCCTGGCATTGAATCTATTAAAGCAGCACTGTATCCGGAAGATTCACCGTATTTGTATTATTTACATGATCGCTATGGTACAATACATTATGCAAAGAATTTCGAAGAGCATAAAGCAAATAAATCTAGGTATTTGCAAAACTAGTAAAAATGAAAAAACATACATTAGCATTTATTGATACAGAAACTACCGGACTTGATGTTGACCAACATGAACTGATAGAAATCGGATGTGTTCTAGCTCGTCAGGAGTGGGTTGGCGGAAAACTGAAACTAATTCCAGAGAAAGAGTTTGAAGTAAAAATAAAACCAACTCGAATACAAGACGCTGACCCTATAGCGTTGCGTGTCAATGGCTACAATGAGACAGATTGGATATTTGCACATGACCTAAAGGATGCAATGAAACTTTTTTCAGATATTACAAAAGATACTATTTTTATATCTCACAACCTTGCATTTGATGCAGGATTTGTAGACAAAGCATTTCGTCAAACAGGAATTCCAAATCAAATGCATTATCCACGTCTAGATACTATCTCAATTGCTTTTGCTCGCATGCACTCAAACGATGATCAAAAGTACTCCTTACATGCTCTTTCAGAATATTTTGGTATAAAAAATCCAAATGCACACACAGCACTATCTGATGCACGAACGTTGTGTCAGCTCTATGAAAAAATAATGCACGTGTCCTAGAGCTTACTACAGAATTTTGATGTATGTACATACATGAATATCCATGCTAGAATAAACCAAACAACAAAAATAGACACATGACAATAGCATATTCGGTGATATCGCACGATTGGTGGGGTCATCTATATGAGGACCTTGTCGTAGAATTGGACGCTTATACAAAAATAGGAAGCATCCAACAGTATAAAATAAAAAAAAGAAAATTTGGAATTAAAGAAATTACAATAGTGATACGATTTGATTATGTGTGGCTAAATTTTAGTTTATACATAAATTCTTTTCAATATCGAGGTGAATTTCAAAATATAGAATATGGAAAAAGATTGTTCAATGGTTATCATTGGACAATAACTGAAAAAACTACTGCAGAGGAAATACTTTTAGAAATTTTTTCATGTTTTGAACAACGAAAAATTGAAAAAATTGATGAAAATAAAATAGTAGAGAGAATACGTTCATATGGTTTTGATAATTCTCATCATGCTAAAAAAAAACACGACGAAACTTTGGGTATCGATTGTTATATTGTTCGCCATAACACAAAAGTACCTTTACAGTTAAAGATGTCGATTGAAGGTCAAAACGAACATAAAAAAAAATATCCGTTCATTCCTTCTCTAGTTTATACAAACAAAAATCCAAATATTTATTTAGAAAGAAAATGTATTTCAAAAATATTTGATAATTATGTTGAACTAGGCATAATAATTCATGAAAAATCTATTTTAAAAACTCCTTAATATCTAGGGGTTTTTTATTTGCTCAAATCTTCATTTTCGTATTTAATATAAGAGTGAAAAATCGACTTAAAATTTTTGTTGGCGTTTCCGGAGGTGTGGACTCTTCTGTTTCAGCTGCACTACTACGAGATGAGGGACATGATGTGACTGGAGTATTTATCCGAACTTGGACTCCGGAATGGATACCGTGTACGTGGCGACAAGAAAGACGTGATGCTATGCGTGTCTGTGCGCATCTTGGTATACCATTTTTAGAATGCGATGCTGTAGATAGCTACAAACAAGGTGTTGTAGACTACATGATTGATGAATACCGAAAAGGTAGAACTCCCAATCCAGATGTTATGTGTAATCGAGTTGTAAAATTTGGTATATTTTGGAATTTTGCAGTTTCTCATGGTGCAGATGCGATAGCTACTGGCCATTATGCACAAAATATTTCATCGATACAAAAAGATGGTGATACAGAAATATACCACCACTCTCTTGTGCGAGGAGTAGATACTGAAAAAGATCAATCATATTTTTTATGGACCCTAACTCAAAATGATCTAGAACACACGCTATTTCCTATAGGTCATTTGTTTAAAAAAAAAGTAAGACTACTAGCGAAAAAGTACTGTTTACCCACTGCGACTAAAAAAGACAGTCAAGGTGTATGTTTTCTAGGTCTTATAGACATGAAGGAATTTTTGCAACATTATATCGACACACAACCAGGAAATATTTTGAATATTGATGGAAAAAAAATAGGTATCCATCCCGGAGCTGTATATTTCACTATAGGAGAACGTCACGGCTTTAATACAAAAAAACAAACAGTTAATGATAAACCGCTGTACGTCGTTGCCAAAGACATGAAAGCAAATACAATTACGGTTGCAGAAAAGACAAAAAATGACAATACTACGGAATACACAGACTATACAATGGTTTCCATAACCCCAGTAAGTTGGGTTTTGGAGCCAGCTCAGAAAAACAGTATGTGCACAGCGCAAATTTTGTATCATGGTCAACAGTATGCCGTAACAGTCAGTGAAGCCACAGCACATGAAGCAAAGATAATTCTACATGCGCGTCCGTCCATAGCGCCAGGTCAATCGGTGGTATTCTACGATGGTATGCGCGTTATAGGCGGGGGAGTTGTAGAAAAGTAAAGAAAAGTAAACATAGATGAACCGGACTCTCCACTCTTGCAGTATTGGCCACAATGAGTACAATACACAGAGTGTGTTTATTAGATAGTAATAGATAGCAGTACGACTGTTATAGAAAATACATTTTCATGGATAATTTTACACTTATCGTAATACTTCGTTTACTTGTTGCTATGCTTTGTGGTATGGCGCTTGGTACAGAGCGTGTTGTGGCAAACAAAGCTGCAGGATTACGAACCTATTCGTTGGTAGCTCTGGGATCAGCTCTCTTTGTTATTATCTCAGAAACAGTCATTTCGATGCATCATGCTGGATTGAATGCAGACCCACTTCGTGTAGCATCACAGATAGTGACTGGAATTGGTTTTCTTGGAGCAGGAATTATAATGGTACGAGATGATCATGTGACTGGTATTACTACTGCATCAGGTATTTGGGTTGCTGCTGCAATAGGGACAGCAGCAGGTTTTGGTTTCTTCTCAATAGCTATTGCTGCAACAATTATGACGTTGTTTATATTTATTGTGTTATGGTTTGTTGAGCGTGCTGTAGAAAAAAAAGTGATGCCACATTTTAAATCAAATCAAAAGAGCGAGATGTTACAAACAGTACATGAAAACACAGAACGATAAATTATTATACATGTTATTTTGAAGAGAATACAACAATATGCACTCAGATGAATTACGAACACTTTTTTTAAATTTTTTTGAATCCAAAGGTCATACTATTGTTACCTCTTCTTCATTGGTGCCACAAAATGATCCAACAGTGCTTTTCACCACAGCTGGCATGCAACAGTTCAAGCAGTATTATGGCGCACCGCAAGATGCAATAAAGGATTTCAACAACAACAATATAACGTCTTGTCAAAAGTGTGTGAGAACTGGAGATATAGACGATGTGGGAGATGACACCCACCTGACTTTTTTTGAAATGTTGGGTAATTTTTCATTTGGTGGATATGGAAGAAAGGAGGCTATTGTATATGCCCATGAATTTATAACAAAAGAGTTGGGTTTGACCATATCCTACGTAACATATTATAAAGGCGAGGGTATGGTTCTAGAAGACATTGAGTCTCGTGATCTATGGCAATCGTTGGGTATAACTGATATCCGACAAGAAGGAAGTGATGTGTTTTGGGGACCTACGGGGCTCAGTGGACCCTGTGGTCCAACAACAGAAATCTATTGCAAAAACGCACATGGTGACGATGTGGAAATTTGGAATATTGTTTTCAATGAATATATGTGTAAGGGAACACGTGAAGCACTAGACAAAGGTGAAGCACAATTAGTCAAAGCAGAAACACTAGGTATAGATACTGGAATGGGTTTTGAGCGATTATTGGCGACAGTGCAACACAAAAAAAATGTATATGATACAGATATATTCGTAGATACTATAGATTTTTTAAAAGAACAAATTACGATAGGAAATAAAAACAAAAGTAGAAATATAAATGAAAAATTTTTAAGAATTATAGCTGATCATATTCGTACAGCTATGTTTATAATTTCAGACGGTGTAGTTCCAGACAACAAAGATAGAGGGTATATACTCAGAAGATTGATTCGACGTGCTATGGTTCGTGCTCAACACTACGGTTTAGAAAAAAATACATTGCTTTTGATAATAGATATGTTTCTTGAAAAATACACACCAACGTATCCACGACTCAAAGAAGTAAAAATCCGAGAAATTATTGCAGAAGAATATGAACATTTTCAAAAGACATTGGAACAAGGAATGAAAGAATTTAAAAAAGGTTGTGATGCATTTACTCTAGCAACCACGTATGGGTTTCCTATTGAGATGACAAAAGAGTTGGCAGAAGAAAGTGGTATGAAAGTAGATATTGATGACTATGAAAAAAAAATGAGTGAACACCAACTACTATCTCGAACCGCGAGCGCGGGGATCTTTAAAGGGGGATTAGCAAATCATAATGAGCAGACGATCAGACTGCACACTGCACACCATCTATTACTCGCCGCACTACAGTCAGTTTTAGGATCACATGTTAAGCAAAAGGGAAGTAATATAACAGAAGAACGTTTACGTATTGATTTTTCTTTTGAAAGAAAATTGACTAATGAGGAAAAACATGAAATTGAAGCATTTGTAAATAATGCAATACATAATGATTACATGGTGATACAACGAGAGATGCGACGCGAAGATGCTGAAAAAATAGGAGCAGAAATGGAATTTGGAGCTAAGTATCCAGAGACAGTATCTGTATATTTTATAGAAGATAAAAATGGTAATAGTATTTCAAAAGAATTTTGCGGTGGACCTCATGTCGTGTCAACTAAAAGTATTGGCACTTTCAAAATTTTAAAAGAAGAAGCTTCTTCGTCGGGTGTACGACGAATCAAAGGTACTGTACTTTATTAGCATAGAAGGGTGTATTGTATACAACATAAAAATACTTTCCCAAGAAGAATAAGGTGTAGTATACTACTATCATATGTTTAACATTTCAAAGAAAATAAAAACGCATGAAATGACAATTATAACCATTGATTCTGGTTCAGTTGGAGTGGCTATTTGTAATGAAACAGTTGAAATGGAAATTTCTAATCGTCGAGTTTTATGGAGTATTCGTGAATCAATTCCTCTTCCTGAATCGGTGACCATGGAATTGTATTTGCAAGCTACGGATAAAGTATTAAAAAAAGTATTAACTTCTTTAGTAGATTCTAAGATGAAAATACCTACAGACGTCCATGTGATATTGTCTTCACCGTGGCAATTTTCACAAACACGATTTGTATCTCAATCAAAAGAAAAACCTTTTAAAATAACAAAAAAATTGATGCACGATTTAATGAAGAAAGAAGAGACCACCTTTTTGTCTGAGGTAAAACAAAATGCAAATCATTTGGGAGACAATTTGGAATTATTTGAAGCCAAAACTATGAATATGACACTAAATGGGTATGTTGTAGATGAGCCAACCAATAAAATAACAAAAAACATTAATTTAGTCATGCATATGGCCACAGCTTCCCGAGTCGCACTTTCAGATTTTACTGATACCATAAAAAGTCAATTACCCAAAACACAAATAAATTTTCATACTTCTATATTTGCTTATTTTGCTGTTTTAAGAGATATGTTTTTTGAGACAAAGAGTTTTCTTTTTATTGAGATTGGAGAAATACTTTCAGAAGCTGTAATTGTTCATGAAGGAGCTCTTTCTCAATCAGTATCCTTTCCTGTTGGTTTACAAAACCAAACATATGAAATTTCTAAAACACTAGGAAGGACAGAAAAAGAAGTTGCAACATGTCTACGAATGTACAAAGAGGGCACTCTGGAAGATAATTTGGTAACTGGTGTTGAAAAAGGGTTATCAAACGCGACTTCACATTGGGCCGAAGTTTTTAGTGAAGCACTCACATCAATTTCCAAAGGAATTATTGTGCCAGATGCTATTTTTTTAGTCAGTAGTGGTAAAAATATACAATGGATAGAAAATGCTTTACATAATGAAATTGTTCAAGGTTTTACCATTGCATCACAGGCATTTAGTGGTATAGCTATAGCTCCAGAGCATTTCAATCAATATATTCGCACTGCTTCAGGAGTTGAATACGACGTGCCGTTAGAACTATTTGCTCTGTATGTTTCTACAAAACAAAAATAATAGTTTGATAGATTAATAAAAAGAGATATACTACATATATGGGAAAACCAATAGAAGATATACGAGGACCACAAACGAAAAATCAAGACACTCAATTCAAAAATATTTCTTCTAATACGCAGACAGTGGAAGAAAACAATAAACAGTCTACTGTATTTCAAAATACTTCAGTGAAAAGTCTTGAAGAAAATGACAGAACAGAAATAAACAACATTAATTCAGAGATTCAAACAAATCCATTTTTAATGAGATATGCTAGACACGGAAAACTTAATGAAGATTTTGGAGCAGTAACACCACATTCACGTACACCAAGAAAAATAAAGTTTCTTTGGGTTATAGCGATTTTTGCAGTTATTTTCGCATTTGCTTCATTATCACTTGCCTTTGATAAAGCTACTATTATTGTTCAACCAAAGTCTTTTACACTTTCAGTAGATACCACCTACAACGCAAAGTATCAATCATCATCAGGTATTTCGTTTGAAAAAATGTCAGTAGAGAAGACGGAGACAGGAAATGTTACATCGTCGAGTACCATATCCGGAGATATTCCAAGTACTGGAAAAGTAAAGTTGTATAATGAATATACAACAGTAAAACAGAATCTCCTCATAAATACACGTCTTGAGGCTCCAAATGGAAAAATATATATGACCGATACAGCAGTTTCTATACCTGGATATACAAAAAAAGGCGATGAAATAATTCCTGGATCAGTTGAAGTAAATGTTCATGCTGAAAAAGGAGGTGCGGACTACAACGGAGGACCGACAGATTTTGTTATATACGGATGGAAAAATGATCCAAACAAATCAAAGAAATTTTATGGACGTTCTACTACGTCACTTTCAGGTGGTAGTACAGGACTGGTGTATACGGTAAGTGACGAAGAGTATGAAAAAAAGATGGAAGAAATGCGTATCGCATTACAACAAAAAATACTAACACAATTGCACGCTGAAGTACCAGAAGGATTTATAACTTTTGACGATGCTATTGTTATAGAAACAGTAGAGAGAACATACGACCACACAAATACTGAAGTTACTATTCCGCTCTCTATTAGCATGAAAGGAACAGCGTTTATTTTATCAAAACAATCTATTGTGGAGGTGATTCGAGCGTCTCAACCAGAAAGCATAGATGTTGATGATACAGTTTTACTTGCGATGGGTGATATGAATGATGCAAATCTTATCATGTCAACAGAAAATAAATTAGTTGACACCACAGTACTTTCAGTTCAGATTACTGGTACCGTTGTGCTAGTTGCAGAATATGATCAATCAAAGTTTCTTGCTGATATAGTGGGAGTTAAAATTAAAAACATACCCAATATTATAAGCAATAATCAAGCACTCGAATCTATTAAGGTTAAAATGAGACCTCCATGGAAACAAACATTTCCTTCTAAACCGTCACATATTGAAATCGTTCAACTAAACGAATCTACTCCTGAAACGTAATGTGTTACTTTTTTCTGCCAACCGATACTAGGTATAGTGGTGCTATTTTACATGTATAATTTTTATGGTGTACTGCTATCACAAACATATAGCAAAACACTTGACGTATAAGAGTATTTTTGTTACTATACATCGGGTAAATATACATGAGTAGTGAAAACAAAGATGAAAGAAAAACAGTGAACGGCTTAGTAACAGAAGCTCTTCCTAATACGATGTTTAGAGTCAGATTAGATGATAGTGAAACTAAAGATTCCAATAAAGAAATAATTGCATATTTAGCAGGAAAGATGAGAATGCATAGAATAAAAGTTCTTATTGGTGATAAAGTTGAATTATTACTTGATCCATATGGAGGTAAAGCACGTATTGTCAAACGACTTAGAGTAGGGTAATATACACCCTTGAACGATTGAAAATTTGTTTAGTTATATTTTAGTAAATTATATATGAAGATAAAAGCAGCAGTTAAAAAAATATGCGCAAAGTGCAAATTGGTTAAACGTAATAGACATCTTTATGTTATTTGTGATAATCCAAAACATAAACAAAAACAATAATATTTATATACATAATAGACAACATATATGCGTGTATCAGGAATAACAATCCCAAATGAAAAAAGATTAGAAATAGGCCTCACGGCCGTATTTGGCGTTGGGCGAGTAACAGCAAAAAAAATATTAGATGAATCAAAAGTCTCTTATGGTATGAAACCTGCTGATTTATCGGTTGAGCAAGAAAATGACATTCGTGCAAAAATAGAAGCTATGAAAGTGGAAGGTACTCTAAAACGAGAAATAGCTGGAAATATAAAAAGAATGAAGGATATAAAAAACTATAAAGGTATCCGTCACATGAAAAAACTTCCTGCGCGCGGACAACGAACAAAAACAAACTCGCGTACTGTACGAGGAAACGTGAGAAAAACAATGACTAGTGGAAGAAGAAAGGTTGAAAAAACATAAGACTAGTTATTAAATAATCCAAAATACAATTTACATATGGGAAAAGTAAGAATAGTAAAAAAAAATAGTACAAATGAAAAAGGTTCTTCCAAGACGTCTGCAAAAGTATCTAAAAAGAAGGTTGTGGCAGGAACGATTTACATTGAAGCAACCTTCAACAACACTAAAGCTGTTTTAACAGACAAGAGTGGAAATGCACTGATATGGTCATCCGCTGGTTCTCTCGGCTTTAGAGGAGCAAAAAAAGGCACGCCATTTGCTGCATCAAAAGTAGGTGATACTCTCGCAGAAAAGGCTGAAGCAATGGGTTTGAAAGAAGTTGACGCTGTTATACGAGGTGTCGGGAGCGGACGAGAGCCTGTTATACGATCATTCATTGCAAAAGGATATGAGTTGACTGGAATACGAGATGAAACACCAATTCCTCACAATGGACCAAAAGCTAAAAAGGCAAGACGTGTCTAATTACTACTATTATCAAATATTATATATTTAAATTTTCGATTGAGTTATGATTTCTAAACCAAAATATAAAATAGGCCGACGACTAGGAGCAGCTGTGTATGAGAAAACTCAAACACAGAAGTTTGCTATATCTGAGGGAAAAAAAGGTCGCAAACGATCCATGTCGAAACCAAAACAATTGTCCGATTACGGACAGCAATTGCTCGAAAAACAAAAGATACGATACTCCTATGGTATTACAGCAGGTCAGCTGACAAAATACGTGAACGAGGCACTGGCTACAAAAGGAGCGAGTACTCAAGCTGTGCTATATGAAAAACTTGAAGCGCGACTTGACAATGTTGTATATCGACTTAGTATTGCAAATACACGAGCAAAAGCACGACAACTTTGTTCTCACGGACACATTCTCATCAATGGTAAGCGAACTATGGTTCCTTCATATCACACCAATCCAGGAGATATCATAACCATACGCGAAGGAAGTAAAGGAAGTGTACTTTTTCAAAATTTAGCTGAAAGAACTAAAGATTCTATTATTCCAAAATGGCTTTCTATGGACGCTAATCAAATAAAAGGAACCGTGGTTAGTAAACCTATACTGGTGGAAACACCTTTTAATATTGAAACTGTGCTTGAATTCTACAGCCGTTAAATTTATTAATTACTTTTTTGATTATATTATATGTTAGACAACACTATTCTTTTACCATCAAAACCACGAACAGTATCTGAGACTGAAAATAAAGGTGTTTTCGAGATAGACAATCTATATCCAGGGTATGGACATACTCTTGGAAATTCACTACGACGAATTATACTTTCATCATTACCTGGATTTGCTATCACTTCTGTGAAAATAGATGGAGTTTCTCATGAATTTGCAACCATAGAAGGAATAAAAGAGGACATCATTACGCTCATTTTAAATCTACGAAGAGTACGTTTTTTAATGACAGGAACACAAAAAGAGACATTAACACTCTCAGTGAAAGGTCCAAAAGTCGTAACAGCAAACGATATTTCAGCTACTGGACAAGTAGAAGTCATAAATAAAAATGAATATATTTGTGAAATAACAGGAAAGAAAGACTTTTCTATGGAAATAACCATAGAAAGTGGTTTAGGTTTCGTCTCTCGTGATGAACACCACCGAGATAAGGTAGACATAGGAACTATAGCGTTAGACGCTGTGTTTACACCTGTGCGAAGAGTTTCCTATGATGTTGAGAATATGCGTGTTGGTGATCGTACAAACCACAACAGACTTCGAATTACAATCGAAACTGACGGTTCTATTACTGCTCGTGAAGCTCTAGACACATCAATACGTATTATGATTGACCAACTCGATGCAATGCTCGAAACAAGTACTCAACGAATATTGCAATCATCAGTTGAGGGAGCCAAAGAAGATGTGGTAGCACAGGAGAAAAAAGATGGAAACGAAAACGATATGGTAGATACCATGAAAACAAGAATAGATACACTTGATTTTTCAAGTAGAACACTAAACGCATTAGTAAATGCTGGAATTAGAACTCTCGGAGGATTAGCGAGAAAAAAAGAAGAGGATTTGTTGGAATTGGAAGGAATGGGTGAAAAAGGAATTAGTGAGATTAAAAAGATTATTAATGAGTATGGTATTGTGCTGAAATAGATTTTCTGATAGAATCATCACGTTTTACACTATATAAAGATTATGAGACATCACAACAACGTTAAAAAATTCGGAAGAGAAAAGAATCAGCGAGTAGCACTCATGCAATCTTTAGCGCGCAACCTTATTATGAAAGAACGGATAACTACTACAGTGGTAAAAGCAAAAGCACTTCGTCCTTATGTAGAGAAAATGGTAACAAAAGCGAAAAGAGGTACAGAGATAGCTGTAAGACGAGAACTTATAGCAGAACTAAGAAACAAGAACGACGCCGCAAAGAAACTTATAGCTGATATTGCACCTCGATACATGGAGCGTGCAGGAGGGTATACTCGTGTTATGAAACTTCCCCCACGATTAGCGGACGGAGCTTCTATGGCAATAATAGAATTTGTATAATATATCAATAGTCATGCAACATAAAATAGACGCAAAAGGAAAAGCAATTGGAAGAGTAGCGACTGAAGCTGCTATGTATTTGAATGGTAAAATGTCACCTACTTTTCAACGAAACAAAAAAGACGATATCGTTGTTACCATTATAAATGCTAGCGGTATGACTGTCACTCAAAAAAAAGCTCGTACGGTAAAACACATTCGTTATAGTGGATATCCCGGTGGAAAAACTGAAACGCCTCTTGCAAAGGTTATTGAGAAGAAAGGATATGCTGAACTTATTAAACATGCTGTAAAGGGTATGCTTCCAGCAAACAAATTGCGTCCAATCCTTATGAAAAATCTTATCATAACAGAATAATTACTATGGCAAAATCAGATCAAAAATACATAGAAACGATAGGAAGACGAAAGACTTCATCTGCTCGAGTGCGAGTAACCCCATCCGCTAAAAACGATATAGACGTTAACGGTAAAAGTGCAAAAGAATATTTCAAAACAGAAAGATTGGTATCTATTATAGATGAAGCTTTTTCAAAAGGTAAAATTGAAGGGAAGTATACGATAACAGTTCGTGTGTCCGGAGGAGGCATTCATTCTCAAGCTGAAGCTGTACGACATGGTATCTCCAGGGCATTTGTAGAAGAAAACGCTGAAATGAGACCACTTCTTAAAAAAGCGGGATTACTCAAGCGAGACGCTCGTGCAAAAGAACGAAGAAAATTCGGACTCAAAAAAGCTCGAAAATCTCCACAATGGTCTAAACGTTAAATCTAAAAAATACACACCAGTACAGGTGTGTATTTTTTAGATTATCTGATATACTTCTACCATGAAATTATTTGGTATTGCTCGCGGAATCACCCACGAAGATAAAATCAAGCTAGTTGAAACAATTCGTTCAAAGACAAACCTTGATACTCACTATTTTGTAATGATTATTGTATCAGTAGGTCTGGCTACCTGCGGAATATTACTTGATTCAATACCTGTTCTTATTGCTAGTATGATTATTGCTCCGTTGCTCTATCCAATACTCGGGCTTTCTCTGGCTGTCACTGTTGGTTCAAAAGATATAATGCACAATTCTTTGAAAGTATTTGGTAAGTCAATATTTTACGCGCTTATTGTGTCAATTATTATTACTTTTTTATTTGGTTTTCAAGGAGTTGCCGTACGTACGTTGGTTAGTTTCAATTACGATCTTTTTCTTTCAATTCTTGTTGCAGGATTTTCCGGTTTTATCGCCACCTATGGTATGCTTCACCCTCAAGTTTCAAGTTCATATATTGGCGTCGCTATAGCTGTTTCATTGGTTCCACCTTTAGCTGCTATAGGTGTTGGTATCGCGTTATTAGATTTTGCATTCATGCGTTTTGCAGCTAGTGTATTTACGGTAAATGTCATAGGTATCGTGGTGTCAAGTATCATCACGTTTATTGTACTCAATGTAAATGAAAAGACAGTTCAGAAATAGTTTTCATAGAGAAGATTGACTTATGTACAAAATATAGTATTGTATATAAAAAACCGTTCTATGAAAAAGATTAACATTCTGTTGTGGTATTGGTCGGGAGTGACTCTAGCCACACGAAAAACTACAGTACTATTTATAGTATGGATTACTTTACTTTGGCTATACGCTAAAATTTTTTATTTTAGTGTGGAACAACAGTTCTCGCCGATGGAAGTAGTAAAAATTTTATTAGTTTTTTTATTATTGCTGAGTCAATTGTCTTTCTCTTAGGTATATTTGTAACCGTTAAATCAGGTGCAATATCTTTGCAAAATCATTTGCAAAAAAAAATTAAGATATATGAAACAAGAATCACCTATCTTAATGAAATTTCTAAAAGCTCCATAAACGAAATCTATGAAAAAAAAATTGAAGAAGAACGGATTTCATTGATGGAGCAGACCAGAATATGCTTAAAAAAGCATTATAAAAGAATGGACGAACTACATAAATTTCTATGTAGTCAAAGCACTTAAAGTAGTTGGACTACATATAACACCGGATAACTTCGATCCGGTTGTTTTTTATTTTTTACACGGTATAATATCTAACATGAAAGAAGAAAACGATGAAAATAATAATATAGATATAGAAAAAACGCAAATTGCACCAGAAGAAGAGGATATTGTTGAATTTGTCTACAACGAAGACGGTGAAGAAGATTTGAAGGCAACGCTCAAAAAGCTACGCAAAGACACAAAAGATGCAAAAAAAGAAAAAGACGAATATCTCGACAATTGGCAACGAGAAAGAGCTGAATTTGCTAATTACAGACGTGAGGAGACACAACGTCTTTCTAGAGCTGAAATAAAAGGAAAAGAAGCTATTGTAGAATATATTTTACCTGCGTTGGATAGTTTCGATATGGCAATTGCAAACAAAGAGGTATGGGAAAAAGTAGATGCGAACTGGAGAGTTGGAGTAGAATACATACGTTCACAGATTACAACGGCATTAGAGACCGCAGGTGTAACTGTACTGACACCTAGTATAGGAAGTGTATTTGATCCGAATGAACAAGAATGTTTCGGACTAGAAGAAGTGGATGAAAAGGAAAAAGATAATACAATCTCAACTATCGTACAAAAAGGTTATAAATTAGGAAATAAAATTTTGCGTCCAGCACGTGTCAAAGTCTTCAGTGTTCAAAAAAGTGATACTGTCTAAAAAATTTTTGTTATTTCTTAAAATTAGACTGAAGTAATTTTCTAAAGAAACTGTTTTTGGAGAAATCTTTTTGTGGATTCGTCAACATAATCAGTAACTATAATTATAAGTTCATTTGAAAGATGAAGATCATTTTTTATATTCTCAAACATGAACTCAAATGGATATGGTGAAATCCATGCTGAGTTTTTCAAACAAACAAACCCTGCTTTTTTTAATAAATACCGCAGACTATCTCTTTCAGTTTTTCTTTTTTCTGGTAAATCTAATAATATAATCCTCCACTTACCATCCCACGATGAAGTCATTAGAGTGGTACCTCCTTTCATTTTATAACTATTTGCTTTTACTCTCCCCGTACTTGATAAACGCAAATAATTGTTTTGTCCAGAATGGTATTCTTCTATAAGCTCCATTTTCTTTAAATTTTTAATTGCTCTTGTAACAGCATACTCTGAATTATTGGTTTTTCTTTCTTTTTCGCTAAAATCAGCAAGCAGCGCTTTGAGTTCATCTTGACGAATTACTTTTTTCTTGTCTAAATGCGTTACTATTGATTTTGAGAGGTATTTTTTGCTTGACATGTTAAAAGGATATCATGTATACTACATTTATACAAGTATTTCATGGTCGTGAAAAAACTGTAAAAGTCTTATATTTACTATTAAATAGGAATAACTATGGTAGACCCAAAGAATATAGATTTTAATCAACTACCAAAAAAGTTTTGTGACGGAGCACTAGGAGCATTTAATAAAGATGCAATTATGTTTTGCATAACATCAGGGAGTAGTTTAGAACCGTATGCTACAACACCACAAATTGCAAAAAATATAGCAATGTTTTTTTCACAACAAATAGATAAATATGAAGAAGAATTTGGAAAGATAGACAGTACAGTTCCTTCAATACGAAGTCCACTTCAAGCTTCAGACCTTGATACTAGTTAGTGAAGTTATAAAGTTATAAGGAATATTATCATTTAATATATATATACATATGTCAAAAATAATTGGAATCGATTTAGGTACAACAAACTCAGCTGTCTCAATCATAGAAGGTGGACAGCCAAAAATAATAGAAAATATAGAAGGTGGCCGAACAACACCTTCGATTGTCGCTGTGTCTAAAACAGGAGATCGTCTCGTAGGTATGCTTGCAAAGCGTCAAGCTGTTACAAATCCGGTCAATACGGTATACGGAATAAAGCGATATATGGGTCACAGATATGATGATCCAGAGGTACAAAAAGATAAAAAAGTCGCTTCTTTCAAGATTGAAAAAGGTGCAAACGATGGTGTCCAAATCCAAATGGGAGATAAATCGTATCGTCCAGAGGAAATGTCTTCTATGATACTTGCAAAGATTAAGTCAGATGTAGAAGCAAAAATCGGTGAAGCGGTTTCAGAGGCTGTTATCACAGTTCCTGCATACTTTAACGATGCGCAACGGCAAGCGACTAAAGATGCCGGAGCTATTGCGGGACTAGATGTAAAGCGTATTATCAATGAACCAACAGCAGCGGCACTTGCGTATGGATTCAATACACGAAAGGATGAAAAAATAGTTGTGTATGACTTTGGAGGTGGTACATTTGATGTTTCAGTGTTAGAAGTGGGAAATGATGTTATTGAAGTAAAATCTACTGATGGGGATTCCCACATGGGGGGAAGAGATATAGACCATAAAATAATTGATTGGATTGCTTCGGAATATAAAAAAGAATCTGGAATCGATGTAACCAAAGATGCGCTCGCACTCCAGCGTCTTGATGAGGCAGCTGAAAAGGCAAAACACGAACTTTCTACAGTTACTGAAACTGAAATCAATATACCGTTTATTACGAGTGATGCTGATGGACCAAAACATTTACTGATTAAAATGAAAAGAGCGACCCTTGAATCTCTTGCAAAAGAATACATTGATCGCTCTATTGAAATCACAAAACGAGCCGTTGAAGCTTCACCTTTCAAAAAAGAAGATATAAAGGAAATAATCATGGTGGGAGGTCAAACACGCATGCCGGCAATTGTAGAAGCAGTTAAAACATTTTTTGGAAAGGAGCCAAATAGAACTATAAATCCAGATGAAGTGGTAGCTCTCGGCGCTGCTGTACAAGGAGGAGTGTTGAAAGGAGAAGTACGAGATATACTTCTGTTGGATGTGATACCTCTTTCTCTGGGCATTGAGACTCTTGGAGGGGTTGCTACAAAATTGATAGAACGAAATACTACTATACCATCAACAAAATCACAAATATTTTCTACCGCAGCTGATAATCAAACTTCTGTAGAAATTCACATTGTGCAAGGTGAGCGTCCTATGGCAACCGACAACAAATCCTTAGGGCGGTTTATTCTTGACGGCGTGCCACCGGCACCGCGGGGTATACCTCAAGTGGAAGTGTCATTTGATGTTGACTCAAACGGTATTTTGTCAGTAAAAGCAAAAGATAAAACGTCGGGTAAAGAACAATCAATCCGTATAGAAGCGTCGTCAGGATTGACGGAGGATGATATCAAGAAAATGCAAGCAGACGCTGAATCGCATGCCGACGAAGACATGAAGAAAAAAGAACTTGCAGAAATAAAAAATACCGCCGAAATGACTTTGTATACAGCTGAAAAAGCAATAACAGACGCAGGTGATACAATAGGTGATGAAATAAAAAACCCAGTTAATGAAAAAATCGCTATACTTCGTGAAGTGAAAGGAAAAGACGATGTCGAGGCAATAAAAACCGCGACAACCGAGCTTTCAAACGAAATGTCAAAAATTGGTGAAGCAATGGCAAAGGCTAGTTCTGAAATGGATAAAAATGAAACCCCTAACGAAGATACAACGACATCAGGTGATGAAAGTGTAACAGAAGGAAAAGTTCACGATGCAGAAACAGGTGAAGAAACTGAACCTGATTCTGGAGCTAAATAATATAGAAGAAACTAAAGATATGTGTATGTTTTGTGTTTTCAATATCCAAATGAAAACTATTACCTATAGTAGATAAAAGGACAAAATCTATTGTTCAAATAGATTTGTTAACAGTATGTATTGGTTTAACACTAAATAAAAGACAACGTAATATAGCTCATTACACAAAATGAACACTCAT
>JAGOPB010000046.1 GCA_017992255.1 Minisyncoccota bacterium | reverse complement strand
CTGTGGCTTTGACGCGTATATCGACTCTTTGGAAGGATTGAAACACTGGAATTACAAGTTTCCAACCCGGATTCATCAGCCCGGTAAATTTCCCAAGAGTAAACCGTACTCCACGTTCGTACTGGTTAATCTGCTTGATACTGATAAGTAAAATAAAAGCGATAATAAAAATTATAAAAATAGTGAGTGACATATAATTAAAATTTTACTTCAACTGGCTTACTTTCGACCCCGTCGTCTGGTATGTCAAAGAATTCCATCTTTGTAAATTTGAACATGCTGGCAAATACATTACCTGGGAACATTTCTATTTTAGTATTCAAATCGCGAACATTTCCGTTGTAGAAACGTCGAGCAGCTTGAATTTTGTTTTCTGTATCAGAAAGTTCTCTTTGAAGTTCAAGAAAATTTACATTTGCCTTGAGTTCCGGATACGCTTCTGCGATTCCAAACAATCCGGTTATCGCCTGACCTAATACTGCCTCTGTCTGAGCGTGTTCCCCTGCTGTACGTGCACCCATTGCAACTGCACGAGCTTGCGTAACTTTTTCAAATGCGGTAGATTCGTGTGTCGCATATCCTTTTACAGTATTTACTAAGTTGGGTATAAGGTCGTAACGACGTTTGAGCTGTACTTCTATATCTGCCCACGCTTCCTTTGTACGATTTACAAGTGTGACAAATCCATTGTACATTACAACAAATACAAGAACCAAAAGAACAATAATACCTATAAATATCCACATGAATTTTATAATGACAAACATCAGCATTATGCCGATATTGACACAGTTAGGAAATAATTGCGACTACAGTGTTAGTATAGCAGATATACAGTAAAATTTGTACTCTATATGCTCTCAATTAAAGGCTTAGCACGTTACTTTTTTATTGTAATCCTGCAAGTAATTCATCTACTAAAATAGTTGCCACACCCACCACTTTGTCAGCACCACCATAATACACATATACGGTATTACCACGCACCACCTCACCACAAGGAAAGACAACCTTGCTCACGACGCCTTCTTTCTCATACGGTTCATGAGGTTCGAAGATAGGACCAATAGTTCGAGCAAGAACAATAGTGGGATCTTTCAAATCAAGTAGTACCGCACCAACACGATAGGTAGAGGTTTTTGATACTCCGTGATATAGCATAATCCATCCTTTTTCAGTTTTTATAGGCTGTCCAGCTATACCTACTTTTTCACTATCCCACATACCTGGTCTAGGTGAAACAATCTGAATACAGCGAATTGCTTTTTGCGTAGTAAATGTAGGATCATTTACATAGTCAACGCAAATGTGATTTCCTATTCGATGAAATATATAATATCGTTTTCCATATGCTTCACCTAAGAGACAGGCATCTTTGTCATCAACACCATCAGGAGAGACTATCTGCGGAATAGACCAAGTAAATTTTTTTGCAACAAAATCTTTTACTGCAATAGTAGTCATGGCAACTTTTGGAGGTTGAACACCATTATATGCTGTATACGTCATATACAGTGTCTCACCTATTTGTACTATACGTGGATCTTCACAACCAGAGTTTCCTGTCGGACCAGAAAGTTTTTGTTCAAAATCTTGTCTCGGTGTATAGATAGGAACCGACAATCGTTCTTGTATAGTTACACCATCTGTTGTTATAGCGAGACCCATAGTTGACGTGTTTGTATCTGACATTGCTCTATACACTATATATATTTTTCCATCAATCTCTATCGATGCTGGATTGAATACACCATTTTTTTCCCATGAGTAATCTTCTCGTGCTTGCAGTATAGGATTTCCTATATATCGTTTCATACTACTCATTCGTTTTTCTGGATCCAGACTGTGAAGTAACGATGACAGTGAAAGATGTGCTCGACAACCCGTCGTATCAGCAGCACTATAGTACACAGTCAAATCATCACCTTGTACATCGACTCCAGTGGGGAAAATAACATTGGGTACCACTCCATAGCGTTCGTACACTTCTTCTGAGACCAAAAATGGTCCTGGTGTTTTGCCGAGTAAGAGACGAGGTTGTGAAATATCAAGCAAAACCGCCTCAACACCAAGAATTGGCTTTGAGGAAAAATATTCTTGTATATGTGCATACACCAACAACCAACCATCTTTTGTTTTTATAGGTTGGCCACCTACTTCCGTTTGATCGCTAGGAAAACGATGCAAGTCCAGGATATTATTTTCTTTGTTTTTCTTCCATTCGTCCCAATATTCCACGCTCCACAATTCTTCGATTGCGTCGCACTCGGCAAAAGCAATAAAAGCAGGTGGTAGATCAGTATTGTATGAAAATAATGCAACTATTTTTCCATTAATTCGTTCAGGAAACAGTGTCATGGCTTTTGCATTAAAAGGTGTTATGAGATGTTTTTCTGTAAACCTTGTAGGACTATCCCCTACAGCAACGGCAACACGAATATTTTCAGCTGAAAAAGGAAAACCACCCAGTGCAGTATAAAAAAGATAATAGTTATTTTCAAAAAAAACAACTCGTGGATCTTCACAGCCATAGGTATCAAACGGCTCACTAGGAGAAAGTATTTGTTCACGATTTTCCATATGTACGCCATCTGCACTTGTCGCATGCGCAATGACTGAAATAGAAGTATTGACCCCTACTATCTGTTCCGGTTCTGACATTGCTCTATAATAATAATGATCAGTGCCGTCACTATGTACAACGCTCCAACTAAAAGTAGCATGAGCTTCCCATGGGTGAGCGGTGTTAGGACGAAGTATGGGATTGTGCTCTTCTCTTTTTACTATGAACATGTTTATATTTTTGTATCAATAAATATTTGTTTAATAAATTTTTCTAGCGGTGCGGTCGCGACACACACATGCTTATCTCCACCACCATAGTATATATACAAGGTGTCGTTACGCACTACTGCTCCACAACAATACACTACCCCTGGCTTCCAGTCGTTTTCATACCACATATCTGGCTCGAGTATGGGAGCACTGGCTTTTGCAATAATCTTTTCAGGTTCGTCTCTATCTAATATCATAGCTCCTAATTTGTAACCTATGTGAGGATACCTTTTATCCATCGCATGGTAGAGTACCAACCAACCGTACTCGGTTAAAATAGGTGACGCAGCGGAACTGCGTATCCATGAATCCCATTTTTCACCAAATATTTTCCAAGAGCTATTTTCCAGAATGTGTGGATCTACCCATTTTTCTCCTGGAGTTCCTGCATATACTTGCACCCAGTGATTGGGTGTTATACCCTCACGTTTATATGAGTCCCAATATTTTTGAATAATTTGTTTTCCTTGTGTTAGTTCTTCCATAGTATTCACGTATTGAATTCCAATGTTTGGCCAAATATTGTGCAGTATCGCAAAAGAACCATTTATTTTTTGAGGAAACAA
>JAGOPB010000045.1 GCA_017992255.1 Minisyncoccota bacterium | reverse complement strand
TCATCGAGTTCTACCCAGCAGCCGATACGCTCGGTAAAAGCTCTCCATACATCTATATACTCATGTACACTTTCACGACATTTTTGATTGAATCAAGCTATACCATACTCCTCTATCTTTTTCTTGCTATCGAGTTCCAAATCTTTTTCTATCTTGAGCTCTACCGGCAGTCCATGCGTGTCCCATCCTGCTTTGCGCGGTACACGATATCCTTGCATGGTTTTGTACCGAGGAAAAAGGTCTTTGAATGCACGCGATTCTAGATGGTGAATACCCGGCTTGCCGTTTGCTGTCGGTGGTCCTTCATAAAACACATATTCGCCTTGCGGACTTTCTTTTTCTAATGTCTTGTTGAATATATCGTGTTCTTTCCAATACGCGAGAATTTTTTCTTCGCGTTGTGCGTGTCCTGATTTTTGGGTTTCTTCTGACATAGTTGTTTGTAAATGATAAGTCGTCCATTCTATTTGGATTTTCTTTTATCTAAAAATAATAAAAAAACTCGCCCGCAGAAATAATCAAAATAAAACATGATTACTTCCAAGGGCGAGTTTTCACACGCGGTACCACCTTAGTTTTCCTTTATGCAGAGTTCTCTACACAAGGACTTGTTCACAGCTATAACAGGCTTACCCGCTCGGTTCTAGACAACATGAGTTATTTCTTCCGAGAGCTCCGGGGTGATAACCCCTTCAGTGCTCATTGAACCAGTATACAATATATAAAATAAAAAAAAAGCCCATTTTGAGTTGGACTTTTTACATTAGCATTTTTTTATTCTCGATTGTTCAGTACTTCATCCACAAGTTCTTTACTCATGTTTTGAAAATAAACAATTTTTTTAAAGAAGTCAACAAGACCAATTTCGTTTCCTTTCCCGGATTGTTCTCTGTAGTAATGCAAACCCTCTAGAATTGTTTCTTTGTCAACAGTTGAAACTAAAATGATTTTTGGCACGATCAACGATGTAATTTCTTCCTTTAGTTGTAACAACCAGTGAATTTCTTCAAAGGCACTTGTTGCTGTTTCTGGAAACCAGTAATCAATAATAATCAAAGAAGTCTTTTCTATATCCCACATGTCTTGTACCTCTTTTCTACGAACAATATATTCATAGATTTTTTTTCCAAATGAGTGCTTGTTGTATAAAAACAAAAATGTATACAAATCTGGAACAGATTCAACACAAACCTTAATAGCAGAATATAGTTCTCTGTTAGTAGTTACTACCATTATTTTTTTCATAGATTTTTTTCTCATACTACTCCTATGGCTACACAAAAGCAACAGGATCAATAAACTCCCCCAGTATCACAAAAGTAAATATTTTGTTTATACAAAAATTATTACCATTACTTTATATAGTTCAGTTTCTGTTACCATAGCACTGTACTACCATACACCATATCCGTCGGAACCTTTTTTTTCAAAAAATATCGTATTATGTGGATTGCTAGAAACATGAATATCCATCTCACCTGTTTGTATCTCTATTGCTCCATTGTCTCCTAAAAAAATATAATGTTTATCAGCGTAAACGACAGACACTATACGCTCACCTGAAACTAGCGTGTGGTCTATTTTTTCCACCCTCATTTTATCCAGATCTCTCCCGACTGTCGTATTTTCAATTTGAGTGTCGAATTCACCTTGCAATCTACTCGCGGTATATGAAAAATATTTTCCTTCAACGGATTCTAAGCTTCGCTCTAACAACACATACGCCTCTGTCGCAGTAGAAACGGGTGGCGCCTTTTGAAGTAATTCAAAAAACTCTTGTATTCTTTCGTATTTTTTTGGTATATATTTTTTTATAGGATGTATTTGTTCATTCATACTCTACATTTTTTGAGGCACGTCGATACCAAGCATCCACAAACCTCGCGACAGTGTATTTCTCACAGCGTCTACCACAAGCAAGCGTGCCGAAGATGCCTCGTGGTCATCATCAAGTATTTTTCCTTGGGCATACCAAGTATTGAAATTCTGTGCGAGTTCAGTGAGGTAAGTGACAAGGTAATGAGGAGCCCATTCATTCTGTGATTTCAAAACTATTTCGGGAAAACGAGCTATTTTTTTCTCTAAAACGTCTGCTCCAAAAACCGTCACTGGTATCTGTGTGGGAACGATACCTATACTGACACCTTTTGCAAGTAGCGACCGCGCACGTACAGCAGTATATTGTAGATAAGGACCGCTATCCCCTTCAAAAGAGAGAGAAGTATCTGGATCAAAATTTATATTTTTTCCTGCTTGGGATTTCAAAATAACATATTTGATAGCACCCAATCCAATAATCCTTGCGGTTTCTCTGTCTATATCAGGATTTTTTTCTAGTACTTCTTCTTCTACAGCACGCAACACCTCTTCGACCAGCGGCACCCCTCCAAGACGTGAAGACATTTTTTTTCCTTGAAAACTCATTCGTCCATGATATCGGTGTAGACTTTTTTCTGACCATTTTTTCTCTATATGTTTTGTTGCATCTATTACAATAGCAAAATGTGTGACCTGCTGAGCATCGGTCACAAAAAGAGACAGATCTGGACTGTATGTATCGAACTTTATTTTAAGTAAACCAATATCTTTTGCTTCGTAAGTCGGATTGCCTTGACTATTTAGAAATACCGAGGTGTGGAGTTTTTTGGATTCCTCTGGTATGTACACCACAGCTCCTTCGCTTTTGGTAAATACTGCTGGAGTGTTCTTTTCTACAATTTCTTTACCCACAACTCCTGCATCACTCTCATAAATATATGCATCAAAATGAGAACCGAGCGCGGTGGTTATCTCTACAAAATATTCCATATTTATAATTTTACACATAGAAAACAATTTCAATTCTGGTGAATCAACCCCTGCATAGAGATGGTCTGCTATTTCTTTTACTCGTTGATGAACACTCTCATCATCTTCATATCTCTTTACGCCAGCAACATATGCATCGCCTAGTTCTCCAACGGAAAGTTCTCGTTTCGGATTATCTGAGTACTTTTCAAGTAGTATAAAAATAGCTTTTGCTACTCCAAGAGAAATATCTGAAGGAAAAGATACGGTGGTTACAGTAGCAGATGAAACTTGCGCGAGACGTACTATAGACTCACCTATAGTATTGTTCATCAAGTGTCCAATATGAAATGGCTTGAATAGGTTTGGACTAGAATGTTCGATAAGTATTTTTTTATCTTTATATAGCAAACTTCTTCCCCATTGTGGTGTCACAGCAAAAGCGAGCACCTCTGTAAAAACTTTCCGTTCTACATAGAAATTTATAAACCCTGTTCCAGCAATTTGTATATCACTGATACCAAGGTTTGATCTCTCCTCATTCTGAAGGTTAGATTTCAAATATTCTACAATTCTTTCTGCCAAGGCGTGTGTACCTCCTTCAAAATTCAACTTCTTTGCATACACCATTGCTACATTGGTCGAATAATCTCCATTTTTTTTATCTGCTGGATGCTCTAGTGTGACAGTTGCATTAGAAATACCAAAGAT
>JAGOPB010000022.1 GCA_017992255.1 Minisyncoccota bacterium | reverse complement strand
AGAGGACTCTTGTGCTATTATATCTCTCGTTATGTTAATGATACGACTACAACGAACAGGACGAAAAAATGATCCAACTTTCCGGACTGTTTTGACTGATTCTAAAAATGGACCAAAAAGTGGAAAATTCCTAGAAATACTAGGGTATTACAACCCACGACAAAAAACTCGTGCCTTCAACAAAGAACGTATTAGTTATTGGATGACAAAAGGAGTACAAGTGTCCGACACTATGCATAATGTTCTCGTATCCGAAGGTCTACTTACAGCAAAGAAAAAAAACGTGCTTTCTAAAAAAACACCAACTAAACCTCGAAAAGAACTTAAGAAATAGTCTATACAAAAGCCCCCCGTATCCTCGGCGGGCTTTTGTATAGACTTGCATTTCTCATCCAATTCAACAATGCATAAAAAAACAAATATGTATACACTAGATTTCGAAAAAGGATTTATGGGTTTAGCAAGAAAAAAACATATACACTTGCTCCCGCTATTTAACAATCAAAATTATTTAATGCCACTATCCATTGCTGTACATTGCGCTGGACGAGGACAAGCATTTTTACCAATAACAATAGAAGGAGGTCTATATTGGGAAAAATATAAAAAAAGTGAGGGTGTAAGGTACTTGTTGGTAAATTCTTTTAATGTATTTACATACAGCGGTTTATTTGTAATAAACGACATTTCTATAATTGTTGCTTCTACAAAATATATTGACAAAATATTTAAACAAATGACCCAACGATCCCACGATCGTGGTCAGGTACTTGCATCTATGCAAAATATAGATAGTTATAAATTATTTTTATTTAATTCGTGCGGAGGATATCAAAATAATATCATTCCGCATGAAGCCAAAAATTGTGAAAAGGCGTATTTCCAACTTTTGCAGAATGCAATATTGCTGTCCTAAAGATATAATCAAAAGAAGCAGAAACATTTCTGTTTCTTTTTTATTTTGTACTCATGTGGTATACTTTTTGCCGTCAGTCTTGTCGGAAGACTACATATTACAAAAATGATAGATAGACCGAAATGGAACAAGATAAAGAATTTCTCGAGTATGTCGTTCGTGCTCTTGTCGACAATCCTTCTGCTGTACAAGTAGATCGAACAGTCGATGAGATGGGTGTGCTTATTACGCTAACGGTTGACCCGAACGATATGGGTAAAATAATTGGTCGCCAAGGAAACACTGCAAAAGCTATTCGTACACTTTTACGCACTATAGGTATGAAAAATAACGCTCGTGTTAACCTAAAGATAAACGAACCAGAAGGAGGCAAGAAATCTATGTCGCATGATGAAACATCGTCTACACCCGTTGCACCAAAAACACCCGTGCAACAACCTACACAAGCCTCAAGTATAGAAGATGCAATGGAGGATTTGAAAGGAATATAATTTATTTTTTCAAGAATAAGCTACAAAAAACCAGGTGCATTGCATGTGGTTTTTTGTTATATTTGTTTATATGAAAAAGATTTGCACACTTGGATATTTAGAACGCGGAAATATGATTTGTTTATCTACAAAGAAGACGAATTTTGGAGCAGGAAAACTAAATGGATATGGTGGAAAAATAGAAAAAAATGAAACTATCGTAGATTGTATTGTTCGTGAAATCTTAGAAGAATCAACGGTTGTGGTTTCTCCAGAAAAATGTGAGTTGGTTGGAGAGTTGTATATGAAAGTAACGGATAATGAGGAATGGAAAGAGACAGCAATCTATGTATTTAAAATTTCAGATTTTATTGGTGAACCAATAGAAACAAATGAAATGAAACCCGAGTGGTATATGAAAGACTCTATTCCATACGAAAATATGTGGATTTCAGATCAAAAATGGTTCCCAACTTTTCTTGATGGAAAAAAATTTGTTGGCCATTTTACTTTATCAGAGGCAGGAGTTTTGAATCAATGGAACATCAAAGAGATTGGTGATGAAAAGAAATATAAAATACTTTGATTTTCGTATAAAATTGAGTTTGCTTTTTTATGGAATTACTATTACTGTAAGTACTGCATACATATGAATTTTCACATTATCACCTTATTTCCTGAAGCATTTGACTCCTATCTACGAGAGTCAATAATAGGTCGTGCAATAAAAACTAAAAAAATAAAAGTAGTTTTTTACAACCCACGTACGTATGTGACGGGGAAATATAAAAAAGTATGGCCTGACGGCAATGTGTCTAAAATAGTGGATGACAGACCTTTTGGTGGAGGACCAGGTATGATACTACGCGCAGAACCTGTAGTGAAAGCCGTAGAAGTTGCTATTAAAAAATCAAAAAAAGGAGGTAAGATAAAAATTATAAACTTTGTGCCAAGTGGAAAAAAATTTACTACAGAATATGCGAAACAAACTTCAAAAAAATATTCAGATATTGTTTTGATATGCGGAAGGTATGAAGGTATTGATGCACGAGTAGACAAAATACTCAAAACAGAAAAAATATCTATAGGAGATTTTGTGGTGACAGGAGGGGAATTGCCGGCTATGGTGGTTGTTGATTGTGTATCACGACAAATCGACGGGGTGCTAGGAAAAAGAGGAAGTCTCGAAGAAGAACGAATTTCCTCAAGTGAGTTTTATACTCGACCAGAGATTTTCGAATACAAAGGAAAAAAGTACCGCACACCAAAAGTATTACTTGGTGGCAATCCAAAACTGATAGAAGCATGGAAGAAAAAGAAAAAATAAATATAGTGTATAAAAATATCGGAGAAACACCCCTGGAGTGTATTTCTCGTATGCGTACCCAAGGCAATATTCCATATCATGCAAAAGCGACATATGCAGGACGACTTGACCCTATGGCAGAAGGAGTATTGGTGATACTGGTAGGTGATGCAGTTCACGAAAAGGAAATGTATCTCAGACTCGACAAAGAATACATAGTAGAAATCCTTTTTGGAATATCTACAGACACTGGAGATGTGTTGGGAAAAATAAATGCAACGGCAATAAGTGATTCATACCCTCTTGAACGATTAGAAGATATGCTCGAACAATGCCAAGGGGTACACACAGAAGAATATCCAGCATACTCTTCAAAAACAATAGATGGAAAACCTTCTTTTTCGTTTGCGCAACTTGGTGCACTGTTCGCACGACCTACACATACCGTGACTATACACTCGATCACGCTTGAGAATACTAGAGTAATCTCTATGAAAGATATAGTAGAAAATGTGCTATCTAAAATAGCGACAGTAAAAGGAGATTTTCGTCAAAAAGAAATATCAGCTCTATGGAATGATTGTGCTGATGATCATTTGGATGAAAAATTCTATATAGCAACGATTCGTGTGACCTGTGGCAGTGGAGCATATATGCGAGTATTGGCAGAAAAAATAGGAAGACTACTAGGTTCACCTGCACTCGCTTACTCTATAGTAAGAACGCGAGTTGGAAATTTTTCGATATGTAAAAATACATACTAGTATATAGCTGTCGGATTCACTGAGTTTTTTTGCTATACTCTACTTTATGACGCAAGAACAAGCGCTTACTATTTTGAAAACAGGAGCACCAGTGTTTTTGACAGGAGAGCCAGGAAGTGGAAAAACATACACTATAAATCAGTATGTGGACTATCTACACCGTAGAAAAATACACCCAGCTATCACTGCCTCCACAGGTATAGCCGCGACGCATATTCACGGTATCACCATACATGCATGGAGTGGTATTGGTATAAAGAAAAAACTCTCTTCGTATGAACTCGACGCTCTCGCAAGCAATCAGTATGTAGTAAAACGATTGCAAAACACCAGCATATTGATTGTTGATGAGGTGTCCATGGTTGACGCTATAACTTTAGATACGGTAGATGAAGTATGTAGAGAGATTCGCCAGAGCAATGAGCCTTTTGGTGGTATGCAAGTAGTATTTGTTGGAGATTTTTTTCAACTACCTCCCATAGCAAAAAATGGAGACAGTGCTCAGTTTGCTTTTACTGCAAAGGTATGGGAACGTATGTCACCAGTGGTGTGTTATCTGTCTGAGCAACACCGTCAAGACGATGGATCATATTTAGAATTTCTCACTGCGTTTCGAAAACGCACCCTCGATGAAACGCATAACGAACTACTCAATGATAGAATCTGTAACGAAGAGGATGTTCCCGAAGGTTTGACGAAGCTCTATTCGCACAATGTGGATGTTGATATGCTCAATAATAGTGAACTATCGAAGCTGGATGAAGATGCGCGCATCTTTTCCATGATGAGTAAAGGAAAAGATCCGCTTATTGCTGGACTCAAGCGAGGATGCCTTTCTCCAGAAAATTTAGTGCTGAAAGTAGGCGCAAAGGTAATGTGTACAAAAAACAATCCGCGTGATGGATTTGTGAACGGAACATTGGGAGAAGTGATAGGATTTGTTGACGCCAATGGTTATCCAATAATAGAAACACGTACTGGAAAACAGTTGGTGATAGAACCTATGCAATGGTGCGTAGAAGACAATGGAAAAGTAAAAGCTTCTATTTCACAGATACCGCTCCGTCTCGCATGGGCTATCACCATACACAAAAGTCAAGGCATGTCGCTCGACGGAGCATTGGTGGATTTGTCCAATGTGTTTGAGTTTGGCCAAGGGTATGTCGCGCTTTCTAGAGTCAGAACTCTTTCAGGTTTGTATTTGTTAGGTATATCAGATCAAGCATTGATGATACATCCAGAAGTGCTTATCGTTGATGATATGTTTCGCGACAATAGCGAGAAAGCAGAAAAAGCGTTTGCTGAACTTTCAAAAAAAGAACTCGATACCATGTATAGCAATTTTATTCGTGCGTGTGGTGGAGAAATTGTTACTGAAAAAAAAGAAAAAAACGCACAGAAAAAAATCAAAAAAACAAAAAAAGAATCGAGTGAAAAAGCATACGATGTGTCGGAGATTCGCAAAACCCACAAAAATGCATTTTCCCGTTGGACGGACGAAGATGATGCAGAGCTTCGTGAACGCTATACCGACGGTGAAAGTGTGGCGATGCTTATGGTGACTTTTGGACGCAGAGAAGGTGCCATCAATGCCAGACTCGAAAAACTCGGTCTAATACCAGTAAGCGGGAAGTATACTCACAACGATAGTGCTTCAAAGGATAGATAGGGTATACTGGTATACATGCACTCAAAGAAAAAAGTCATATTTATCCCAGGCAATGGGGGAGGAAACACTCACGATGAGTGGTTTCCCTATGTGAAAAAGGAACTTGAGAAGCTCGGTGCTGAGGTCATCTCGCCGGGTGAGTATCCAGATGCTGTTCTGGCGCGAATGAACGTGTGGTTACCGTATATTGAAAGCTTGGGAACAGATGAAAATACTATTTTACTCGGATGGTCTTCTGGTGCTGTGGCTCTTATGAGATACGCAGAAACTCATACTATACTCGGTTCTGTATTGGTGGCGCCATGTTATACAGATTTGGGACTCAAGGATGAAAAGATGAGCGGGTATTATGATGCACCATGGCAATGGGATACAATACGAAACAATCAACAATGGATTGTTCAATTTAGTTCCATCAGTGATCCTGTTATTCCTATTGAAGAAGCGCGATATATCCACCATAAACTTCAGAGTGAGTATTATGAAATAGATGCAGGACATTTTTATCCAAAAAAAGAATTTCCTGAATTACTAGGTAGTATAAAAAAATATCTATAACGAAAACCAAATCATCCTTATTAGACTCTGAAAGGATCTGTTACAATCGCAAAAATACTTCATTGTCTAACCAGATGATTTTTTATAGTATGAAAAAATGACAATACCAGCACCGACGGTTTGTTCGATATTTATGCATTAACACGATATGTTTTTTGTAGTAAAGAGATATTTCATCAGATAGATAGAATTAAAAATTCCGCCACGCGTTGTAACGGAATTCGAATGAAATTATTTTTATTGAAGTTTTAGATATGACTCTATAACTTCACTAAGGTTTTCGTTTTCAAAATAAAATTGAAAACCTGGTAGCTTGTGTATAAGCCACTCAGTTTCTATTTCAATCATTTGCCCATCTTCAATAGACGCATTTTTGATAAAGACAGTACTGTCTTTTTCTACAGATGTGGTGACAAGAGGATGACTTCTTTGTCTACTGTTTCTATAGTAACCCACAAGTTCAATATTTTGAACAGCAACGGCTGTTTTGTTTTGAAACTGTTCAAGTTTCTCCACATGGGAAATACCTAATATTTTATTTTTCATATGATGTTTTTTTCTACTATAAAATATATTATTGCTTTTGTCCACCCATGCAGTGTGTGGCAGAGACTCGAGTCTTGACAAAAATATCATTATACGCTAGTATGACCCCCACGACTGCATCGATTGAGTAGTGGCTTCAGTCAACTTATTATTAGCAAATAACCCCTGAATTTTGCTAAACAAAAACGCCACAATTAGTTTGTAAAGAACACCCACCCACAAGGCGGGTTTTCGCGTGTTTGTTTGCATACAATATGTATATGCATACCAAAAAAGAGGTAAGACCTAAAAAGTACTTTTCAAAGTACCGGGAACCATTGGTCGGGTTTCCAGATCTGCTCGAGACACAGCTCACGTCATTTACGTGGCTAATAGAAAAAGGTATAGGTGAAGTCTTCAAAGAATTCTCACCTATCGATGATTATTCGGGAAAAAAGTTTACATTAAACTGGAAATCATTTTCTCTTGGAGAGCCAAAGTGTGATGAAGAACATGCAAAAGAAAATAAAGTTTCCTATGAAGCAACTCTCAAAGCTCGTGTTTCTTTGTTTAACAAACTGAATGGTCAAACAAAAGAACAAGAAATATTCCTCACAGATATACCTATGATGACTGGTCATGGTACTTTTATCATCAACGGTGTCGAAAGAGTGTTGGTACCACAACTCGCTCGAAGTTTTGGTGTTTTTTTCACAGAACGAGAACAAAAAGCAAAAAAATATTTTGGTGCAAAAATCATACCTGCACGAGGAGTGTGGATAGAAATCGACATGGAAGCAGACAATGTTGTCTATGTTCGCATCGATAAAAAAAGAAAATTCCCTATCACTTCTTTGTTGCGAGTATTGGGGCTCACACCAGAAGAAATGGTGAAAGGGTGTAAAACACCTGAAGCAAAGGAACAAATGCGCGCAATGATTGAAAAGGACCCAGCAAAAAACGAAACAGACGCATACATAGAGATTTATAAACGATTGCGAGATGGAGACCTTGCAACACCTGAAAATGCGAAAGAATTTTTAAAGGCTTTGTTTTCACCAGAACGATATGACTTGTCAACTGTTGGAAGATTTACTTTCAATAAACGTTTTGAACGAATACTTGATAACGCAGAAGTAGAACGACGCACACTTTCAGGGGAAGATGTGCTGTATATACTCTCACACATCATGCATCTTTCTGTTACTCCGGGCGCGAAAGGTGATGATATTGATCATTTAGGTTCACGACGACTTCGATATGTAGGTGAAATGCTTCAAGCGAAAATACGAGTTGGTATGACTCAAATAAAACGAAACATTCAGGACCGTATGTCTACTATAGACTCAGCGCAAGCACTTCCTATTACGATAATAAACCAACGACCACTGCAGGCTCGAATAAAAGAGTTTTTTTCTACAAACCAACTCTCTCAATTTATGAACCAAGAGAATATAATGGCAGAACTAGAACACCTTCGAACACTCTCAGCTCTGGGTTCAGGAGGACTCACACGTGAACGAGCAGGGCTAGAGGTTCGTGACGTGCACACCAGTCATTATGGTCGTGTTTGTCCGATTCATACTCCAGAAGGTCCAAACATTGGTCTTATTTTGCACATGTCTACGTACGCAAAAGTAAATGAATTTGGAATTATAGAAACACCTTATGTTAAAGTAAAAAATGGAAAGATTACTGATGAGATAGTGTATTTGAACGGATTGGAAGAAGAAAAATATACTATTGCACACGCAGGTACAGCGCATGATGAGAAAATGCATATCGTTGATGATTTTGTAGAATCTCGTATCAAAACATCACCAGGACTAGCAAAACGAGAAAATATAGAGTTTATCGATGTTGCACCGAACCAAGCATTTTCTATAGCAACATCGATGATTCCTTTTCTAGAACACAACGATGCGAACCGTGCACTCATGGGATCTAACATGCAGAAACAAGCAGTGCCCTGTGTTCGTCCTGAAGCACCACTAGTGGCAACAGGAATAGAAGAAAAGGCATCTCGATATTCAGGAAGACTAATAATAGCTGGTGCTGATGGTGTAATAGACTATGTCGATGCACAAAAAATAGTATTAAAAGATACAAAAGGCACCAATCATACCTACAAACTAATCAATTATTCTCGAACCAACAACTTTTCTGCTGCACACCAACGACCTATTGTTGATATGGGACAAAAAGTAAAGAAAGGAGAGATTCTTGCAGATGCTTCTTCTACCGATCGTGGACAAATAGCTCTCGGACAAAATGTAACCGTAGCATTTATGACCTGGCGAGGACAAAACTATGAAGACGCGATAATTCTTTCTGAGAGACTCGTAAAAGATGCAAAATTTACTTCTATATATGTGGATGAATTTATTGCTCTTGTTCGAGATACAAAATTAGGACCTGAAGTTACCACGCGAGACATCCCAAATGTGGGAGAAGTAAAACTCAAAGACCTCGATGAGGATGGAATAATTCGCATCGGTGCTGAAGTCAGAGAGAACGATATTCTTGTTGGAAAAATTACACCAAAAGGTGAGACAGAGCTTACGCCAGAAGAAAGATTGCTACGGTCTATCTTTGCAGAAAAAGCTCGTGATGTAAAAGATACCTCATTGCGTATTCCTCATGGAAAAAGAGGACGCATTATTGGAGTTAAAGTATTTTCGCGAGAAGGAGGTCATCAATTAGAAAGCGGAATTATTAAAAAAATAGTTATCGAAGTGGCTGAAATTCGAAACATTTCTGTCGGAGACAAACTAGCAGGACGACACGGAAACAAAGGAGTCATTTCTACCGTATTACCCGAAGAAGATATGCCATATACAAAAGAGGGAGTGCCGGTAGATGTCATATTGACGCCACTAGGTGTACCGTCACGTATGAACCTTGGGCAGATACTTGAAATGCACTTGGGGCTCGCTGCGGACAAATTGGGATACCAGGCAATCGTTCCTGCTTTTGGAGGAGCAACAACTCATGAAATAAAACAAGAACTTATAGAAGCTGGAATGCCAGAAACAGGACGTGTACCACTATACGACGGAAGAACTGGTGACAAATTTGAACAAGACGTTGCTGTTGGAATAATGTATATTTTGAAACTGCACCATATGGTGGAGGACAAGATTCACATGCGCTCGATTGGTCCCTACTCCCTCATCACTCAGCAACCTCTCGGTGGAAAAGCACAAGGTGGAGGTCAACGATTTGGAGAAATGGAAGTCTGGGCACTCGAAGGATATGGAGCAGCGCATGCTCTACGAGAAATGCTTACTATCAAATCTGATGATATCGTGGGACGAAGTGCTGCATTTGACGCTATCATAAAAGGTGAGGATATTACAGAAACCAACACACCCGCATCATTTTCAGTCATGCTCAATTATTTACGAGGTCTTGCACTTGACGTCGATTTGCAATTCAATGACAACGGTTCTCCACAGCCTGTAGTGGATGATTCTACGCACTAATATTTTTTCTATTTTATTATGACAAAAACACTCAACACAACACACTTCAATGAGATTCATCTCCGACTTGCTTCACCAGAACGTATTCGTGAATGGTCTCACGGAGAAGTCACAAAACCAGAAACCATCAACTACCGTACAGGACGTTCAGAACGATACGGACTTTTCGATGAACGAATATTTGGACCGGAGAAAGATTATGAATGTTACTGTGGAAAATATAAACGTATTCGATATGCAGGTATAGTCTGTGAAAAATGTGGCGTGGAGGTTACTCGTTCTATAGTACGTCGTGATCGTATGGGACACATAGAACTTGCATCTCCTGTTGCGCATATTTGGTTCCTTCGTTCAGTTCCTTCTCGAATGTCTATTCTTTTAGGAATTCCACAAGGCGATCTGGAAAAAGTAGTCTATTTTGCAGGCTATATTATTACAAAAATCAATCAAGATGAAAAAAACGATATACTGAAAAATCTTGACAATGAATTCAAAACAAAATCAAAAAGTATCGTCGATGATGAAAGTAGAGATAAACTAAAAACACTCTTTACTACAGCAAAAAAAGAAGTAGGAGAGTTGGTAGTTGGTAAGGTTATGAATGAAATTACCTATCATCACTTTAGTGTTCGCTACGGTACCGCTTTCGAAGCAACTATTGGAGCTGAAGCTATATTCAACATTTTTAAAGCAATGGATCTTCACAAAGCGTTGAAAGAAACTGATGAGATGATAGAAAAAGCAGGTAAACTTGATAGAGAAAAACTCCGTCGTCGTTTATCACTGTTGCGTTCCATGATTCATGCAAAGATTCGTCCTGAATGGATGTTTATCACCGTACTTCCTGTTGTACCTCCAGCGCTTCGCCCGATGGTGGCTATTGATGGAGGACGACACGCAACGAGTGATCTAAACGATTTATACAGACGAGTAATAAACAGAAACAATCGTTTACGAAAACTCAAAGAGATTGGAGCACCAGACGTTATTCTCCGAAATGAAAAACGTATATTACAGGAAGCATGCGATGCTCTTATTGACAACTCTATAACATCACAAAGTGATTCACAGGCGATGGCAAAATCTCAACGTCGTGCTTTGAAATCATTGTCTGATAACTTGAAGAGCAAGCAAGGTCTGTTTCGTCAAAACTTGCTCGGTAAACGAGTAGATTATTCTGGTCGTTCTGTTATTGTTGTCGGTCCACAGCTTTCTCTTTCACAATGTGGACTTCCTAAACACATGGCGCTGGAACTATTTCGACCTTTTGTTATTTCAAAAATACTGGAGAATGAACTAGCATACAATATACGTGGGGCAAACAGACTGATCGATGATCAAATACCAGAAGTATGGGCAATCTTGGAAGAGGTGATACAAGGTAAATACGTTCTTCTCAACCGTGCACCGACGCTTCACCGATTGGGAATACAAGCATTTATGCCTACACTTATAGAAGGAAATGCTATCCAGCTCCATCCACTCGTTTGTACTGCATTCAATGCAGACTTCGACGGAGACCAAATGGCAGTGTATGTTCCACTGTCAAAATTGGCTCAAGAAGAAGCTCGTACACTTATGGCTGCAACGGGGAACCTTCTAAAACCGGCAAATGGGGATCCAATAGTTTCACCGCGAATGGATATGGTGCTGGGAGCATTTTGGATGACCAAGGATCTCGAAGGAGAAAAAGGAGAAGGGGGTATATATGCGAGTCCCAACCACGCAATACTTGCGTATGATTTTGATCAGATTAGTATGCGAGCAAAAGTAAAAGTACTACCAACTGCTTCTGAAAAATACAAAAATTTTGATGGAAAGATATTTGAAACAACCGTAGGTAGACTTCTTTTCAATTCGATACTTCCTGGTGATTTCCCGTTCATGAATGAAGAAATAACAGCAAAGAAAATGTCGAAAATTGTTGATGAGGCAATTGTACGGTACGGTATCGCTGGCGCACCAGACATTATAGATAAAATAAAAAACTTTGGATACACCTATGCTACCAAATCTGGAACAACATGGGGTCTAGACAACGTTCGAGTGCCAGAAGCAAAAAAAGGTATTGTAGACTCTGCTCGTAGTAAAGAGAGAGAAATCATCGATCAATGGACAAATGGTTTCTTGTCGCAAGATGAAAAATACCAAAAAGTGATTGAAATTTGGGAAGGTGTGAAAAAAGAAATCGAAAAAGCATTGAGTGAAGACTTTGATAAAAAAAGTTCTACATACGACCTCGTTTATCCAGGGGCTCGAGGTAGTATGTCCAACCTCTTGCAAATGGCTGGTATGAAAGGATTGATTCAAAACACCACAGGACGCATAATCGATTATCCTATCGTTCCTTCATATATAGAAGGTTTGTCACCAATACAATATTTTATTACGACACACGGTTCACGAAAAGGTCTTGCTGACACTGCTTTGAACACAGCAAAGGCTGGATATCTGACCAGACGTCTTGTGGATGTTGCCCAAGATGTCACTATTACGGGTGAAGATTGTGGAACAACAGAAGGAAAAATATTGAGCAAAGAATCAGTGCTTGGTATTACTATTCCATTATCAAAAAATATTCGTGGACGAGTAGTACATCAGACCATCAAAGATCCAGAAGGAAATGTATTGTTTAAAAAAGGACACCTTATCACAAAAGAACAGGCTGATGAAGTAGAAGCAAAAGGAGTTGTAAGTGTATCGGTCCGTACACCACTTTCCTGTAAAATAAAGTATGGTATTTGCCAGACATGTTATGGTTTGGACCTGGGACGTGACCGTTTGGTTAAAACTGGAGAAGCAGTGGGTATCATTGCAGCACAAGCGATTGGTGAACCAGGTACACAGTTGACGCTTCGTACTTTCCACGCTGGAGGTGTTGCAGGAGTAGATATTACTCAAGGTCTACCCCGTGTCGAAGAGATTTTCGAACGTCGTATGCCTAAAAACCCAGCTACTGTTGCAACGGTGTCAGGAGAAATACTTGATATTCGCGATAACGGCAAAGACAAGGAAATTGTCGTTCTCGGTGATACTAAACTCGACGGAAAAGACAATGAGATAATCTATACTATGGCTCCGCATCGAAATCCAATATTCAAAAAAGGTGAGCGATTTGAAAAAGGTATGTTGTTGACCGATGGATCGGCTGATATATCAGAAATATTGAAACAAGGTGGACATGAAAAAGCTGAAGACTATATTGTACAAGAGATAAACAAAGTATACGAACTACAAGGTGCTTCTATATCTAGAAAACATGTTGAGATCATAATACGACAGATGTTTGCTCGAAAGCGAATCAAAGAAGCTGGAGATACTGATTTTTCACCGGGAGAAATAGTAGAATATGTTGAACTACAAGAAGAGAACGAGTCTGTATTGAAAGACGGAGGACAAGAAGCAAAAGCTGAAACTATAGTACTTGGTATATCGGAAGTATCTATTACTACAAAGAGTTGGCTGTCTGCTGCATCATTTCAAAACACAAACCGTGTACTTATAACAAACGCAATTCGAGGTGGTGTAGACAAATTACGTGGATTGAAAGAAAATGTAATTATCGGACGTCTTATCCCTGCAGGAACTGGTTACGTAAAAAAAGAAAAGAAGAATTCAGAAGAAGTTGCATAGTATTGTCTCACTGGGTACTGTTTTTCTAACAAATTCATACAAACACGATGTCGTCACAAACCTCGACAATCAAAGAACGTCTTCCTATTACCGATGTAGTGTCATCGTATATTAGATTGGAAAAAGCGGGCAATTATATGAGAGCTCTTTGTCCGTTTCACAATGAGAAGACTCCTTCGTTTTATGTT
>JAGOPB010000021.1 GCA_017992255.1 Minisyncoccota bacterium | reverse complement strand
AATTGCAAAAACATATTTAAAAAGCTATGCTAGTTCATAGCTTTTTTTTATGGGACCAAAATATTTCGATATACATACACATGTAAATTTCACAGTTTTTGATGCAGATCGTGCAGACGTTATACAACGAGCAAAAAATGCTGGGGTTACTATGATAAACGTCGGCACACAGAGAGATACCTCACAAATAGCTATAGATATAGCAGAACAGTATGACCATTGTTTTGCTTGCGTTGGTTTACATCCTATTCACACAGGACAGTCATTTCATGATAAAAAAGAAACAGGTGAAGGAGGACAAACTTTTATTTCACGCGGAGAAATATTTGACTATGGACACTACCTCGCACTCGCCCGACATCCAAAAGTTCTCGCGATAGGGGAGACCGGTCTCGACTACTATCACAAAGAGACACGTATTTCCGAAGAAGAAGATGTAGAAAATATCCGTCACCAACGAGAAACCTTTCTCGCCCATATACGACTCGCTGACGAGGTGGGCAAACCGCTCATGATACACGCCCGACCGAGCAAGGGGAGCATGGACGCATACGATGATGTGATAGACATGCTCGTTTCATACAAACAAGAGCACGGTACTGTACCGCACCCAAACTTTCATTTCTTTGTCGGTGATATTCCCACTGCTCAGAAAATCCTCGATATCGGTGGTACGGTGAGTTTCGATGGACCCATCACGTTTTCCCATGACTACAATGAACTCATTCGTTTTTTACCACTTTCGAGTATCATGGTGGAAACCGATGCACCCTATGCTACCCCAAAGCCACATAGAGGGAAAACAAACGAACCTTCCTTTGTGGTGTACATTGCACAAGCTATTGCAACTATTCGCCAAGAGGACGAAGAGACTGTTGTTAGGCGTCTGTTTGAAAATGCATCGCGTATTTTTGGCCCAGTATAGCGAAAAGTTATACACTTGTTATCCACAGGACACATTTGACAACTTGTCAATATTTTGCTATGGTGTCACTGTCGTATTCTTTCTTTTTATTCTTTTCGGATAATAAAAAGAAAATTTAATAAACACGTAATACCCTGAATTACATGCAAAAACTAAAATTTTTTAGCCGTTTTTTTTCACTAGTAACAATCGTTTCTATAGTCGTACCTTTCAATACTCTAACCACCCCTACTGCATTTGCTGAAGATACAATCCAGACATCTGTAGTGGCTACTACAGATGTAGTTGAAGAAACAGTACAAGAAAAAAGTTCAACTCCAAGTGCTACAGAAGAAAAAGAAGTGGAAGCAACTCCTGATTCCGTGGCAAAAATTTCTGCTATCCCAGCTTCTACCGTAGATACGGAGGAAGTTGATAAAAAACCAGATCCAGAACCTACAAAACCTGAAGATCTTGATCTTCCAAAAGGAGTAGAAGTTTCCGGAGATGAAATAGATAAAGGACACGCTATCGTTGTACCTATCACCATCCCAGAAAACGAAGACAAACCTCGTGAAGAAACAGAGGTCCCTTTATATACCTCAATAACTCGACCAGACTTGGATAACAATCCAGATGATTCTTGTACACCATACCAACTAGAATTCGTCAGTGACAAACACACTTCTATTATTGAAACTCCAGAGGTGAATTTTGCAACAGAACAGAACTTTATACATACTGCATGGACCGCAACTGTTTCAGGTGCAAAATGGATATGGAGTACTTTAGGAGTCACAAATCCTGAACAAGATGAAACAGTAGTCTTCAAAAATGCATTTTATGTGATTGGTGATGTACATGACGCTACTATGGAAATCGCGTATGACAACGATATTATTGTAAAAATTGGTGATGATGAGGTATTTTCAACTACAGGAGCAAACGGTTTTGGTACTGCAACATCACAAGACATTACCTCATATGTAAAAACAGGCGCAAATGCTGTGACATCTCGAGTGAGAAATCTAGCAATGCCTGGAGGAAATGCAGAAAGCAATCCAGCAGGAGTACTCTACAAATTAACCGTCAACAGTATGGATTGTACTAATCCTGCTGACCAAGGTGGACACGATGACGATGACAACACCCATAATGGTATTCGTGGCGACAAAGATGGCGACATGATTCCAAACGGTCTCGATAATTGTCCTCTTGTTGAAAACGAAGGACAAGAAGATACTGACGGAGACGGCATAGGAGATGTGTGTGACACCGATGAAGACAACTCAACTCCGCAAGAAGATTTTGATGAAGACGGTATAGTCGATGGAGAAGACAACTGCCCTGCATTTCCAAATCCAGAACAAGCAGATGCTGACGGAGACGGTATAGGAGACGCATGTGATAGATATCCACATGATCCATCCAACGGAACCGCTGATGACACCACACCAGGAGAATATATGTGTGTCGAGGAAGTGAACGCTACGATAACTATCAACAATGCGTACTCTTTGAGTACCGGTGGTGATGCAGGTATATCAGGCTTTAGTGAAACGACAGACATCTTTGTTGGTGATACAGATACCGTTTCTTCTGGTGGTACATTTACTATCCATGATGGAACGAATCCGGTTATTGATTCTTCGATGGTAGGTGGCTATGAAGATAGTGACGGTCTCGTCATAGAACGACAAGGCAACAAAATGATTGTTCATCTCAAACGCGCAGACTCGGGTACTGATGATGGAAGAAACCATATCGATGGTGTGATAACTTTCTCTGGCGTACGAGCAGGATCGATATCAGATGATGCAACTATAGAATTGGGAAGTGATGGAATCAAAGAATACCTTCCTGCAAACGATGAGGTAAAAATCTCTGGTGATAAAATGTCAGTAGGCTTCTGGCTTACCACAGGTGCTGATGAAGATACATTTACCATCAACCTTACTGATCTAAATCTTTGTGATGAATATGGTGGAGGAGGTGAAGTGCTTTCTTGTGGAGTAGGTACAGAACAAATGGTAAACGGAGGTTTTGAAACTCCTGTAGTTACCAACGCAAACCTATGGGATATTTTCACAACAGGATTTGACAATTGGGTCGCAGAAACTATGACAACTCATCTTTCTGAACTTGAATTTCACAGAGGTTATAAAGGATGGACACCAAAAGAAGGAGATCAATTCGTAGAACTTGACGGCTATGTGTCAACTCGCATCTACCAAGATATAGCAACTGTGCCAGGTGCAACATACGACCTTACATACTCATTCTCTCCACGACCGAAAGTTGTAGACAATCAACTTTCAGTTTCAGTTGACGGAACACAAGTTGCTACAGAAAGTGGAACCGGAATAGCACTTGCAAACACGGATTGGAAAGATACAGTGGTACCTTTTACAGCAACGGGAACAACAACTCGGATAGCATTTAAAAATACTGATGCTAGTGATTCACTCGGAACATTCCTTGATGATGTATCAGTAAAATGTACTAAGGAATCTCCAGACTATACAGACGGTGGTAATGATACTACTCCTACACCACCAGGAGAAGATGGCCGTGGAGGAACTAGTAGTGGAAGTCGTGTAACAACAAATTCAGGAGACGGTGAAGTACTCGGCGACTCTACAGGTCCAACAGACGGTGAAGTACTCGGTGCGCTCGCACAAACAGGATCAAACGAAAACACTGCAGTAGTGTTTGGAGTAGTACTCCTTGCTCTTGTTGTACTCTCACGAAAAATACGAAAAATACAATCCTAAAGATTATTAGCAAAAAAGCACCTCGCATTTGGGGTGTTTTTTTTGTATACTGAGAAGCATGGATATGTACCATGACCCACACGGAGCGATAGTGCGTAGAACAAGACTTTTTCGTATCTTCAATATTGTTGTAGAGGTAGTGATTGTCGTCTTTGCTCTGTTTTTTATTTTCCAACCACTACTCCCACTCCTCGGTGCAGACAAAGTTACTATCGGCACGGCAGAAGTGAAAAAGACAGATGCGTCTGTGTTTTTTGCAGACATAGATTCCACGCTCGACTATCTGGTTATACCGACTCTCGGCATCAGTCAGGAGATAATAGAAGCTGACACGATAAAAACAGTGCACGAGAAAGTCTGGATACGCCCACAAGGCAGTACACCAGAGGAGGGGAGCAATACAGTCCTTGTCGCACATCGATATGCGACCATTGGTGGCAACAGAAGTAGCACATTTTATCTGTTGCCTGATATTGCTATCGGCGATAGAGCATATGTACGATGGAATGGAAAAATATACACCTATGAAGTCGGAGGAACCCAGATAGTACTACCTACAGCTATCGAAGTAGAAGCACCGTCTCTTTCGCCGATGCTTACGCTCTATACATGCACACCACTATGGAAAGCGGACAAAAGATTTGTAGCGACAGCGACACTTATTTCAGTACAATAATATGCACACACTCTCCACACAACCAACTGCACAAGAAACACAACAAGATACAGCTCGAAAGGAAAATATCCTTCGAAGAGAAAAGTGGCGTACACTCATACTCCTTTGTATTCTCGGATTAGCATTGTATTTTTATCACGAACTCAACCGACTCTACGATGCAAACTTTTCCGAAGCAATACCTGTCGAAATACAGAGGTGACAGAGAGTACACACAGTAGATTGCTTTTTTATAAATATATGGTATAATATACAGACATTATGAAACTGATGCAGAAAATAAAAAACTGGTTCATACCCCACGAACACAACGATCACAAACCGCACTTACTGAGAGAAGAGGGTGTTGCGGTATTGCTCGTAGCGACGCTGTTGGTAACTGCTTTTTCATTGAGCGGAAAGCTCATCGTCGACCATACGACCTTGCCTGCTTCTGTAGAATCACTTGTCTTGGTAGATTTGACCAACAAAGACCGCGCACACAATGATTTGAAAACCCTTGCTCTCAACGACACGCTCGTCGAAGCAGCGACACTAAAGGCACAAGATATGGCAGAAAAAAGCTATTTTGCACACACGTCTCCCGAAGGTGTGACACCGTGGCATTGGTTCAACGAAGCTGGGTACAACTTTCTCTATGCTGGAGAAAATCTGGCGGTAAACTACGAAGAATCTATCGATGTAGACAATGCATGGATGAATTCACCAAGTCACCGTGCAAACATTTTGAATAAAAATTTTACGGAGATAGGTATTGCAACAGCAGAGGGAATATACAAAGGAAAAAAGACAACTTTTGTTGTACAAATGTTTGGAAGCAAAAAGTCCGCACCTTCTGTTGTCGAAACAGTATCGCCAGTACCTCCGGTAGAAAAAGTAGCGACACTAACAGAAGAAAATACCGATGTCCTCGGCGAGACAACAACACCAGACGACGATGCTGTAGAAGTCCTTTTTGCAAATGATACATATATCGAGGTAAAGAAAACACCCGAACCAGTTTCATCACAGGATGTGGTAGATGAAAGTGTGGTAGAAAGAACAGACACAAACGAGATACAAGCAAGCACACCAGAGACGACCTACTCGAACATCTATCAAAGAATACTCTTAAACAGTAAACACTATGGAAACAACGCTCTTTTTGTTTTACTCTGTATAGTCTGTATAACCCTGATACTCATGATCGGTATTGAAATCAAAAAACAGCACTACAGAAATATACTGTACGGTGTGCTGATTATTTTTGTGCTAGCACTTTTCCTCCTGCTTACCAACGCTATCTCGTTTCGAGAACTCATAGTTTTGTAGGGTTATTGCGATACCTTTGACATTGTACCTATTCTTTGGTAATATCGGGAAACATAACTATGGAAGAAAAAGAAACAAAAACACAGGTATACGAGCTCAGTTTTCATCTCGCGCCAGAAATAGGTGATGAAAACGTCGCAAAAGAATTTGGTGATATAAAAGCAAGCATTGAAGCCGAAGGTGGCGTTTGTTTTAGTGAGGAGATGCCAACCCTTATACAACTAGCGTATGAGATAGAAAAGAAAATAGACAATAAAAAAGAGACCTACAACAAAGGGTATTTTGGATGGATCAAGTTTGAAATGAGTGCAGAGAGTCTCTCTGCACTAAAAATAAAGCTCGAATCAATGAATACCATTGTACGTTTTTTATTGATCAAAACCGTCAAAGAAAGTACACTTGCACCAAAGAAAATAGTACAAAAGATAGACACCAGTGCTTCTGGAAAACGAGACAAACGAACAAAAGATCCAATAGTTCCTATCGACAAGGAAGAAGTAGACCGAGAGATAGATGCATTAGTGGCAGATGAAGAAACTACCTCAGAAGATGTAGATCATTCATCTGAACAAGAAGAAGTTGTCGTCTAATGATTATTATCTAATCAAGGCTCGCTCTAACGTTTGCAAAAACGTACAGCAAACCCAACAAAAATACTATGTACATCAACCGTGCCATGATATTGGGAAACCTAACACGAGACCCAGAACTAAAAAGTCTTCCAAACGGAACCAAAGTTGTTTCTGGATCACTAGCAACCAATCGCACCTACAAAGATCAAAATGGTGAGAAAAAAGAACAAGTCGAGTATCACAACATTGTAGCCTTTGGAAAAGTAGCAGAACTCATAGCACAGTATTCCAAAAAAGGTGCGTCACTGTATGTTGAAGGACGCATGACAACCCGCAGTTGGGATGGTACTGATGGACAAAAAAAATATCGAACAGAAGTGATAATTGAAAACTTCCAATTCGGTCCACGAAAAGATAGTGCGTCGACCCAAGGTGTCTACCGAAAAGAAGAATCTTCGTCAGCGAAGCCTCAGTCACAACCCAAAGAAGAAGATGCAGGCCTAGACTCGATAGAATATCCTCAAGAGGAGAGTAATCTCGAAGATATACCATTTTAGATTAGTAGTGAGTGCATAGTTCGATTATTAACAAACAGATATGATGAACAGGTTTATACCTTCCAGGAGATGAAGACAACATCTCGTTCATCACACATAAAATATATGAAACAAGATTTTTTTACCGCAAATAATATAAAATTTATAGATTATAAAGATACTGAGATTCTAAAGAAATTTCTCAATCCAAACGGACGTATCATGGCTCGCCGACGAACAGGAGTAACAGCAAAGAACCAACGAGCTCTTGGCAATGCAGTCAAAAGAGCACGGTTTATGGCTCTTCTACCATACATTGCTCGATAATAGATACTTCATACAAAAAAACGACACTATATGTGTCGTTTTTTTGTATGAATGGAAATTTAGTATTGTATACTATTTTATGATTTAGGTGCTCGTTCCACGTAGTTGCCTGTTTCTGTATTGACCATGATACGCTCTCCTGTTTCTATGAAAAGAGGAGCGTTGATAGAGGTACCATTCTCGAGTGTGATAACCTTGTTTCCTCCAGTTGCAGTGTCTCCTTTTATGTTGGGAGGAGCGTCTTTCACGACAAATTCCATTTTAATCGGTACTTTTACCCCAATTACCTTTTCCACGTCCTCATGGTCAAAGATAAGGCCTGTCACGAGCATGTTGTCTTTGAGGTAAGGTTTTGCTTCAGCAATCAGAGTTTCATCGAGCACAAATCGGTCCGAAGGATTTTTGGGGTCACAAAACCAGTATTCTCCTTTGTTTGAGTAGAGATATTTTATATCCTTTTTTTGCACATCTGCTTCTTCGGCGCTATCAGACGAGCGAAAAGTTTCGTTGTAGGTGCGCCCACTAATCAGGTTTTTCAGTTTAACTTGGTTTTGTGGTTTTCGTTGTTGTGTTCGAGCGACATGATTGTCCAATACGACGCATGGTTCATCATGATAGATGATAACTTTACCAGTCCGTATTTCATTGTATTCAAGTAATGCCATAGGTGTATATATAAGAGTAATAAAAGTTCCAATAGGGAATAGGAGTATTTTAGCGAACTATACCTATATTTGCAAGAAAGAAAAAAAAGAGTACTATAAAGAAAAACTTAAAAAAATAATAACTATGATAGAAAGAATGTTAGTACAACGCTTGTTAAAACAAGCAGGCATCACTGTTGGACAAGGTCCAGACGTTGATATCACTGTTTATAATGATCAATTTTATTCAATGGCTTTTCGAAAAGCTTCATTAGGGCTTGGAGAGTCCTATATGCAAGGCTTTTGCGATATACGAGACATCGCATCTGTGACAGAAAAATGTCAGTTAGGGGGTATAGATACATCGATAGTGGCAAAAATTGCCGAACTACCTTTGTATCTACAACATAGAATACATGATATTCACTCGTCCGTAAGGGAACGAAAGAAAATTGCCGATGAACATTACAATCTCCATGAAGGATTTTATGAAAAATTTTTAGGACCCACTATGGCGTACACATCAGGGATGGTGTTAGAAAATGAATATTATGATTTTTCACAAGAAACGCTCACTCGCAGTCAAATCAGAAAATTTGAACACATTGCAAATGCACTGCAGGTGCTTCCTGGAGAACAAGTATTGGATGTGGGTTGTGGATATGGTGGATTGCTGATGTATTTACAGCAGGAGAGACACGCAGAAGTACGTGGTATCAGCAATAGTGTTATACAACATAACAACACGGTCTACGATATGGGTATTAAAAAAATCCCAACATTTCGTTATGATTTGGGAGATTATATAGCAATATCGAAAATGGAACAAAAATTTGATGCGGTAACCAGTATTGAGATGATAGAAAGCGTGGGACCAAAACATCTGGATGATTTTTTCCAAATTATTCATGATGTATTGAAATGTCGTGGAAGATTCTTTTTACAAGCCATTGTTACCGATCGTCACGATCTACATGGCAATCTTTTTTTAGAAAAATATATTTTCCCGAACGCAATTATCAACAACGAAGCAGATATGTTGAAAAAAGCTTCCAAGTATTTCAAAATTAATGAGGAAAGTACCAAAAATATATCTGAAAGTTATATTCATACACTAGCCTGTTGGGATAAAGCAATGCTCGAGGCGGAAAAAAAAGGATTGTATAACTTTTTCAATAAAAATGAATCTTTTTACCGCATGTTTCATTTTTATTTTGGGATATCTCGAGGTTCTTTCATGTCAAAGAGGAATCGTGTGATGCAATATATGTTTACAAAATAATAATACAATAATACAAAATATTACAGAAACCGGAAGTACATCTTCCGGTTTTTTTATTACATGTCGCAGATCAAGATATATATACACAAGCGTTTGTATTTTGCGTCACATAGTGATAAGGTGGAGAAAATTTCACATAAAATTATTGATATGAAAAATCCTTTTACATCATCGTTAGTAATAACGTTTTTTGCTTTTTTGGTAGCATGTGTCCTCGCCTTTTTTCTTTGGTTTGACGGACACGGTACGGCATTACCTTCATAGTATCTACTATGTACTTTTGGACTGTTGTTATCAGCATTTGAGGCTCGACAACAAGAGAGATTAGAGGTATTGTTTCAGCAAAAATTGATCAGAGCAACCTCAGGGCATTTTGTCGTGTACGTATCGTTGGTGTTGTACCTTTCGGCACTTGCGAATGTAGAAATAGTAATAAAGACACATTTTTCATTTTTAGAAGTGGCTCTCTATTCTTTTGCTGCACGTATATAATTCCCAAAGTTTTTTTGCTGATCGATACATTTTTTAAATGGTGTATCCGTTCACAACGATACAAGCACATTCCATGATATTTCTAAGCATTGCTTAGAAAAAAAACCACACGGTGCCGTGTGGTTTTTTTAAAACATTTTTCTTACTATTCTACTTCATCCATACCTACTTTTGGTGTAATAGTTTGAATGTCGTTAAATTTCTTTTTTATTTCTTTCATCAGATAGTCTGCTATTTTTGAATTTGCTTTGAGGAATTGTCGTGTCGCGTCGTATCCGCGTTCTAGTTTTTGGTCAGTACCTTCTTTGTCTACGTACGAATAGGACGCACCACTTTTCTTCACGATACCTATCTTTTCACCGAGAGCGAGTATTTCTCCTTCACGCGATATTCCTTCTCCATAAATAATATCAAATTCAGTTTGTTTGAACGGTGCTGCTACTTTGTTTTTTACCACCTTCACCCGTGTTCGTCCACCGACAACATCTTCTCCTTTTTTTATCTGCGCAATACGACGAATGTCGAGGCGAACAGACGTATAAAACTTGAGTGCTTTTCCTCCCGGAGTTGTTTCAGGATTCCCAAACATGATACCGATTTGCATACGGATTTGGTTGATAAAGATAACTACCGTATTTGACCGTGCGACGATAGCTGTGAGTTTTCGGAGTGCCTGTGACATGAGACGAGCTTGCTTGCCCATGTGTTGTTGTCCCATGTCGCCCTCGATTTCATCCTTTGGGGTGAGTGCCGCTACAGAGTCGATAACCACAACTGCTATTTTTCCACTACGGACCAGTGTCTCACATATCTCGAGTGCTTGTTCTCCTGTGTCTGGTTGTGATATTAGGAGTTCATCTATTTTCACACCAAGGTTTTTTGAATATACAGGGTCCATTGCATGTTCCGCATCTATAAATGCACAGATACCTCCTGCTTTTTGCGCTTCTGCGACGATATGGAGCGAGAGTGTGGTTTTTCCAGAGGACTCTGGTCCAAAGATTTCTATTATTCGTCCTCGAGGTACTCCACCGATACCGAGCGCCATATCGAGACCTATTGATCCTGTAGGTATAGCAGCAATGTCTACTTTTGGAGCATCACCGAGTTTCATAATAGCACCCTCGCCAAATTTGGTTTGAATCGAACGGATAGTATCTTCGATGCCACGACCATTTTCTGTTTCACTTTTTGGTGTTTTTGTTTTTTTCTTTGCTAAAGCCATATATAGTTGGTGTCAGCTGTCAGGTGTTAGCTTGTAGCTGTGCGTTTATGTTGTTAATAGTTTTATTATAATAGAATTCAACATTTTTTGCACTTATTCCTCTTTTTTCAAGTACAATCGCAGATGTACAGTCTCACTCCTGCCAAAAGTATTCTCTGCTCGTATACTTATTTCGTTGTAACCAGGGGAGAGGAGATAATGCTCGGCAAAACTATCATCGCGATTTATCGGAATAGACATGCCGTTGAGATAGATAGTTTCCGCATGTTTGACCGTCCCCGTGATAGGAATAAGTGGTTCAGTAAACGTCTGACCATCGTATGCAGAAGTGACCTCTATAGTGAACAATCCGAGCAATACACGCGCTTCAAAAAGACCGTATACTACGACGATAGCCACAAGGACACCTATGAGAATCTGATTAATTTCTAACGTTCGTGTACGCATAATACAACATGATTAGGGAAGTAAATGTATAGGTGAAGTTTGAGCAAGTACCATAACCTAGAGTGAAGATAACAGATGATAGTGAGTCCACTACATACTAATAGTATACCTATTCTCTATGAATCAAAACCTTGGCGTTCTTCTTCAACAGATTTCTCGTACACTTCACGAGGTTTCGCTCCACTTCCAGGACCCACCACACCTCTCTCTTCCAGCATGTCGATAAGCTTGGCTGCTCGTGCATAGCCCACGCTCAGTTTGCGTTGCAAGTATGAGGTTGATGCTTTTCCAGCACTTATCACAATAGATCGAGCATCTTCATACAGTTCATCGTCCTCGCTACCCGTGTCGTCCAAGACGCCTTCAAACATAAGGTTTCGGTCTGTAGAAGCAGTCCCTGAGAGCGTTATCTCATCAGGCAAAGTATCACGAGATTGGTCTTTGAGAAATCGCACTACGCGTTTTACTTCATCTTCGGAGATAAATGCACTTTGTAGTCTTTCTGGTTGAGGTGTTTCACTTGAAAGATAGAGCATGTCTCCTTGACCGAGCAGTTTTTCTGCACCACCTGTATCCAATATAGTACGCGAATCTATTTGCGAAGACACTTGCAATGCGATACGAGTCGGTACATTTGCTTTGATAAGTCCGGTGATGACATTGACACTTGGTCGTTGAGTAGAGAGTACGAGGTGTATACCGACAGCACGAGACATTTGTGCTAGACGCACGATAGCGCTTTCGAGTTCTCGTGGATAACTCTGCATGATATCAGCGAGTTCGTCGATAACAATCACAATAAAAGGCATTCGTTCGGGAGCTTTTGTATCATCATCTGTTTTTTTATTCAATGAATGTTTTGCTACTATTTTTTCATGGTACGAGGATATATCTCGCACGGCATGACCTTCGAGTATATCGTAGCGACGATCCATTTCTTTTGCTGCCCATTTTAATGCGAGGATACATTTTTTTGCATCCGTGATGACAGGTGTGAGCAAGTGGGGGATTCCATTATAGAGTGTCAGCTCTACTCGTTTTGGATCCACAAAGATCAATCGCAAGTCCTCGGGTACGTTTCGAAACAAGAGAGAAGTAATAATAGAATGTATAGTAACGGACTTTCCGGAACCTGTCGTTCCTGCGATGAGAGCATGGGGCATTTTAGCAAGATTGGCAAAAACCGCTTTTCCTGAGAGTCCTTTTCCGAGTGCGATAGTCAAAGGTTTTGGACTGTTTTGGAACCGTTCATCAGAGAGCATTCCTGCAAGTCCTATAGTCGCTTTTGCTTTGTTGGGAACTTCTACTCCCACAAGTGACTTGCCAGGAATAGGTGCTTCGATACGGATACTCTCTGCTGCGAGTGCGAGTGCTAGTTCGTTTTGAAGTCCTACAATGCGAGCGAGCTTCACCCCTTCTGCAGGTTTGAGTGCGTAGCGCGTCACCGAAGGTCCTATAGTCACCTCATCCATCTCGACGATAATGCCAAAGTTTGCAAGTGTCCGCTGAATGATGTTTGCATTTGCTTTTATGTCGCCAACATTTGGTTTCCCTTTGTCACCTTCGAGTAGATTCAAAGGAGGAAGTTTGAAACCAGAGGTGTGTGCAGGCAATCCAAAACTAAAACTCGAGTCTACATCGTTTGTATTTTTTTCTTTTCTTTGTTTTTCTTCTGCATTAGACGTTTCTTCTTTTTCTCGTTTTTTCAGATCAATAGTCACTGTTTCTTCGGGAACAGGCACTTCTTCTGTATCGTCTCCTTCTCCTACTACGACTAGAGTATCGTCGTTTCTTTTTTCAAAAGGATGTCGCAGGAAGTATACAAATCGTTGCCACATAGTTGGCAAATCCGGTTCATTATCAAATGCGAGAAATATTGAAATAATGAGTAGACCTCCGACCACGAGAGCGGACAGTATCGGTTCAAAGAGCGTTGTAAATGGCCACGACACTACCTGACCGACGACTCCACCTTTTCCGTGCGAAAGAGAAATCAGTGCGAGAGAAAACAACACGAGACACGTACCACCAAACACTTGAAGTTTTGGTAGACTGTTCTCTATTTTTTTAATGTAGTTGATACCGAGCAGTATCAACACGAGAGGCAGAACATAAAAACCAACACCAAAGAGATAGAAAAAAAATTCTTGAAAAAAAGTGCCTGCTACGCCCGCGTGGTTGATGATAGAGAAAAAGAGAAGTATTGCGAGGATGAAAAGTAACAACGCGATAATGGTTCTTTTAGTACCTTCTTTGAGTGAGGGAGTGATACTTTTATCGGACGCATTTCTAGATGAACGGGAAGACTTTTTCGATTTTTTTTTTGCCATATATTCGACTAGTATATCATAGTTGAGCCGAAATTTTTATTGGTGTTTCAGATGTATATGTATGCGAGATTCAAACGTGATAAAAAAAATAGAGCTTCGACCTCGTCTTACCTTTCATTATAGTGCAACAAGCTTTCCAAGGTTCGACCTTGGAATATTGCAAGGTCGAACCTTGATTCACGAGACTCAAAAACCTGTTTCTTGCAATCATGTAAAAAAAGAGTACACTGTGTGTATTAACCGTCATCTATCCAAACGACACCCATGCAACCACAAAACGACATGAATTCAAGACAAAATGCTAACGGACAACTATCGGACAATTCCGGAGTTCCTACCAAAACACACTTTGTAAATATGGATTCTTTCGTGTCGTTTATAAGCAAAAAGACAGAGCAGATAGCGACAGCACTATATCTCGTATCGGACACCATAGAGACTAACGATCCTATACGACATCATATCCGAGAGAAATCTGTCGAACTCGTTTCCAGTGGCAAGTCTATGGACCTCCTTTCTGCGATTGAAAAGCATTTCGAGTTTCATGCTATGAAGTCATTACTTGGTGAAGTTGAAGCATGTTTGTCGATAGCGCACATGGTAGGTGATGTATCAAAAATGAACCACACTATCCTCACCAATGAGAGCAAAAAACTCATAGAGGCAATAGACATTGTTCTTTCCGAAGAACGCACCAATGGATTTACCAATCCAACGCTCATGGATGATGCTACTTCCAACTTTATATTCAACACATTCCAAGACACACCTTTCGTGTCAGAAACAGCAGAATCAAAACATGAAACTCCACACACGCAACCTCCAGTATCTGAAACACAGAACAAAAAGATTCTAACAGACAGACCATCAGCGCAAACGGACACAAAGTCTAAAGGACATATAAAGACCAAAGGTACTCCGGACAAGTCCGTAACCGACATGGCAATTCATCACAACAGACGCCAAAGTATCATTAAGATTATTACTCAAAACAAAAGTGCATCTCTATCGGACATTCGTGCAGTGATAGTGGATGTCAGCGAAAAAACACTCCAACGCGAACTCGTGTCGCTTATCGATGAAGGTGTCGTTTTGAAAGTAGGGGACAAGCGTTGGGCACGATATACACTAGTTTCATAATGTAATAGAAAGTCCGACTTTGTGAACGCAGAAAATCGGACTGTATATGTACTCTGCTGTAATATTTTCGTACACTGTGTGTCAAAACCTATGGAAGCCCGCAAGGGTTTCTACCGCTATGACATTGCAATATAAACGCAAAATTGTTATAGTGGAGGAAGCAATACATGTACCTTCTGTATATGTAGTGCACATTTTCGTCACTGATTGTATTTTCTGGATAGAGAAAATAATCATACGAAAAATACTGCCAAAGACTGAACATTGATAACAGAATGAGGATTGTTCCAA
>JAGOPB010000020.1 GCA_017992255.1 Minisyncoccota bacterium | reverse complement strand
TGAAGAAAATAAACCTAACAATTTTTTTAAGCTTATTTTTATTCATCGCTCCGTTGTTTGTTTTTTCTGCAGACATTTCCAATTCGGAACGATATGCATTGTTCACGGAAGATGGAAGTAGGTTGAACATGAAGCCGACAGGATACGGCGTTGATGTAACTTCTAGTGTTTTGACAGGATACGCATTTGCTGAAAATGCAGGATGGATCAACTTTGCACCAACTACTCAGGGAGTACTCAACGACGGTACTGGAGTTCTGTCTGGGTATGCATGGGGAGAGAATACAGGATGGATCAATTTTGCACCGACCAATGGAGGAGTGATCATTCTTTCAAATGGACAGTTTGACGGCTATGCATGGAGTCAGAATTTTGGATGGATACAGTTTGATTGTTCGGTGGTAAACGCATGTGTCTCAACTAGTTGGAGACCATCATCTGGGTCTACTTCTGGTTCTGGTGGTACAAGTGGTACTACAACAACACCACCCACAAACCCTGTCGATCCTCCTACAACTCCACCAACAGAAACAGTTCCTCCAGAAAACCCACAGCCACCAACAGCTCCACCTGTCGAATCTCCAGAACAAGGAGAAGGAACTACGATACCCACGTGTCCAGATGGGGATTGTTTTGAAACAGAAATACCATCTACTACTCCCGCACTGATTCCTCCTGGTACAGATCCAGCGCATTCATCGTCTCTGTCCGAACCTATTGCTACGATAGTAAGCGATACCTACACTGTAGTTACAGAAACTATATCAAAAATTGTCGACGTAGTAGCAGGTGTGGTGTTAGGATCATTTGAGAGTGTGGCTGATATAACGACAGATTTTGTTCAGTCAGAAAAGTATGATGAAGTCAAAGACTATGTATTTGCAGGAAGTGTGGGAACGTTGGTATTGCCGAGTTTTCTGTCTTTTGTAAATAGTATTCTAACTCCAGGAAGATTTTCATCTTTGTTTGTATCTTTACTTGGCTGGAGACGAAAGAAAAAGCCATGGGGTGTGGTGTATGACTCGATAACAAAGAGACCTATTGATCCTGCGTATGTTGTTTTGTTGGATTCACAAGGCACAGAGATAACAACAAGTATTACTGATCTCGATGGTAGATACGGATTTCTCTCGGGAAAAGGTGTGTACAGAATTGTGGCGAATAAAACAAATTATCAGTTTCCCTCAGAACGTCTTAGAGGAAAAACACAAGATGAAGTATATGACAATGTATATTTAGGCGAATCATTTGAAATAGATTCGGAGAAGACTCTCGTCTTTAAAAATATTCCAATGGATCCTGTTGGTTTCGACTGGAATGAGTTTGAAAAAAAGAGAACAGTAATGGGACAATATTATGCTCGATGGGATAAACTGATAACAATATTACTAGACATTGTTGTTGTCGTAGGTTTCTCATTGGCAATAATAGCTGCGACAATAGAGCCAACTATCTTCAATATCACTCTGGTAGCTTTGTATATACTAATATTTATCTTAAAAAATACCATATTCAAGTGGCGACAATTTGGTGTTGTTTCAAAAAATAAAAAACCATTAGCGTATGCTGTTGTGCGAATAGAATCACAAAGTGGAAACCAAATAGCTAAAAAAGTAACAGACATTCACGGCCGATACTTTGCTTTGGTTCGAAAAGGTGTGTATACTGTATATATAGATCAACAACGTCCTGATGGGACCTTTGAAAACATATACAAGTCCGCACCATTACGAGTGAGACACGGAAGTATAAATAAAAGTTTTCTAATTAAATAAATACATGTTATGAAAATTGTAATTAAAAAAATTCCAACTAAATATTTAGTTATTATACTGGCATGTTCTGTGTTTTTTGTTTCTGTCTATAGCGTGTTTGCCACACCTCCTATTTCTCCGTACTATCCAGGGGAGACACTTGATCCATCGTGTGCCCCCGGAGATGCAGAGTGCACTGTTGGGATTTTAGAATCTCGAGATGAGGGCGGTAGTCTCACCTATCAAAGTAACGTCTTTGATTTTACTGGAGCTGGAGTCACCGCAACAGAGACGGGTGGCGTAGTGACTGTCACCATACCTGGCGGATCATCGGGAGTGGCGATAGGAGATACTGTGACTTCTGCAACTGGAGGATCAGTACTTTTTGTAGATTCTGCAGGAAAGATAGCCCAAGACAATACAAATTTCTCGTGGGATGATGCATCGGATACCTTGACTTTCAAATATGGTAATGTCACGGGACGAGTGCTGCCAATCGGGGGAAACAATACAGAAAATTTTAATCTTCACGTTGGAGAAGGAGGCAGGGTTGAAACTGTAGGTGCAGGATACGGATCACCGAAAACTGTTTTTGGAGCACGACTTGCTGGAGGTACTATGTCGTCTCCCACAGCTCTTGCATCAGGAATAACTATAGGAGAATATGGTTTTGGAGGATACAAAGACACAGCATGGTCCACTTCAAGTGTCGCAGCAATAAAAGCAGTTACCACAGAAGCTTTTACTGATTCAGCTACTGGAACAAAGCTCATTTTTTCAGTAACACCAAACAACACGACCGGTATAATAGATGCAGTAACGATAAACCAGGATGGTAATATGGGGATTGGAGATACGACACCCGTGTCACTTTTGACTGTGGGCAACGGTGATCGTTTTCAAGTGGATACGACAGGAGATATGGTGAAAATAAAAAATGTCACCTATGCGTGGCCTGCTGCAAATGCATCAGGTGTCTTTAAAAACAACGGAAGTGGCACCCTCAGTTGGGAGACATTGGCAGTTGCTGATATTACCGACATAGGTACCTCGTACCTCAAACTCGATCAAACTTCTGCGCAGACGGTGATCAACGGACGACCGACTTTTAACCAGATAAATCTTCCTACAACCAGTGGAAGCAATGGAATAATATATAAAAACAGCACGCCATGGATCTATACACATTTAGGTGCTACGACAACATCGAGTCTCTACATCACAAACGGTGTTAATGCATCTGGAAATACGACCTCTACATCAACGGGTGGAAATGTGGGTATAGGAGGATCAAATATGACCGGACTTACAACAGGAAACCAAAATATTGCTATTGGAAGTAGAGCCCTTGAAGATGTTACAAGTGGCGGCTCTAACGTTGCTGTTGGAACTATTTCCTTACCAAATGTTCAAATCGGTATATACAACGTTGGTGTTGGTAATAACACACTCGAAGATACGGTCTCAGGTAATCGAAATACTGCCATTGGCTCAGCTGCTGGTAACTGGGTGACAGGAAGTTCAAATACACTTATAGGGCACCAGGCTGGTACGACAGGAAGTGCAACAACAAGTGTTGTTTCAGGAACTTACAATACAATGCTGGGAGCTGAAACATCTGTTACCTCCAACACTATTTCAAATTCAATTTCCATTGGATCAAAGACTCGTTTGTCTGCATCAAACCAACTTGTGATTGATAATAGTAATACTCTGACTCCTCTTGTCTTGGGCGATTTTAGCACTGACAATTTGACCATCAATGGAAATTTCAATTCCACTTCAAATGTGGCTGGGTATTCTGGTACATTCACCAATGCCGGCAATGCCACTACACGAAAAGGTGTGGTTGTGCAAGCAGGTTTGAATGACCACACAGCAGCAAGTACCTCGACGCTTATGGAATTCCGTGACGGAGATGGTACTGCAGTAGGTTCTATCACATTCGGTTCATCTCTTACCGCATACAACACGACATCAGACGAACGGTTGAAAGAAAATATTCATAACAGCTCTCTCTCTATTGAAGATTTACTGCAAATAAAAGTACGTGACTATACGTGGAAATCAGATTCTGATCACAAATTATCGCACGGATTTATTGCGCAGGAACTATACAATGTGTATCCATCTGCTGTGACTATACCTATAGAAATAGATGGGTATTGGATGGTAGATTACTCCAAACTCACCCCACTAGTAGTAAAATCAATTCAGGATATATATGGCACGATGCAAGACCTTCTCTCGACCGATGTTTCGAATCCAGGTTCTATAGTAGCTCGAGTCAAAAATTTCTTGGCTGATGCAGGGAACAGTATTGATACTATTTTTGCTCGGGTATTTAAGGGAGAGAGGGTAGAAGTTGACACACTCTGTGTCGGGGATATCTGTGTCACAGAAGAACAGTTCCGAAGTGTCTTTGCTCCTTACTCTTTACCTCAACAATCTCAGAGCTCATCACAAGATGTGTCGGACAATATTACAGATGTACCGAGTGATACGACTACGACTGAGGATACTATCACAATAGAAACCGAAGAAACAACTGACAGTCCTGTAAATGAAGATAGTATAAAAATTGAAAGTGGAGATGAAGAAGTTTCAGAAGTTGTATCTTCACGGGACGAACAAGAAACACCAACTACAGTACCTAAAAGAGAGGATATGGTGGACGAACCATCCGAATCTTCTGCACCGATAGAATAATTTAAAAAAAGTACACAAAAATCTCTTTTTCCTTTCGAATAGAGAGATTTTTGTGTATACTGAATCTGTATCGCAATTTTTTGCGTACTACTTTTTATGTGAATAGATTTACTATAAAAAAAATAAAAAGTCGCTCTTTGATCTTCTTTCTACTAGCAAGTTTTTTTGCTGTATCTGCATACAGAGTTTTTGCCATACCTCCAATCTCTCCGTACTATCCAGGAGAAACTCTCAACCCTACCTGTGCACCAGGGGATGTAGAATGTACCGTAGGAATACTCGAGAGTCGAGACGAAGGTGGTAGTCTGACCTTCCAGAGCACTGTACTGGATTTTGTCGGAGCTGGGGTAACCGCCACAGAAGCGGGAGGTGTCGTAACCGTCACTGTTGCAGGAGGTATCAGTGGACTAACCAACGGAACAACGACGATTACCTCCGGTACTGACGGAGCGGTGCTCTTTCAAGACGGAGGAGTGCTTTCACAAGATGGGACGAACTTTTTCTGGGACAATGCCACCGATAGGCTCGGTATCGGCACCAACTCACCCTCCTATACGCTCGATATCTCGGGTACTGGTCGTCTGACTGGTAACCTCACGCTTGGTTCAGTACTCTCGACGAGCGGGCTTGCAACTTTCATGTCTGGAATCAATGTCAACTCAGAGACCATTACGGATTTTACTGGCACAGGGCTTTCTCTCTCTGGAGGTGCTCTTACTCTTTCCACTACGGGAGATTGGACTGGAACATTCGACGCACAAGAGGGGGCTTACTACTTGTCTCGAGCCAACCACACCGGTAGCCAGCTTGCTTCTACCATTTCTGATTTCTCTACTAGTGTTCAAGGACTCATCGATACATCAGCAGAGCTCGTAGGAATACTAACGGATGAAACAGGATCGGGTGCGCTGGTCTTTGGGACAAGTCCTAGTCTGGTCGCACCAACACTATCGGGGACAATTTCCGGGACATACACTTTGGCAGGAACACCTACACTCGGGGCCAACCTTGCTCTGGGTGGTGCAACGCGCACTATCGGAGATACGGGCGGTATTTCTATTACAACAGCTGGCAACGTCGGTATCGGCGACACCACTCCCGCGTCACTATTCACCGTTGGAAACGGCGACCTCTTCCAAGTCGATACCAACGGTGACATCGTCAAACTCAAAAACCTCACCTACTCATGGCCAAGCTCACATGTGGCAGGAGTGCTCAAGAACAATGGTTCAGGCACACTCTCGTGGAGCGCACTTACCTCATCTGATGTTACTGACCTTTCTACAAACTACCTCGCACTCGATCAGACGACCCCGCAGACCGTCAGTAATGGCGCGCCGAATTTTAGTGGGGGGATGGGAATAGGCATGACTCATACAGGCACTTCGAGGTTAGAGTTTCCTTATGGTACAACTACTGCCGAAGGTATAAGTTTTGGAGCAATTAAATTCTATCAGTATGCAACAACCGCAATGTCTCTAACACAAGATTTAAGGTTCGGTGCAGGCACAGGAGTTGCAAACTTGAATACTGATTATGGTGAATTAAGATTTAATACTAGCACTCCAAATTATTTTTCAAGAAATAGAGCAGATGGAACTTCATTATTGTTAATGAAAAATCAACACGCCTCAGCAACAGGAAATTTTATTGATTTTGAAAATAGTTCGGCACAAGTTGCAAGTATAACTCGTGACGGTAATTTTTTAGTTGGCAACGGTACCGCAGCTTTGCCATCACTATCATTTGCAGGTGATACTGACAACGGTATGTATTTATCAGGAACAAATGAATTAAGTTTTTCTACATTAGGAACCCAAAGAATAACATTAGCTTCTGGTGGCAACGTAGGGATTGGGACGACTAATCCAGGCAATCTTCTGCATGTTTATCAAAGTGGTACAGGTTTTCAAGTGCCAGTTATGATACAAAATCCCGGTGACCCAGGTAATGGTTCAACGAGATTTGTGGTTCAAAATTCTGTTTCCAGCTTTTACCTACAAGCTTATGGATCTTCTGCTCCCGGGGCTTTAGCCAGTGCAGCTTCTATTTGGGCTATGAGCGGCTCCAAATTACTTTTAGGAGCTGGTAGTGGTATGGGCGTCCAATTGGCAAGTAATAATGACTATAGTAATCCTCAGTTTACCCTAACCTCTACTGGCAACGTCGGGATAGGCGACACGACGCCAGACTACAAGCTCGATGTCGAGGCAGACATCGCGGACTTCGTGGCAAGCGTATTTAATGACGGCAATGTGAATACGAGAAAAGGCCTGCTCGTGCAGTCTGGAGTAGACGATCACACCGCAGTGGACACTTCTACTCTTATGGAATTTAGAGACGGAGACGGCACGACAGTGGGGTCGGTGACATTTGGCTCATCTGTCACTTCGTACAACACGACATCTGACGAAAGACTCAAAACTGACATAGAAGAAACATCAATCGGACTCGAGGATCTCATGCGAATCCAAGTGCGAGACTACACATGGCGAGCAGACAAGGATAGCAAGATATCTCACGGCTTCATCGCCCAAGAGCTCTACGAGATATATCCTTCCGCCGTGACGGTGCCGGTGGATAACGATGGCTTTTGGATGGTAGATTATTCCAAGCTCATGCCGTTGGTGGTGAAGTCGGTCCAAGATCTCTACAGTACTGTGCATGATTTTATGTCATTGGATGTGTCCAATCCTCATTCGGTACTCTCGATTATCAAAAACTTTCTTGCTGACGCAGGGAACAGTATTGATACTATTTTTGCACGAGTATTTAAAGGTGATAGAGCGGAATTGAAGACATTGTGTTTGGATGATGTATGTATCACCAAAGATGAATTACAGAGACTTTTAGATGCAAATAGTATACAAAATACAGGCGAGGGCAATAGTGATGGAGGAGAAAATGGTACTGTTGAAACACAAGAAGAGAGTACGGATATACTTCCCGAAGATACCGAAGAGGGAAGTACTGGCACCGATAGCGACGAAGTGGACGATGAGATAGTACTTGATGATGATGGTGTCACGAATGTTACCACCGAACTTCCAGACGATACTGAGATAGAAATAACTGGTTCAGAAGCTGAAGTGACAGAAAATATTCCCGACACAGAAGATGAGGAACAAGAAATACCCGAGGATTCCAGTCAGTATTATGAGGTCACCGACACGTCCAATTTTTCAGACACTGAATCGGACGATACAAGCCTGTAGGATCCTGTACAAAGTGCAAAGAGATACTATGGAGTGTCCGTGGGGATATTGTAAGGTACATAGTGTGGTATACTGGGCGTATGAAACACATTCGAATATTTTTTGTTACCTTATCCAAGAATATTGCTCAAACTAATTCAGAAAAATTTATGCACACTGTTTTTAGTGTGATGCTGTTTTTTTTACCTATCGCTTTTTTACCTTTTTCTCTTTACAACATTGAATCATTTAAATCTTTTTTCTTTATTGTTCTCACTTCTATCGCATTCTTTTCTTGGATTATATTTTCATTGATAAGAAAGAATACATTTTTTGTAAAGAATACTGCGTATCTGTACTATGTTGCATTTGTGGTGATAGCTCTTGTTTCTTCTCTGGTGAATGGTCCTGCCAAAAATTCTATTCTTGGAACAAATTTTGAAATTGGCACAGTGCTCTCTGTTTTTTCTCTTGGTATGGCTATGCTCATTGCCGGTCAGTTGTATATAAAAAATACTAGCGTGGTCTATATTGCTCGGTTGCTTGCGTTGTCAGCATGGATAGTTGGACTGTATCAAATTCTAAAAGTTTTATTACCACGGGTATTTCTGTCTGGAACCTTGCCGACACTTGGTTTTTCTTTGGTTGGTTCGGTACACTCCACAGCTATTTTTTTCGGACTAATAGCACTTTTGTGTGTAGGGATATTGGACAATGTGGCACTAGAAAAGCGTGGTAAAAGATTTTTCCTCAGTACACTCCTATTTGGTCTTTTGTTTGTTTTTGTAGGTGGATATGTCGATGTGTGGATAGTGTTTGGGACGGGAGTATTGCTCACGTTTATACTTTCCATGAATAATATGTTTAAAGAAAAAGCAATAAATAAGAGCCCTCACATACCACCATACTCTATTGTGACACTGACCTTAACGATAATCATATTGTTGATTGGTCCACTGTTTATACCAAATATCGCAAACAAGATTGGATTTGTCGAGCAAGAAATTCGACCATCGATAGCGGTAACTTCACAAATATATGTTGATCGTGTAGGTCAATTTGATGTAGTGGGTCCGGGTCCAAACAACTTTGCCAAGGTGTGGCGCGAACATCGACCCACTGACATACACAATACTATATTTGCAGAAGTTGATTTCGCTCAAGGGTTTGGTACGATTCCGACACTTGCTATAAGTACCGGCATACTCGGATCACTAGCGTTACTGATGTTTGTTTTGTACGCGTTGTACCTTTTTGTCAAAAGGATGATCAAAAGAAAAGAAAATGAAAATTTCCTGCTGATGTATGTTTTACCAGTCTCGGCGTTCTATCTTTTGTATTTTAGTTTCTTTTACACACCATCAGTCACCGTATTGTATCTGACGGGAGTCATGCTTGGTATATTTTTAGTGAGCGATGGTACTTCAAACGTAGCATATAATTTTAGTTGGATACGTGAGAAAAAAACCAAGCTTTTTAGCATACTGGTAGTCTCTGTGTTTATTCTTGGTGTCGTTATTGTTGCCCTGACAGTCAAAAATTTCTTTGCTAATATATTTTTTTACAATGCGGTACAAACATACAATCAGGATGCTGACATTGCAAAAACTGAGCGAAAGTTGGTACTCGCCATCAAATCTTCGCCGTCTGATATGTATTATCGATCACTCTCTATACTCTATGGAAAGAGATTGAGTGATATATATCTGGGTAATACAAAACTCAACGAACAAGAAGGCGCCGTTGCATTTCAAAATACTCTTGTCGCTTCAGAGAATGCTGCGCGAGGAGCGGTTGCGTACGATAAAAATAATTCTCTCAACTGGACAAACCTTGGATTGTTGTATGAGCCACTAATCTCGCTTAAAGTCACAAATGCATTTGACAACGCGATAGCTGCATATACCGAAGCTGTTCGGCTCGATCCTGTTTCACCAACTCGAGAACTTGCATTGGCACGAGTATACTCTCTCAACGGTGATAGTGATAACGCCAGAGAATATATACAAAAAACACTCGACATCTCTCCCAATTTTGCACCAGCATACTATTTACTCGCACAAATAGAGATCGACTCAAACAATACACAAGTAGGAGAACAATATCTAGAAAGAGCAGTTGCTTTGGGAAGTAAAAACTTTGATATTCAGGTGGGATATGGCCAATATATGTTTGACAAAAAAATGTATTCTCAAGCACAGTACGCTTTCGAACAAGCAATCAGTATAAACCCAACAAACCTCAATGCTCGATTTTTCTTGGCAATGACGTATGTGCGAATGAACAGAATAGAAGATGCTACAAACCAGCTGATAAATATAAATACGCTTTCACCAAACACACTCGATGTTCAAAAAGTGTTGACAGATTTGCAAAAGGAGTCTTTGCCAGTGCAAAGTGATATTCTTCCAGAGAGTAGTGAAACAATAGATCTCGTAGAGGAAGCTCTCTAGTTTGAGGTTCGTATATGCAAAGAAATAAAGCAGGGCACTAGATGGTACGTACACCTTGGTATGTGGTGTGTATCAAATTTTAATGATGTTTTGGATGTAGTGGTTGCGAATGATTGTATTATTTGTTGAGAAAATACCAAATATGTATATTAGTAAAATTTCAAAAAAAGTGTAGAATAAAACTCGAAAATTCATCTGTTAAAAAAAGGGGGAGAAAATGAATGCTTTTGTAAATAAAGCAAAAAAATTATTTACAGCAGACATGCTGGCTTTGTTGGTTTTTGACATTACGACCGGAATCATGGTTGTTGCTTATGAGTATTGGTTTGTAAATTTTGATACAGAACATATTGTTTTAGTTAGAGTACTGTACATGAGTAAATTCATAGGCGCTCGAATATGTGGTCGATGGACCAACATGTTGAGGAAATATATCGCAGGTAACTCAAGAAGTTTATTTCAAAAAGCGCTCGCTGACACCCTTGCGGTTTCGTCATATCAAGCACCACTGTATATACTGTCTGCATTAATTGCAGGAATGAGTTGGGGTGATATACGTGTAGCACTTTTTATTTTTGGTGTAAATGCACTTTTGCTTGGTTGGGTATATGGACATGTACTCGATTATATGCGAAGAAAAATTATATAAAATCACCCTGTGGTGGTTTTTTTATTATAGTATCACATGGTAATGTGTGTGGTATAATCGATGTTGAACACATATACAGATCCACAGGCACTCTGTATAGCTCATGTACGATAGAGCAATCTCGCACTGTCTGTACTCTACACTGAATATTTTTTACTAATGTGAATTTGTGCTATACTGGTTATATGATGAATCGTTTATCAAAAATAACAATAATTATATGAATATGAAAAATATGTGTGAAAAAAAATGCTGTGGTATGTCTTGGTGTATGTGTGGTAATAGAGACGTAGGACTTTTGGTGTTGCGTCTCACCACGGGAATTATATTTCTTGTCATGGGGATATCAAAACTGCAAGGCATGGACGCAACTATAGGATTTTTTGCTTCCGTGGGAATACCTGCATTTTTGGCATGGATAGTGGCGTTCTTAGAAACCATAGGCGGTGCATGTTTAGTGCTTGGTTTCATGACGAGAGTTTTTGCAAAAATACTCGCGCTTATAGTTTTATTTGCAATGTTGATTGTACATTCTCACGGACCATTTATGGGATTGGCAATGCCTTTGGCAGTATTTGGTAGTGCATTCGCATTGTCTTGTTTCGGTGGCGGAAAATATTCTCTTTCTCGTCTTTGTTCGTGTGGTGGAAAATGCATGGTATGTAAGAGCGAAAAAGGGTGTTGTAGTGGTATGAAATGCGATGGATGTACAGAAAAATGTGCTGGAGGTGTTTGTTCCAAACATGAAGCAAAAGAATCAGCACTATGTTGTTCGTCTGAACACGGTACATGTACTGGTGATGATAAAAAAGAAGTTTGTGCTGTGTGCAATGCTGGTACCGGCACATGCAATATGCATACTGAAAAATAACAATATATTTGTAAACTAAGGAAATTCTATAACAAAAAACTCCGAATTTCGGAGTTTTTTATTATACTTCGTTCATAGAAGACTATGAATTGATCTACCAAGAAACACACTCAGGATTCTTGCCCGAAGGTTCTATTTTTTAAATATTTTTATCTGACACATGTCCACCTAAAGAGCTTGCCACGGCAGTTTTTTCTTTTATTTTTTTTGAAAATTATGTTCTCCTTACTCATGGAGAAAATGACCACAATCATGAGTGGGAGATTCCTGGTGGTCATATTGATCAGGGTGAATCGTGCGAAGAAGCACTTTTTCGAGAAATGAAAGAAGAAACCGGCGTTGTGCCTGAAAGAATACATTGCGTTGGGCTAGCTCGTATACGCGTACCGCTTGATCTAATAAACTATCCATATCCCAAACCAGAAAGCTATATGATGTTCTATGTAGGGATTGTCACAGAAATGCATGAACCAAATGAACTCGGAAAATGGGTGACAATAGAGGAAGCGAGAGATAATTCCTGCATAAATGAACATCGAGCATTTTTCGAAGCAATGTATCAAGAATCATATCATCTTAGAGAACGCTATACTTCAATACGTTAATTACTTTGTGATAAAGATGGCAACGTGACGAAAAAACAAAAATAATAGTGACATAAAAAAACGAATATGAGCTTTTGAAACAATACGTGTGAAAGTAAATATACAACACATGGTAAGTATACATTTTATAGAGTATATAGAGAGAATATGTCGAATTGTGTATACTATACGTAGATGGAGGGACATATTGGAAAAATAGGAGTATTTGATTCAGGTCTTGGAGGACTCGTGATCCTTCGAGAGTTGAGGAAGAAATTACCACAGTATGACTATGTATTTTTTGGTGATCAAGAAAACCTACCTTTTGGAAATAAAAGTCTGGATGAACTTTTTGATATAGCACAAAATGCAATACGATTTTTATATGAAAAAAAACAATGTAGAGCAGTTTTGATTGCTTGTAATACTGTGAGTGCAAACCTCTATGACAAACTCAAAGTGTGGGTCAAAAGCACCTATCCCGACCGATATGTTTTTGGTATAGGTAAAGGAACGGTAGATAGTGTCACGGAAGATACCCACTTTACTGTTTTTGGAACTCCACGAACAATAGAATCTCACCGGTATAAAACTCTTTTAGAGAAACGATTTCCTGGTGCAAACGTTTCAGAAGTTGCACTATCAGAACTGGCTGTACTTATAGAGTCACGGTTGCCAGTTGAAGACTATTTAAGTACGTTTATTGACCATGTGCCACATGAGCAAGGCACAGCTATACTCGCCTGTACACACTATGGTATCAAGATAGATTCATTTAGGAAAGTATTTCCACAATTCGATACTGTCGTTGCTCAAGAAAATGTACTCCCTATTTTTTTTGAATCATATTTTCAATCTCGAGAAATCATACGAACAGCATTGTCTACCAATGGAACATTAGAAATTATTTCCAGCGTGGAAAGTGTAAGCATTGCCTATGCCGTACAAAAATGGTTTCCAGGATTTTCTCTTTTAATACAAAAAAGGGTATAATACAATTATTATGTCACACAAAAGTGTTTCTGTTGAAAAACCTCGCATCGTGATTTTGGGTGCTGGATTTGGAGGTATGTATGCCTATAAAAAACTTTATTCTAGAATTGGTAAAACGGCTTCCTATACAATTGTAAATAAAACTAACCATTTTCTCTTTACTCCGTTGCTACACGAAGTTGCTACCGGTTTGTTAGAAGGCTACCATATTGTTGAGCCAGTAAGAAAACTTATACATCACGACACTACAAAATGTATAACAGGTAGTATGGTTTCAATAGATTCGACCAAACAAGTTGTTATTACTGAAGATGCAGAGATTCCTTATGATTTTCTAATTATTGCGACTGGTGCAGTACCAAACTATTTTGGCATACAAGGCGCAGAAGAATATTCTTTACCCTTAAAATCTTTGCGTGATGCATTTCGCATACGCGATCGTGTCATAGAATCATTCGAGAAAGCTCTACATGCCTCTACTCCAGAAGAGAGGAAATCGTATTTGTCATTTATTGTCATAGGAGGTGGCCCAACGGGAGTGGAGCTCGTCGCAGAAATAGGGGATATGTGTTTCCGTACGTTTCTCAAATACTATAAAAGTGACATAAAAAAAGAAGAAATAACTGTAGCTCTTGTGTCTGCCACAGAAGAATTGGTGCCAACATTTGAACCAAAGGTTCGTAGAATTGCACAAACAGTTTTAAAAAAAAAAGGAGTCTCGGTCTATACCAATACATTTGTAGTAGCAATCGATGAGGAAGGAATTCTACTGAAAGATGATACTAAAATGTTTTCTAAGAATGTGTTTTTTTCCGCAGGCGTCAAAGCACAGGCACCTCTATTTTCGGATCTATCTCCACAACTGACAAGGTCAGGAAGGTTGGTGGTTGATGATACATTGCGAATTCCAACCTTGAGAAATGTGTTCGCTATAGGGGACGTAGCAACTACGTTGGATGCAGAAGGTTATGAACTTTCTATGCTGGCTCAAGTGGCACAAACACAGGGTGTGTATGTGGGAAAGACTATTGCAAACATTTTAAAAAATAAATCTGTTAAACAATATAAAAGTAAGCTTCAAGGTGAGTTGTTGTCTCTTGGAGAGTGGAAAGCAACAGGAGATATTTTCGGTATAACAGTAAACGGACCTCTTGCTTGGTTTTTATGGCGTACTATTTATCTATTTAAATTTATTTCTCCAGTTAAACGTGCTCGAATTGCTTTTGATTGGACGCTGGCTGCTATAACCTCTAGAGATATAACTAGAATTTCAAAATAAATATATGTATATTATTTTAATCGATTCGTGAGCTGTATGTATGAATAATAATGAACTTAAAAAGAAATTAACAGCAGAGGAATATCGTGTGACCCAGGAAAAGGGAACGGAAGCTCCATTTTCAGGTTCCTATATAGACCATATGCTAGAAGGTGTATATGCTTGTAAAGTTTGTGGCCAAGTGCTTTTTTCCTCAAACACAAAGCTAAACTCACGAAGTGGACCCACAGGTCTACAAGGATGGCCTGCGTTTGATGAGGCACTACCAGGTACTATTGAATATATAGATGACAAGAGTATGGGTATGGTTCGTACTGAAATCGTGTGTTCAAAATGCAAATCTCACCTCGGACACCTCTTTGATGATGATACTAGAACAGGAAAACATTTCTGTACCAATTCTTGTGCTTTAGATTTTAAAAAAATAAAGAGATTGTAGAACACGTTGTTGGGGTATTATGATAGTATATTCATATGAAACCTATACGAGCTATTGGATTTGACTATTTTGGAGTAATTGGTGGATTCTTTGGTGTTGATAAAAAGTTTCTGGTCTTGGCTCGAAGACTAAAAGAACAAGGGTATACAATAGGAATACTTTCGAACATGGTAGGAAGTGGGGCTCGTTTGTGTGACAAACATCACCTTGAAATATTTGATGTAGTACTCACTAGTGGTGACATCGGCTATACAAAACCAGACAAGAAAGCATATGAAGTTTTTGCAACCGCTTTAGGTGTGGAACTAGATGAACTACTTTTTATTGATGACGCAC
>JAGOPB010000044.1 GCA_017992255.1 Minisyncoccota bacterium | reverse complement strand
AAGAGGAACTAAAAGAAAAACAACAATTTATCAAAGAATGCGAAGCATTACTCGCAAGTGAGAAAAAGATTTTGGCTGTCATTGCTGGTGAATTGTCTGATATAAAAGAAAAATTTGGAGACGACAGACGGACACGAGTGATAAAAGGTGGAGTAAAACAAATATCAGACGAAGATCTGATTCCGAACAAAGAGTCTCTTTTGGTGTTTACCGCAGGTGGCTATGTCAAAAGAACAGATCCGAGTGAATACAGGTCTCAAAAACGTGGAGGAGTCGGTGTGATAGATCTTGAAACAAAAGAAGAAGATTTTGTGACAGACTTGGTACAAACGAATACACATAGTGATCTGCTATTTTTTACCAATTTGGGACGCGTCTATCAGATAAAAATGTACGATATACCAGAAGGAAAACGAGCCACTAAAGGTAAATCAGTAATGAATTTCCTTTCTCTCGGTGGAGAGGAAAGAGTTACTTCTCTATTACCCATGCCAAAAGAACTTAAAAAAGAAAGTGGATCATTGGTCTTGGTAACTAAAAACGGCACCACAAAAAAAGTAACAGCAGAAAGTTTCAAAGATGTTCGACGCAGTGGAATAATAGCTATACGATTGGACAAAGGCGATGAGTTAGTTTCTACTGTTTTTGTGAAAAAAAATGACGATATTATTTTTGCTTCATCGCGAGGACAGTCTATGAGAGCAAAGGAATCAGATTTCAGAGAAATGGGGCGAGCTGCAGGTGGAGTTCGTGGTATGAAACTCATAAAAGGAGACACTATAATAGGTGCCGATGTTATACGTCCAGAGGATGTAGAAAAAGGAGAATTTCTTGTTTTAGGTGAACACGGTATCGGCAAAAAAACACCATTGGTAGAATATAAAACTCAAAACCGTGGAGGTTCAGGTATAAAAACAGCAAAAGTTACCGAAAAAACAGGCAAGCTTATTGTCGCACGAGTTGTGAGAGGAGAGGAAAGCGAACTTATTGCTATGTCGAAAAAAGGACAGGTCATACGGACTGACGCTGATTCTATTCCATCACTTGGACGGGACACGCAAGGTGTTACTATTATGAAACTTCGTGCAGGTGACGGTATTGCATCGGTTGCATTTTTATAACTATTAGTTGTTCGAGAAAAGTACGCTATACTATATATATGCCATTCTCAAAACCAGCTTCAATAATCAAATATCTAGGACTTATCGAAGGAATGAAGGTTGCTGATTTCGGATCAGGACTCGGCGCATATACAAAAGAAGCATCGTTTCGTGTCGGACTGACAGGACGAGTCTATGCTATTGAAATTCAACGGGAGATTCGAGACAGACTAAAAAAAGAAATAAAAGAAGCAGGTATCGTCAATACAGAAGTTATTTTAGGAAATATTGAAAAACCAGGAGGTACAGAACTCGGTGATCGTGTTATCGATGTTGTAATACTCGCAAACATTCTTTTTCTTGTTCCTGATAAAGTGTCACTAGTGCGAGAAGTTGTGCGAGTACTCAAACCGGGAGGGAAAGTGCTAGTAGTGGATTGGACAGACTCGTTTGGTAGTATTGGTCCTATCCCTGCTATGGTGATACAATCGTCGGAAGCAGAAAAATTATTTATCGGGCACGGGTTTTCTCTAGTGGAAGAAATACCCGAGTCAGGAGAGCATCATTATGGTATGATATTTGTACGAGCATGATAAAAGATAAATTCCAATACTTAGTCATAGGTGTTTTTGTACTCATTGCAATCATTGGTATTGCCATGTTTGCAACAGGCGGAAAAAATAAAAATAATTCAACTGGTCCAAACGGTACCGTCACGATGTGGGGTACTATTTCACCAACCTATATGAGCAAACAATTGGGAGAATACACCTCCGACAAAGAAACGTATGGTGTCACGTATGTACAAAAGTCTCCGCTTACTTTTCGTCAAGATTTGATAGAAGCATTTGCTTCAGGAAAAGGTCCAGACCTTATTATTATAACACCCGAGCTTTTGTGGAGTTTGCATGATAAAATAACTGAGATACCTTTTGCTTCATATCCACAGCGTTCATTTATTGATGGGTATATTAGCGGAGCACAAGTTTTTTTGTCTAGTACTGGTGTAAGCGCTCTACCATTTCGTGTCGACCCTCTTGTGATGTATTACAATCGAACAATGCTCGAATCAAAATTCGTCATCAATCCTCCTAAATATTGGGACGACATGTACACATTTGTTCAGTCTATCACCGAACGAAACACAGACAATATCATACAAACAAGCGCCGTATCTTTAGGGGCATGGGACAATATAGAAAACGCTAAAGATATTCTTGCGACACTTCTTTTGCAATCTGGAGTGACGATCACACAGAGAACTGAAAATTCTCTCGAGGTTACGCTAAAAGATTCAGTGGGAAATAAAAGTAGTTCAGTATTGCCAGCTCAATCCACCGTTACCTATTATAGTGAGTTTGCAAATCCTTCATCACTCTATTATTCGTGGAATGAAGCAAAGCCCAACTCTCGGGATGCATTTATCTCTGGTACGCTTGCATTGTATTTTGGTTATGCAAGTGAACTCCCCACTATTCGTGCAAAAAATCCAAATCTAGATTTTGATATCGCTATGATGCCACAAATCGAATCTGTCGCTACTCGAGCTGTCTATGGAGATATGTATGCTATTGCAGTATCAAAATTTTCTAAAAATCCGATAACAGCAGTAACTGTTGCACGCGATATTACCGATAAAGCATTTGTCGAATCTATTGCTTCAAACGACTACGCTGCACCCATGCTGAAAAGTCTGATAGGAGTCAAGACCGCTAGTGATCCATATCGCACCACTATTTACCAAAGTGCTCTTGTTGCAAAATCATGGATTGATCCAAACCCTGTTACTTCAGATCCTGTTTTCAAAAATATGATAAAAGCATATACCTCCGGAGCAAAAGATGCTCGGCGTGCAGTAGAAGAAGCAGACGAGAATTTATCGTTATTAGTAAAATAACACCATACTGTATGTATAAAAATATAACTATCCGCTCTACTATTGGAACACTATTTTTTTCGTGTATGCTTTTTCTAGGATTGGTTTCTTTTACTCCGTTATCTGCACAAGGAGCGGGTTTGGTTCCTTGTGGCGGATACACCACAGAAGGTGAAGCCGAAGAATCATGCAACTTTACTTTTTTTATGGAAATGCTAAACGGGATTATTTCATTTTTACTGTTTGATCTCGCTATGCCACTTGCTGCACTTATGTTTGCTTACGCAGGATTTTTGTATTTGACTAGTGGTGTCAAACCAGAGCAGAGAGAAAAAGCAAAAAAACTTATAGGAAATATTATCACGGGACTTGTGCTCGCTCTGGCAGCATGGTTGATAGTTCACACGATACTGACGAGTCTGGGAGTCAATCCAGAATCTATCTTTTTATCAAACCCAACGACATAGCTTTGCGTCTTGCAACTATAGCTACTCTTGGGTACAATATCTATATGAAACAAAAAAACTTTCTTGCTTTGGGAATATTTTTGATCGGTTTATTTGTATTGGTAACTCCCGCTATTTCTTTGTCCTATCAATGTAGTGATGGAAAGGACAATGACAATGATGGTAAAATTGATTTTACAGGTTTCGGATCCAGTCCTATGGACCCAGGATGTTCGAGCTCGACAGACGATAGTGAGAGTGGTGGAGAAACAGCTACAACTGATTTGAGTTTCAAAATCAACAATCCTCTTCAGCACGACATAGACACGTTGCCAAAATTCATCAACAAACTCGTAGAGATATTTCTCATGATAGGCACACCGATAGTGGCACTCATGATTATCTATGCAGGGTTCTTGTTTGTAGTGGCACGGGGTAATCCAGAAGCGATAGAAAAAGCAAAAAAGACTCTCGGTTATACACTCCTCGGTGCTGCAATACTCCTCGGTGCATTTGTCAT
>JAGOPB010000019.1 GCA_017992255.1 Minisyncoccota bacterium | reverse complement strand
CTCTCCTATATTGTATAATATAGGAATTATTATCGGTGTTACCATTCTCTATCCTCATTTTGGAGTATATGGATTAGCATATGGAGTAGTCATAGGTGCTATACTCCACGTGGCTATACAGATACCAACGCTCGTAATACTTCATATGACCCCTATTGTCCGTAGACATATCTCTATGTCACAGGTATACGCGGTGATAAAAATATCGGTTCCACGAACTATTACACTGTCTCTGACCACTCTTGCTATGTTTGCCATTGTTTCGATAGCGTCCGCACTCGGAGAGGGGTCTATTAGTCGGTTGCAATTTGCATACAATCTTTCTGCAGTACCTGTGGCAATCATTGGGTTGTCATACTCAGTAGCAGCATTCCCGTCATTGTCTTATATATTTCAAGAAGGAAAATTTGATCTTTTCGGAACTACTGTAGCAAATATTTTTCGACATATTATATTTTGGTCGCTTCCTATTATGATTCTATTTATCGTTCTTCGTGCACAAATAGTTCGTGTTATTTTAGGAGGTGGTGCTTTTACGTGGACAGATACTAAACTCACCGCTGCAGCACTTGCACTTTTTGTCGTTTCAATAGTAGTCAACGGGTTGTTCATACTTATGACTCGAGTATTTTATGCTGCAGGAGAAACTCGAAAACCACTCATTATTGCTTCATGTGTGACAATATTTCAGATTGCACTTGCGTTTGCCTTGACTCGTCTCTACTCATTTTCAGAACCATTACGTGTATTTCTAGAAAAAATATTTCGTGTCAATGGAGTGGCTGATACTAGTATGCTCATGCTCGCGCTCACTTTTAGTATCGGAAGTTTCATTAGCTTTTTTTTATTGTTTCACCTAATAGCAAAACGCTACCTCACTCGATCGTCTGTATTGGTGATACGAAAAACTACTTTTCAAGTTTTACTTTCTTCTGTGATAGGAGGTGTGGTTTCGTATGGTGCACTGCATTATTTTGCATTTGCTTTTGACCTTGAAAGTTTGGCAGGTGTTTTTGCACAAGGTTTTTTATCTGGCGTCATAGGTATCATTGTCATGTTCTATATACTGCGTGGCCTCAAAAATCCTGAATTGTTTGAAGTTAGTTCTGCAATTCACAAAAAGTTTTGGAAACAAGAAGTACTACAATCGTCAGAACACGAAACGAAGGAAATATAATAAAACATACTATGTACACTAGGGAGTCATCAAAGCACAGAATTTATTGTGGAATAGTAATATAGTTCATATATAACTACACTTTGAGTTTTATTAATTTTCCGGTACTATACCTTTGTATGCAAGAGAAAAATATTCGTAATTTTAGTATAATAGCTCATATAGATCATGGGAAATCAACACTTGCTGACCGGATGCTTGATGTTACTCATACCATAGAAAAGCGTAAAATGATGGATCAGGTTCTCGACAATATGGAGTTGGAAAGAGAGCGAGGTATAACAATAAAAATGCAACCGGTACGCATGGTGTATTCTCGTGGTGGAAATGAGTACATACTGAACCTTATAGACACACCTGGGCATATAGACTTTTCATATGAAGTATCCCGAGCTATCAAAGCAGTTGAGGGTTCTGTGTTGCTGGTAGACGCAACGCAGGGTGTACAAGCTCAGACACTATCCGTATTAGAAATGGCACAGAAGTCAGGATTAGTCATCGTGCCAGCAGTGTCAAAAGTGGATTCGCCTTTGGCTAGAGTGGAAGAGGTGAAACTCGAATTGGCAACCTTGTTGAAATGTGACACAAGTACTGTGTTAGAGGTATCCGGAAAAACAGGTCAAGGTGTAGAAACATTGTTGCAAGAGGTGATTGAACGAGTTCCACCGCCACGGATCGATAGTCTGACTCGTGCGCTCGTGTTTGATTTCAAATACGACTCTCATCGAGGAGTTATAGTATATGTACGTATGCTCGGAGGAAGCTTTAAAAAAAATGACAAACTAGTTTTTAAGGGAGCACAGGAAACATTTATAGCTTTAGAGGTTGGAATATTTGCACCAACTGAAAAAGCGACATCTGATATACAAAAAGGAGAAATTGGCTATATTGTCACTGGTATCAAACAACCAGGTATTGCATCGGTGGGAGACACCATCACTACTGAAAAAAATCCTGCAGACGCTTTGTCTGGATATGAACGTCCTCGTCCTGTTGTATGGGCATCTCTTTTTCCAGAAGAACAAGACGATTTTGAACTACTCAAACAATCACTAAATCGTCTGCGACTGTCAGATTCCTCTCTCACGTTTGAAGAAGAGTCTTCGGGGACACTTGGACGCGGTTTTCGTATAGGATTGCTCGGGATGCTTCATTTAGAGATTGTAACTGAACGTTTGAAACGTGAGTTCGGACTCGCTCTTGTTGTAACAACTCCATCGATTACCTATAAGATAGTAAACAAAAAAGATGTAGAAGAATGGATATATTCCCCACATAAATTTCCTGATGATGGAAGTATAAAAGAAGTATATGAACCATGGAGTGATGTGACTATTATTACTCCCAATGAATATGTAGGGTCTATCATGCAGTTGCTTTATGATCATGAAGCTATTGTAGGAGAAAGCGACACCTTTGGGGATGATCGAAATAGAATACTGTTGTCGATGCCACTTCGAGAACTTATGAGAAACTTTTTTGATAGGTTGAAAAGCGTTACTTCTGGATATGCTTCTATTTCATATGAGCAAGGTGAATTGAAATTTGCAGATGTTGTACGACTTGATGTACTCGTTGCTGATGAGTCAGTTCCAGCATTTGCATCAGTAGTATCTCGTAGAAAAGCTCAAGAAGAAGCAGAAAAAGCTGTTACCAAACTTGCATCTATTTTGCCTCGCGGACAGGTTGCCATAAAAGTACAAGGAAAAGCAATGGGACGTATACTCTCTTCTGAAACAGTAAAACCATTTAGAAAAGATGTAACGGGTTCATTGTATGGAGGGGATATAACGAGAAAAATGAAACTACTGCAAAAACAAAAGAAAGGCAAAAAGAAAATGGAAGCAGCCCACAAAGTACACATTCCAGAAGATGTGTTTGTAAAAATGATGCGCCGTGGCGACAATTAATTAATCTGAAGTTCGCTCTAATTTCCTCTCAGAGAAGGAAAGTAAAGTATCACCATAGAAAGGATTATCAGAAGGGAAATTACCCCCCATGCTATTTTTATGATTTTTCTGTTTCTTTTACTAAAAAATGACATAGTACATAGTATATCGTTATTACTCTAATTTGTAAATTTGCGAATCTTCATTGGCAAAACAATGATCGAAAGGTATAATACACGTAATATGGTCAGACTACAACCGCGACATCGTGTACCAAAAGCAATGGCTTCAATTCCAGTACTATTAATTATGTGTTTTTTGATAGTATCTCTTGGGATTGGGATTACTCAGATGATAATAAAAACTCGTACCACAAGTCAACAAAAAAAAGAAGCAGAAAATGAGCTCACGGTACTAAAAGATGAACATGAAAAACTGACAGAAAATATAAATTCTCTAGAAACAGATGAGGGAAAAATACAGACACTAAGGAATAATTATCGAGTAGGTACAGAAGGTGAAAAACTTGTAGTTATTGTGAAACAAGAAAATCCAGAAATGGAAGAACAGAAAAAACCAATACAAAATTTCTTTCACGCTCTCTTTAATCCAAACAAAGAATAGGCTTTTTTGCTGTGGTTTTAGCAGAATCGTATAACCACACCAAAATAGAACAAAGCGGTTTCTTCGAAACCAAGGTATGGGCGTGCCTTCGGCACGCCCATTCACTAGCTTCTTCGGAATCCATTAGTTCCGTGTTGGTGCTCGGGATCAGACTTGAACTGATGACATCTCCCTCTTCAGGGGAGCGCTCTACCAACTGAGCTACCCGAGCTAGGTTAATTATCTTTCAAGAATTGTTGAAGTTCTTGAAGGTCTTGGAGAGAAGAACTTTGTGAACTTTCTCCTATACTTTTGTAGGTGCCCAACACCCCTTCGAGCATTGGTCCGACAAAATATAATGCAAATAATCCAAACAACACAATAGCCACCCATTTGACAATTTTAAGATTTCTTGTCATTTTCTGGTTACCTTGAATAGCAGTGAGAATGATATTATTCTCTTTGACCATTCGTGATAATTCTAAAAGTAACTTTGTATTTTCATTATCCACTCGGATATTGTATCACATGTAGCCCTTTTATCAATGTCGCATTTATATCGTGATTGTGGTATACTTGTACAACAATTAGCAGTTAATAGTATACATATATGGCACAAATATCAATATATTCAACACCAACATGCACGTATTGCAAAGCTGTAAAAGAATATTTTACAGAAAATAAAGTAGAGTTTCAAGAATTTAATGTAGCAGAAGATGCTTCACGTCGACAAGAAATGATAGAAAGATCTGGTCAAATGGGAGTACCTGTTGTCATGATAGACAACAATATTGTTGTCGGGTTTGATAAACAAAAACTTGCAGAGTTACTTGGTATACAATAGTATATACAAAAAAAACACCAGATGGTGTTTTTTTTGTATAGTAGAAAGAAATATGCAATTGCATACTTCAACCCCTTGTAGCTCAATGGATAGAGCAGTCCCGTCCTAAGGGAAAGATCTGGGTTCGATTCCTGGTAAGGGGACAATCGTATAATAATATGACAATTACACAATGAAACAACAACAGGCTTTGAAACACAAGCTTGCAATCTGGTATGTAGCAACGTGTTTCTTTATAAAGATTTAATCTTCAAAGTAGTCTTCTTGCTTTTATCTATTTTAGGTAACTTTATGACAAGTAGTCCGTGTCGTTCTATTGCCTCTGATTCCTCAGGTTCTACTTCTTGTGGCAGTAGTATGGTACGGGAAAACCCTCCCCAATAGAGTTCCCGCACAAAATAATCATCTGTATTGATGGTTTTGTTCTCTTCACGCCGTCCTTTTATTGTTATCATGTCTCGCGTAATAGTAATAGAAAGATCTTCTGGACGTACTCCAGCTACCATTGTTTGTAGAACTATATCTGTTGAGGTTTGATAGATATCTACCGTCAGTTGACCTTCTTCATCTTCTTGTGGGTGTAAAAGAGTATCGTGCGGGTTGGCGTCTTTTACGGGTATTGTGGTAGGTTCAGAATTTTGTTTTTTTCCTGAAATGTAACTTGAAAAAACAGAGGCTGCGGGCGCTGATTCTTTTTCATCCTCTTCTTCTTCGAAATGAATACCACCGGTTAAACGTTCAAAAAATGATTTCTTTTTCATATATATATATTGTGTGTACTAGTTGTAATGTTATGTTGGACCATACATGCTCATACGTCGTAGTTTTTCAAAAACAAGAAGTATGATAATGGTTACCACCCAAAGAAATGCATAGACTTGCAAGATACCTCCTTGTGCTCTACTTATTATAAAGAAGTTAAAGACACTATGCAACGCTGTTGCAGCCACGATACCAATTATGAAGTATGAAAAACGCATAAATTTTGATTTCCACATTGCCAAACCTATAGACAGACCGAGAGTTGCTGCAGTAGCTGAATGTAGTAATGTCGAACCTAAAAAACGCAGGTTTCCAGTCAAAAATGAAATAGTGGTATCGTGTAGAAGTACAGGGTCAACAAGAAAAAAAGCGTTTTCTAGAGCAGCAAATCCCATAGCGGCGGTAATGAGATAGATAGGATAATCTATAGGTTCATCCAGTTTACTACTTTTAAAAAGTATTAAAAATACTACCAAAAATTTCATCATCTCCTCTGCTCCTGCTGCAGCTACTATACCGATGAAATTATTTGTGCCGAACATGTCACTAAAAACTTGTTGTATCGGGATAACAACAGGAACAGCAAGCGCACCTAGTATAAAGGTTAGAAATAAAAGTCCAGCTGGTTCTGGGTTAACATTGTCTTCTTTGAGCCAAAACCACAGCCAAAACAATGCAGGTGTCAATCCTCCTAAAATAATGTACGTATACCCAACTATATTTAAATCGTGAAATCCGGCCATTGTGCGATCATGAGCATGGGCTCACGTTTATTTGGTAATGTCGTTACTAACACTGACCACAGTTCCTCAGTAATGAAAGGCATAAAAGGATGTAGTACACGAAGTAATGTGTCGATTTCTATTGCAAGAAAAGTTTGTGCAGATAGTGAGCTTGATCCGCCTATGCCAATTTTTTCTTTCGCTCGTTCAATATGTACGTCAGCAAATGTATGCCAAAAATAATGATATAGTTTTTCAGAAACTAGATAATATTTGAATTCGTTCATCTCTTTGGTTATTTCTGTAATAAATGCTTTCAATTCATTATAATGCTCTTGGTCATCTACATCAAGTTGAGATGGGTCTATGTTCTCCACGTCTCTAATATTTTCTATAGTGTATCGAGTAGCATTCCATATTTTGTTTGCAAACTTTGCATATCCTTTAATGTCGTTTTCGTCTAGTTTTAGATCGTTTCCAGGACCAACACCAACAATACAAGCCATACGCAGTGCGTCAGCTCCATATCGTTCGATCAGTACCAGAGGGTCTACTGCTTTGTCTCCTAGAGATTTTGACATTTTTTTGCCGTCTGCTGTGCGAACCATTCCATGCAGGTATACATGTGAAAAGGGGATTTGTCCTGTGTGATAGGTCGACATGAGTATCATGCGCGCAACCCAAAACGGTAGTATGTCATGTCCTGTTTCGAGAACACTTGTTGGGTGATAGGTTTTGAGATCTGGTGTTTCGTTTGGCCAGCCGAGTGTCGAGAATGTCCAGAGACCCGATGAGAACCATGTGTCTAGTGTATCAGGGTCTTGCTCGAGATTGTTTCCCAAAGGAAGGAAAATGTTTGTACGTGTTTCAAATCCACAGTTTTGAAGTTTTGGTGTATTTTTTCTAAACTGTAAATATCTCTCGCGAGGAATATTTCCTCGCACAGCTTTACAAACGCTGTTAAAAGCATTATGAACAATAATAACGACATTTCCATTCTCTGAGAGTGAATCAATTTTTTTGTTGACTAGCTCAGCCCTTTTTTGTAAATCTTCCAAAGTCTCACCAGTGCCGATCTCGATTGCAGATTCAAAAGCAGTTTTTCCGTTGAGTGCATCGCGCTTGGAGCCTTCAAGACTTCCAACATCTATTTCGTGCAAATCTTCCCATATTTCAACATTTGCAATTCCAAGTTCCTTTGCGATTACTTCAGCCGTATCTTTGCCTCTCGTGAGTGACGAGGAAATTATTTTGACTATATTTTTATCTCTAAGGTTCTTTGCGAGTTGACTTGCCTGCTCTCTTCCTTTTTTAGTCAGAGGGGATTCAGACTTACCTTGTATTATTCCATTGAAATTTGATTCGCTTTCCCCATGTCGTGCAATATAGATAGTTGTTTCTTTAGGAAGAGTCTTATTTCCGTCCTTGTCATACCAAACAGGTATGCGGTGTCCGTACCATATCTGTCGTGAAATACACCAATCGTGCAGATTGTCTATCCAGTGGCGATAAATCTTGTCATAGCGCTCAGGCATGATCGTGATTTCACCAGTATCGACAACGCTACGCATGAGTTCTTTTAAACTCACTTCTTGCCCAGATTGTATACCCTTTAAACTTGAATCTTTAATCTTGAATCTCTTATTCACATCGATAAACCACTGTGTCATCAGCTGTGGCTCTATAGTCGCTCCTGTTCGCTCTGCTGTTGCAATGTTGTGTGTATAGTCTTCTTCTTTTATCAAAAGTCCTTTGTGAGACAATTTTTCTACTATTTTTGGTCGAGCTTCTAAAATTTTCATACCAGAAAATTCCTCGGCAATAGGAAGAAGTCTAGCGTATTGGTCTATGATTTGTTCTTTGTCGAGTTTGTATTTTTCTGCAAGCTCAAAATCTACCGATGAGTGCCATGGGGTGATGGTCATCACACCCGTTCCAAATTCCATATCTATAACAGGATCTTTTATAACAGTTGCTTCTATAGGTCCGTTGATCCATTCGACAGTGAGTGTGTCGCCGTGCTTGTATTCGGCATAGCGAGTATCGTCTGGGTGCATCACTACATACTTGTCGCCAAACTTGGTTTCAGGTCGAGCAGTACCAATAGTGAAGGGTCCGTATTTGAAATAGTAAAACTTTGTTTTCTCTTCTGCATACACGAGTTCGTCATCTGAAATCACTGTTTGGCCTTTTGGATCCCAGTTGACCATGCGATGTCCACGATAAACTAACTGGTCTTTGTACATACGGGTGAATGCGGTATTGACTGCCTTGGTTCGTGTTTCGTCCAGAGTAAATGCTTCACGTGACCAGTCGAGAGAAGCACCCATTTTTCGTGCTTGGTTGACTATAGTGTCGTGACTAGCTGTAGCATAGTCGTTCACACGTCGCAAAAATTCTTCACGACCGAGTTCAGACTTTTTAATCCCTTCTTTTTCGAGTAGTTTCTCTACTTTTGATTGTGTAGCTATAGAAGCATGATCGGTACCGGGAAGCCAAAGCGTTTTTTTACCTTGCATCCGTGCAGTCCGTATCATGACGTCTTGTAGCGCAAGCATCACCGCGTGGCCGGTATGGAGAGTTCCCGTCACGTTGGGAGGTGGTAAAACGATGGAAAATGGTTCTGCGTCTTTTGGTATAATGCCTTGTTCGATTAACGTGTCAGGGTTGAAAAAAGAACTCTCTTCCCACATCTGGTAAATACGGTCCTCAGTATCTTTTGAGCTGTATGATGAGAGTAGCTTCTCGGGGGTATTTTTCTTGTCCATGCTTATGCAATATACCATTTTTCTTGAAATTATAAAAGAGAAAATATTGTATTCTGTATATTATTTTATGCACACAAAGCGCCAGCATATAGATGTAGAGCTTTCTTTGTAAACAGATGAACAAAGTAAAAATGAATTTTAAAATATGCTATACTTTTCACATGATAATGTACATTACAGGCTCTATAGGTGCGGGAAAAGGGGAAGCAGTAAATTATCTCTGTGAAAAATATGGTTTCGATCACTATTCGTTTCGAAAGTTTTTTTCACATGAACTAGCTCTTAGAGGATTACCCAATGATCGTCCTCATATGATAAACCTTGCAGATGAGATTCGAGCAACTAAAGGTACTAGCTATGTTGTAAGCACGCTCACCGAACAAGCTCGTGCAAGTGGAAACAATGCTGTCATAGAATCGATTCGCAATCTTGGAGAAGTAGAATACGTAAAATCACAACCAGATACACTGTTGATTGCTGTCGACGCTCCTGTACGAATTCGTTATGAACGAAATAAACTACGTGCAACAAGTCTCGATCCGCAATCTTTTGAGGATTTTATAAGAGATGAAAAACGTGAAATGGAAAATACTGATCCATGGAGAAACAATATTGTTGCATGCATCGCGCTTGCGGACTATGTATATGAAAATAAAGGTACATTGGAGGAACTACACGCATGGATTGACTACGTACTAAGTGAAGCTAAAATACTAACAAATAAATAATGAAAAATATAAACACAAAACAAAAAAAACAAGAACCGTTTTCAATAGTTAAACGAGCAAAAGGTTTTACGTATGCTCTTCGAGGTGTTCGGGTTTTTGTGAAATCAACACACAACATGTGGATACATATAGTTGTGTCAGTCGTTGTTGTTGTGTTGGGGTTTATGTATAATTTAAATGAATCAGAGTGGGGTTTGGTAATTTTTGCAATTGGAATGGTTATGACAGCAGAAGCATTTAACACTGCATTAGAAATAGATATAGATCTTACGTCACCTGGATATCATGAGCTTGCACGCGATACTAAAGATATAGCTGCTGGTGCAGTGCTTATCGCCACACTTACCGCAGTTGCTATTGGACTCATTATATTTTTACCAAAAATATTACTATGATTGAAGAAAGTCTACTGTAATAATAGTTTTTATGGAGTAACTATAAAAGTATAATCTTTAGTTAACCCGAGCTTGAGGAATGATACATACACCATAAAGGATATCTGTGTATACTAAAATTTGAATCTGAAAAATCTACAGAGACATATTACCGTTGGCGAGTAATTTTTTAGAACTATACTTCACTCCTTTTTTAGTACGTAGAAAATGTAACCCACCTGCAATACCTATCATGATCGCATTGTCGGTAGAAAGTTCAGGAATGGGAAAATGTACCTGGATGCTCGCATCAAAAGCAGAAACCTGATCTGTAAGTTCTTTGCGAAGATGAGAATTTGCAGCAACACCACCTCCGACTACGAGCACTCGAATATTGTATTTCTTTATAGCCCGGAGCGTTTTTGATACGAGAACTTCGATCGCTGCATTTTCAAATTCGAAAGCGATGGATTTTTTTTCATCTGGAGTGAGAGAACGTTTGTTTTGGTTTGTTAGGTCTCGTATATAGTATAACACTGCGGTTTTGAGTCCAGAATATGAAAATTTGAAGTCACCTGAATAAAGCATTGGTCGCGGAAGGAACGAGCGTATTTCAAGTTTATTTTTTAGCATTTTTTTTCGAACTTCTTCTGCGAGAGCAGAAATCTTTGGACCACCTGGATATGACAAGCCGAGCATGCGTGCCACTTTATCGAAAGCTTCACCCACAGCATCGTCAACGTTAGAACCCAGTACCGTGTATGCTCCCCATTTTTTTACTAATACAATTTCTGTATGACCACCAGAAACCAATAGTGAAAGTATAGGAAATTGAAAGAATGGTACATCGAATTTTTCGTAGCTCAACTCTTGAATATCCTTGTTTGTTGAAACTAAAAATGAGAGTATATGACCCTCCATGTGGTTGACTGGAACTATAGGTATATCCCACAGATATGAGAGGACGCGAGCAAGATTGATTCCTACCCACAGTGCCGGTTCGAGTCCAGGTCCAACGGTAACAGCTATAGCATCAACGTCTGGCTTTTTGTAGGTACGTAAATAGGGGATTAGTTGCTCAAACATTTCCTTTTCCCGCACAAGTAACTTTTCAACTTTTAGTATTGTCGTATGTGAAAAACCCTCTCGTTGTTTTTTTAGAGAAAAAGGAAATAGAAGGTTTGCGTCAGAAAGTGTTTTTTCAAGTAGGGGTACAATATTTTTCGCATGTTCTCGTTTTGCCATAGCTGGAAACACACCACCGTATTGTTCGTGTAATGATATTTGTGAGGCAACATGATGCGACAATACAGAAAAGTGAGGTGCTGTTGCCGTGCCTCGCATAGTGAGTATTGCGAGTGCTGTCTCGTCACATGATGTTTCTATGGCTAGGAGTTTCATATTTTTCGCTACAACAGAAGTTTATTTGTACTACATACACTATACTTGCTCGAGATATCCAGGAAACCTATCTTGTTTCAAATGAGATGCTTGTACACCAATTTCACGTAACACTGTACCAAGGCTTTCAACCATAGGCTCGGGACCAGAAATATAAAACAACGGCCTGTGTATATCTGGTACGATTTCTTGTATTTTTTGTTTGTCTATTCTGTCTGGAGAAATGATGTAGTGTATTTGTATAGTAGGATTTTTTGTTGCAAGAGCGTCAATTTCTTCTTTGAATGGAATTTGTTCATTTCGATTTGCATATAACAAAGTAATTTTTGGTTGTTTGTTATGATACTCAAGATCTTTTAGAATTGCACGAAATGGGGTTATACCTATTCCACCTGCAATAAATATATACTCAGCTGTGAAATCTTCAACAATAAAATCTCCGTCAATGTCAGATATTTCTAAAGATTTTCCTATTTTCAAACTCTGTAGTGTTTTCTTGAAACTACTACTTTTTTCTTCAGAAAATCGTGTGGTGAGCATTATGGTTTCTTCTGAGGGCGCAGATGCTATAGTAAAACCAGCGATCAGAACCTCTGTCATCTGTTGGTTCATGATGTAATACGTAGTGAAAAAACTGCCCCGCTTTCCATACAATCGGTACGTCCGCTTTAAAAAATAATGACTCTGTGTCAAATGACTCAGGTATTCTTTTGGTGAGATATAACTTCATATATTTTAGTATAGCATAAATATATATATATTTCTTAGTTACATTTGTATTGTCGTACTATCCAAATTTTTTATGAGTTCCTCCAACTAGTTCCAGTACATCGTTTTTATGGTGTAATTTCATAATTCCCTTTAGTGTTTTTTGCAGTTTATTTTCACTAAATGAATATTTATATACACTCAAAATAACAACTATCTATTTAAAAATGTTATGGTAATTTGCAATACAGTTGCAAATGAAACCCATAAAAGATAGGGGAGGTTTATGTACACAATCCAACGAAAGTGTGGCCAAATAGCGACGAGTGCCCACATAAGTGTTCCGAGTACCAATACTATATCAATAGTAGCAAGAATGTTGTTTTTTAGACCAAATTGCAGGTAAGTAAATGCAATATTAAAAGCGAGATTCAGTATAAAAGGTACAGCAACTATCCACGGCAACTTTTGGATATATGCTTTATACAATACTGTTCCAAAACTATAAGCAATAAGTATATAGAGAACTGTCCACACAGGACCAAAAAGAAAACTCGGTGGTGCCCATGATGGTTTTAGAAGAGTAGAGTACCAAGTATATGAATTGCTCATACAGGTGTGGTATTAGTGGTAAAATCTATTTATAAATACAACAAATTCGGACCAAAATTTGTGTATGTGTTCTTTGGTTACTTCGTCAATAAGTATGTCGTTGATGTCAAACTTTTCTGAGGCGTTGGTTAGATAAAATTCTGGTTGTTGCATGGTGGGCATGTTTAGATACGTCAACACTTGTCGCAAATGTTGAACTGCTCCAAAAGCACCAAGTGAATGGGGAGACATTCCAACAATTGCAGCAGGTTTTCCGTACCACGTTTTTTCTTCTATCGTTGAAGGTGGACGAGATGCCCAATCAAGAGCGTTTTTTAATAGAGGAGGATACGAACGATTGTACTCAGGAGTAACAAATAAAATTGCATCAACACTTTTGATCTGTTTTTTAAAGTTCTTCAAAAAGTCTGGCTCAGGTAATTCTAGATCTTGGTTATAAAGAGGAAGTGTGCTGAGATCTGCTATGCGAAATTCTACGTCACGAGGAGCTAGTTGTTCAAATGCACGAAGAAGCTTCATGGTTATCGATTCTTTGCGTGAACTTCCTGATATAGCTAAAACAACTGTACTCATATAGAGAGTATAGCATATTCGTGCTTTATCATCAGGTACAATGCTATTGTAGTGTACACAATAAAACTATGTAATGTTGTTGTGTGCTACTATAAACAGAGTATGATGTATACACTAAAAACGGAAGAAGAGTTGTCTTCCTTGTTACAAAAGTCAATAGTACAATCAATATTAATTTTCAAACATTCGAACACGTGTCCTGTCAGTGCCGTTGCATACAAAAAAATCAGTATAGGTATAGATAGAGGAGAATTGAAAATACCTGTGCACATGCTGATAGTGCAAGAATCGAGATCGTTATCGAACTTCATCGCAGAAAAATTTGATAGTACACACGAATCACCTCAAGTAATTTTAGTACGCAATCAAAAAGCATACTGGACTGAAAGTCATAGAAAAATTGATGTTTCTTCTATAAACAATTCTATTCAAGATGTATAAAAAAATTTATAGACCGTTGTTGTTTTTTGTGCCAGAAGCTTTTATCAAAGCGGCTTTTAGTTCTGAAACTCGTATTTCTGCTTTACCACGCAATGGAGCATGCATTACATAGATTTCCGACTCAGATATTTTTTTTTGCCATCCAAAATCAATACTAAATAAACCACTATACTTTTGATAGGTTATTTTTCCGACAAAACACACCACAGAAGGTTTTTGTTTTTTTATAATATGATTAATCTTCTTTTGACCTTGTATTTCTTCTCCTTTTTTTAAAAAAGTAATATTGTGAGTAGGTCTCTCTATGAGATTTACCAGGCCATATTTGTATACTTTGTTGAATTTATTTTGGTAAAAATGCTTTAAAAAAGCATCGTCTTTGAGCTCACTTCTTGATTCTTGTATTAGTCCTGCATCAGAAAGGAGATACCAAAAAAGTTTGTTATTTGAAAAAGGAACACTGCGTTTGAAACTACCCGGATGAGGATTTATACCTATAAAGAGTATATGATTGGTTTTGTATTGATATCGTATCATAATATTTGTTAATATGTTTCAGGAAGTTTAGGATACACAAGTACGCCTTTTTTTATTCTAAGAAAAGGAGTCATTCTATGTTTCGTTGCCGTTGAGAAGTTTATTATATCTAAAACAGTCCACTTTCTTTTTACTAACGCATCACCAATTAGCGATCTGTGACATCGCCACGGTACTGCTTCTGCACACATACATGCAGTGCGTTTTGAAAGAGCGATTTCTTCGAGTTTTTGCAATCCTTTTTCAAATTCTTCAGTTGCCATATAATCAGCAAATCCTCTAAACGAAGTATTGTGCCAACCTAGGTTTTTTGAAGTTTTGCTTGTACGCCTGAGTCCTCCCAACTCTGGTATATGCGTGTAGTTGACTCCAATTTTTTTTAGTGATTTTCCTAATGTATCTTTGTTGAATTGAGGATTGTGCAAAGAACGAGGAATTGATCTGATGTCAACGAGGTATTGAATCTTATGTGCAACGAGCAATTTTGAAAAATCGTCTAGCGTTCTTGTAGAGTGACCAATGGTATATATAGTTTTATTCTTTTTAGATTTCATGGGGTATGACCCGAAATCTCGACTTTATTTCAATAAAAATCGAATTGTGGAAACAACCCTAACTTTTTTGTATTCAGGTGATCCCGGGTCTTTTTCACGTATGTCAAATACTCCCTGATTAGCGCGAGATATTTTTCCAATTCTTGAATTTGATTCTTTTGCAAATTGTTCTGCAGACATACGAGCATTTTCTATTGCTTCGGTAAGCATGTCTGGTTTGATGCTGTTTATATCAGAAAATTCAAACGTAATATAATTTTGACTCAAAGTAACTCCTTTTTTAATCAGTAGTAGCGTGTCTTGCGATGCTGATCGTATAAGGTCTACTTTGTTTGTATAGACAGAGAGTTGAACGTTCGAATTGTATCGGAATATAGAGTTTACATAAGTATCTTGGTATACGTTGACTGGAGCAATGTTTATCTCTGAGTCATCAAATCCTTTTTCTTTGAGAAATGATTTTATTGCAGAGGTGTCGCGGTCTATATCTGCATACAGTCTATCAATGTCATTGGATTTTACTTCAAAATTCATTGACCATATAGCGACATCAGCTTTGACAATTTTTTCTGATAGCCCTTTGACTTCTACGTATGATCCCTGTTTTGAGAAATTTTTTGCTGAACTAAAAAAGAATACTGAAAATACAACGACAGCTATCGCAATCGTTATCAATCCTAAATCTTTCATATTGTTTATTTTATTCATATATGTATAGTATACCACACAAAGTGAATTTAATCATTATTAAAAAAATTACTTAGAATCTTAGTTCTAATTTTTTCATATATAGAGTATACTATCATCATATGCTTTCATATATTATTTTAGAAATGGTATCAGCTGTGGTTGGCGTTATTGCTATTGTACTCATTTTGATTCAAGTTTATAAATTTCAACATTTCCAAAAATTAGTAACAAGAAAAGTTTTTTTAATACCTTTTGTACTACTCGTTATTGCTTTTTTTTCCGGTTTATTTGCCAATAAAACGTATTCACCTCATT
>JAGOPB010000043.1 GCA_017992255.1 Minisyncoccota bacterium | reverse complement strand
GCTCTCGTTTTCGGTGGTTATATGTGGTGGCAAGGAAAAAGAACGGTTTCTAGCGATAGAATAGAAATATCGGTCGCAGGAAATTCTTTTACTGAGGGAGGAGAAGGATTGTCTCTGGACGTAGAGATACAAAATAAAAATAGTGCTGAATTGGAACTGGCTGATCTTGTTATTGAATATGCAAAAAGTGGTGTCGATGGAAACTCGAAAGAATCCGTTCGTATTTCTGTGGGAAATGTAGGAGGGGGAAAACGTATCACCGTCCCCGTATCCGTCACACTGTATGGAGAAGAAGGTTCTGTGCAACCAATAGATTTACGACTCGAATATAGAATAGCGGGATCAAATTCAGTATTTGTAAAAAATGTCACGCATACTATCACTCTTTCGTCATCGCCTATTGGTTTGTTTGTAGACGCACCAAGTTCTATTCCGCCAAACCAAGAAATCATGCTGGACATAGTGCTCAAACATGACGCAGACAATGTTGCACAATCAATCGGATTGCAAGTGGAATATCCGTTTGGTTTTCAATTCACCAGTTCCATACCGGAACCAATAAAAGGTAATAATGTATTTTCATTGGGAGATTTACCAAAAGGCGCAGAGCGACATGTACAAATACGAGGCACCATGTTTGGAGAAATAGGCGAAAAACGCGCTTTTCGAATATACACAGGCGCTATCGACCCGTTAAACGAAACTACTCTCAGTGTCATATATGCGAGCATCGTTCATTCGCTCACTCTTGAAAAGCCATTTCTCGAAGCCGAGCTTTCTTATAACAACAAGACCTCTAGTGAGTTTACGGTCAAACCTGGAGAAAATGTGATAGCAACAGTGAAATGGAGCAACAACCTTCCTATAAAAATGAACAATGTGGAATTGCATGTCAAACTTTCTGGAACTGCATTTAATCCGAGCAGTGTTGTTCCACAAAATTATGGATTCTTTGATTCCGAAACAAACACGATTATATGGTCTGGTGGTACTTATAAAAATCTTTTATCTGTAGATCCTGGAGAAAAAGGTGAAGTTCGTTTTTCTTTTACACCAATTACTCAAACAGGTAGTACTATAATTGAGAATCCATCGATAGTAACAGCAGTTTCAATAAAAGGAAATCAGTCTACTTCAAACAGCGCTCCTGAAGAAGTATCGACAATAGAAGAAAAAACATTCAAAGTTATAACAGATCTTCGTTTGTCAGGTCGCAGTTTGTTCCACACAGGATCAATTTTCAATACTGGTTTACTTCCTCCTGTTGTTGGTCAGTCCACTCCATATACAGTAGTGTGGAGTATCACCAACACTACTAGTCAAACAACAGATACTATTGTAAAAGCGACGTTGCCTATATATATGCAATGGGGATCGGTTGTCTTTCCTGCAACAGAAAATCTTACATACAATACAGCTACACGAGAAATATTATGGCAACCAGGAAATATTGCACCACATACAGGGGGGAGCAGTAGTCCAAAAGAGGTGTCATTCACAGTATTGCTCAAACCATCAACCTCGCAAGTCAATACCTCTCCTATTATTATCACCAACGCGACGCTGACATCTCGAGACAATTTTACCGGTGCATTATTACAATCGAGTTGGCCTGCTCTTACTACAAAACTAACAACCGACAACCCAGCATTAGTCAGTGAGTGGACGGTACAAAATTAGCAGAAAGAGACCCTCTTGAGTGGAGTTTTTCGATATGTTATGACAAAGATATAGCCACAGCATAAACATCGCAAAATATTTGCTATACTATACTCACTATGACTGAAATAAACGACACAACAAAAGAACTAATGGAAAAAATAATTTCATTATGCAAACGCCGAGGTTTTGTATTTGCTGGTTCAGAACTCTACGGAGGACTCGCTGGCACATGGGATTATGGACCACTCGGGGTAGTACTCAAGAAAAACATCGAGCGTCTATGGTGGCAAAAGTTTGTCGAATCACGAGAAGATATGTACGGTCTCGAATCATCGATACTCATGAGCTCAAAGATATGGGAAGCATCAGGTCATGTTTCTGGTTTTACTGACCCGCTCGTCGAGTGTACAAAATGTAAAAAACGTTTTCGACCTGATCACTTACAAGATCCGACACGATGTCCTGATTGTGGAAATCTTTTGGGTCCCGTTCGTCAGTTCAATATGATGTTTAAAACACAAATAGGTGCGGTAGAAGATACATCAGATACTATCTATCTTAGACCAGAAAACGCACAAGCAATGTTTGTAAATTACAAAAATATACTTGACTCTATGCACCCAAAGCTCCCGTTTGGTATTGCTCAGATAGGAAGAGCTTTTCGTAATGAAATAACCCCACGAGATTTCACCTTCCGATCCCGAGAATTTAGTTTAATGGAACTCGAATACTTTGTTCGTGAAGAAGAGTGGCAAAAATATTTTACCTACTGGCGTGAAGAAATGCTTGAATGGATGGAGCTTGTAGGTATTGACCTTGACCGTGTCCACGAGCTCGAGGTATTACCAGAAGATCGCGCTCACTATTCAAAACGAACTATTGATTTTGAATTTGATTTTCCATTCGGAAAAAAAGAGTTATATGGACTGGCTTATCGTACTGATTTCGATTTAGGTAAACACGCAGAACATTCAGGTGCGTCGCTATTGTACGTGGAAGAAGATACAACTGATAGCAAAAACGGTGTAAAGAAATTTGTCCCTCATGTTATAGAACCCTCGTTTGGCCTCGATAGAACGATACTTGCTGTGCTGGTGTCTGCTTATAGAGAAAGTGCTTTAGGTACGGGAAGTGAACCTCGCGTATATTTGAAACTTAAACCATCGATTGCGCCTGTTATTTGTGCAGTGTCTCCACTGTTGAAAAACAAGCCAGAACTCGTTGCCTACGCAAGAGGAGTCTATGCCAAACTCAAAACAGCGTTTGGTCGTGTCATGTGGGACGAGAATGGAAACATAGGAAAACGATACCGACGACAAGATGAGATAGGTACCCCGTGGTGTATTGTAATAGATTTTGATACACTTGAAACACATACGGTGACGGTGCGTGATCGAGATACTGGTGCGCAAGAGCGTATCGGAGTCGGAGACCTCGAAACTTTTATCAACAATAAACTTTCATAACAACATGTCGACCAAATCTGTCGTTATTATCTTTATTGCATTTCTCGTTATAGCAGGAGGAGTATTTTTTATAACCCGAGGAGGGAAATACAAGAGTGATGATGTCTTTACAAACGATACAACAAAACTGCAAACAATTCCTGAAACACCAACTGAGATTCCTGTACAAAAAGAAGAGACGCAACAACCAGAAACACTAAGTGCCTGCGTTCGTGCTGGTTGCAACAACGAGCTCTGTGTCGAACCGGGGACAAAGGTTTCCACAACCTGTGTTGCTCTACCGGAATATAGCTGTCTGGCAAACTATGCAGTCTGTGAAAGACAAAACAATGGGAAGTGTGGTTGGACTCAAACTGAAACATATCAACAGTGTATGATCGAAGTCACAGGGAAATAGAAGCCTTTTCGGTGGGGTTTGGTTGTACAAGTAGATGACAGATCATTTTTACTTGTGGTATACTAAATATCAATAAGTTTCTTTTTTTATTTCAATTTCAAAAGAGCGCTTTTATTTATAATCGAGAATTTATTCTCCTAAACCATTACTATGGATACATCAACAAAGCACGCGATTAAAACTATAGGAATTGTTGTAATTCTTATAGCGGTAGTATTTTTTATCACAAAAAATATTCATCCTCGAGATGGTAATTTAGCAGCCAATGTTCTATCTGAACGAACCAGCATTGAAAAATTGACCGAAGAAGTACTCAATACCTCAGAAGACTTTCAAAAAGCAAGTGAGAGCCAAAAAAGCAAAAAACTTAAAAAATTACAAACTGCACTAGAAAGACGACAAGTGAAAATGGCAGATCTTGCAACAAAAGATCCGCAAGCATTTTTGAACAATGCAATTCCAGAAAATGTTCT
>JAGOPB010000042.1 GCA_017992255.1 Minisyncoccota bacterium | reverse complement strand
TTTCTCTAATGCTGTATCCTTTAGCTTTTAATATCTCTATTTCTGAACGTTCGCCAGAAGACAAATACTTAAATACTCTCATATATCTATTCTACTACTGTCCTAATACATTATGGAATATTTAATTTATCAAAAACTTTAAAAAATGGAAACAACATTAATTCTATGGATACTTGTTATAGTTAGTGCTGTAACTGTGATATGTTTTATTGTTACTATCAAGATGAGACGAACAGATAGTGACTCCAAATACATCTTTTCATTATTGATAACTTTGCACTCTTTCTTAGTAGGTGCGTCCTTGTATGTTTATATTACTAATTTCGGAGAACCAGTAAATGCAAATTCATTGCGAGCACCATTTCATGAAAAAGAAATAGTCTTTGTTCTGACAGCATTACCAAATGCTGACGGCAATTGGAATACTATTGTCAAAACAGATGATGGTATGACATTTGTGCTTGTGGAAAATTACATTCCAGACAGCACATATGCTGAGTTTTCTATTGTAACGGTAGATGATCGACAAATCTACCACCTACAGTCTGTGAGAGAAAAATACTCAACAGAACCATCCACAGAACCAATTGACACAACACAAAGTGTCCGAAATTAATTCTTTTCAAAATAATTCGCCACCTTCTTGTAAGGTGGCTTTTTTATACCTTATGGAGAAACTACACTTTTACATGCTTCTGTCTCCACGCATATACCCACCAACCTAAAAATACGTATATCGCTATACAGAAAACTAGTGGCACATGTGACACAGTCAACATTGCGTGTGGGAGATGTGCCCCCCATTCTATAACTGCGAGCACACCTGCGAGCAGTAGCGTCACAAGGAGTCCTATAGGGAGCGTCAGCCACGATCCCGCAAAGCCAAGAAGTGCGATGATAAATCCAAGCGCCATCGCTACTGGTATAAATGGTAGTATGATAATGTTTATAGGGAGAGATACCAACGACAGTGTACCCATCTTGTAGAGTATAAATGGTAGCACCATGATCTGTGCTGCAAGTGTGGTTGCGATGATGTCGCGTATTTCTCTTTTCACACGTATCCACACCGTATTTACTTTCATCTCATTATCTTTTTTTCCCAACCATCTACTACAGACAGGGTTCAAATAAATAATACCAAGAGTTGCTAAAAACGACAGTTGAAACGATACATCAAAAGCCATCACCATGGGGTTGTGGAGTATCATCAAAAATCCAGCTACCATCAAAGCGCGAGTTATCTCATATGTTCGACCAGTTCCACGCGCAAGAAGCACTAGTATCGCCATGATACCTGCACGCACCGCTGTAGCTTGCGCACCTGTCATTAACACAAAAAACACCACCGCTATAGCACCGACAACAAGTGAGAAATAAAATGATAGAAAAGCTCCGAAAAAATCTTGTATGTATTTTGCAACAATAGAAATATTGTAGCCAGAAAGCGCGACAATATGGATGGTGCCGGTGGTAATAAAATCATCTCGCAATTGTGGCGATATTCCAGCACGAGAGCCAAGCGCTATACCTCCCAAAAAAGTACTTTCTGGTTCTCTGACAACTGAACCGATATTTTTTTCTAAACGACGCTTAAACGTAAACAGCATTTCCCGTATACGTGACGGTGCTTTGTGTCCAGTCACTGACAATGAAGCAAACGACATTGTGTAATAAATACGGTCTTTTGCCAAATACGATATATAGTCAAACTCTTTTCCTTGATCGGTTATAAAGTTGTCTGGCTTTTGTAATTTTCCTGTTACCTCTACTATATCACCATACACATAGACGGGATGTATGTCTGTGCTCACGAGCACCTGCGCGTGAGTCGCATCGTCTTGTAATACGAATCTCTGATTGCTTTGTTTCTTTTCTACTTCATCGATGATAGTACCCGAAAGAGTAATTTTTTTTCCGACACTGTCTTCGTACGGCAATTGGATTCTCGTTTCATCGTACGCAAAACGTACACTACCCAACACCCCAGAAAGGATAATAAGAAATATCAGAACATATGACTGAAAATATTTTTTTCTCATATATCCTATACAAAAAACAATACAAGCAGTCACTACCGCATACACATATATATTATCTGGGACAACTACATAGGAGCGAACAAGCACTCCCACCGCAAACCCGAGTATGATACTGTAGAGTAACCGTGACGACATACAGAAAATATTAGCTTACTTATTAGCCTGGACGTTATTGTATTGTTGTACCAATACTGTTTCTTCTTTTTTCGAAAACACTTTTTTATATCGTGCACCAGCTTTACCTTTTACGCGTTTTTCACAATCTGCCCATGTGCTATCTACATGTACTTTTCCACCTACAAGAGATACGTAGGAGAAAGCTTTTTTAGAACTAGATTTTTTGGACAATATCGAGAGATTCACTGAGAGCTCGGTATTTTCATCAAAAGCAAATAATTTTTTATATGAATCAAATTGTCCTTTGAAAAGTATTATGCGTTCACTATCCGCAAAGGTGGTTGCTATGACATCACACCGTTCGTTGTACAGGTCACCTGAATGTCCTTTTACTTTTACTATATCAATATCATGTATTTTTTTTAGACGAAACATCAAACCCAGCAATGTTTGCCAAATATCTTGGTTGTGCACCTCCTCTCCTGTTGATGTCTTCCAATCATTTTTTGCCCAACCATACATCCACGTTTGTAGTCCTTGCATCGCGTACGTAGAGTCTGTATAGAGCTCTATACTTCCAGCAAGTGCATGCGCTTCGACATACGACAATGCTTCTCGAATCGCAGTGAGTTCCATACGATTGTTTGTCGTATAGGCTTCTTTTCCACCAAGCTCTATGACAAAGATACTTTCTTTTTTTATTGTCTTTGACAAAGGTTTTTCTCCTACAAAAATTACAACTCCATATCCTCCTGGTCCCGGGTTCCCTTTAGAAGAACCATCTGTGTATATCGTAATCATACGACCATTGTACCATGCGATACTTTTCTGTCACAAACAGTTTTTTTGAGCTCGTATGTATAGTGCGTATGAACTACACACTATTCTCTATATAAGCAAAAAACTACTACTATATTTTTTATTTATATTTCTATTTTTACTATACGAATTCGTTTGGTTACTCGTCCGGCAAAATATGATATTTCTAATGTTCCATTGATTACTATTTTTTCTCCCTTTTTAGGAAGTGCGTCTCGAACTGTATCTTCAATAAAAAAACATATTGCTTTTCGTTCCCCTTTATCGTGTACAAGCGTGAGTTCAAGATGATTTTTTTCTTTACCAAACAATTTTACATCACCAACGACGGCATTTGTAAAACGAAAAAGTGGTTTAGGATTTCCGAAACCAAAAGGAGCAAGTGTCTGGATTGCTTTGTAATGCTCTTCTCGTATATCATCCAATCGAAGCTCAAACATATTTTCCATCTTTTCACTATCAACATGAGACATCAATGAAACCTTTTCATACGAAGAAAGTAACTTTTCTTCAAGTGTATGAATATTTTCTTCTAGAATACTAAAACCGCCCGCTTGTGCATGTCCTCCTACATTTATAAAAGAATTTTCAACTCCTCGCATAATACCCACCACATGTACACCTGCAGGTGATCGACACGATCCTTTTATAACAGTACCACCATTACTACCTTCACGACCCCACACAAAAGCTGGTTTGCCGTACATATCGCAGACTTTACCCGCTATAAGACCGAGCACGCCAATACGCCATGAAGGATCTCCTATCACAACAATATCTTTTATTTCTCTTTCATCCAACTTCTTTTTAACTTTTTTCATGATAGTTGCAACGAGAGTTTTTCGTTCTGTATTTATAGCTTCTAGTCGAATGACGAGCTCTGATGCTTCTTTTTCGTCAGTGGTTGAAAGCAATCGAAACGCAAGCATAGGCGAATCCATCCGAGAGGCTGCGTTGATACGAGGTGTGACCATAAAAGTCACATCATCTTCAGACAAATTATTTTGGTTTACTCCAGCTTTTGCGAGCAACATTCGCAACCCTGGTCGTGGTGATTTTCGTAACACCA
>JAGOPB010000018.1 GCA_017992255.1 Minisyncoccota bacterium | reverse complement strand
ACATTGTATTTTTTTATCGCAACAATACTGCTCGAGTGGGGGAGCCGTCGAGGTCATCGAAACGAAGCGGTAAACCAATGAAAAAATATTCTCCCGCTTCAACATCAGTAAGTCGTAGACCTTCATAAATAGGTATTTTTTTTGAAAGTAATGCAGTATGTGGACGATTGTCGAACCCACCTCTTTTTTTTATAGAGAGATAGTCTACGCCAACGAGTGCAACCTTTTTTTTAGCGAGCCATTCGGCGGTATCACCATCGAGATAGATATAGTCGTCGTAGAATGCTTCATATCCACGCGAAGAGTTTTTTGTTTTTAAAAGTATTCTTTCACCGCTTTGTATATTGAATGGTTCTAAGTCTCGTATGTGAATTGACTCTACTACATCGGACACATCGAGTACTCGTGCTGGTCCTAGCATGGCATCGAGTGGATACGAGCCGATAGGATCACCGTTTTCTAAAAAAACATGTGCGGGAGCATCTATGTGTGTGCCTGTATGCGAACCCATCACTATTTCTGTATGTCTAGAAGTAACTGATTTTTTTTCAGTAAACTGTATCTTTGGGTTATTGGGATAAACAATAGTGTCTTCATGTAAAGGAAGTGAAATATCGAATATTGTTGTATATGAAAATGGTTGCATGATTGTAGTGCAGAAATTATTTTATAGATACATCGTGTCCACCAAATTCACGACGCATTGCAGATAGTACTTTTCCGATGTAGCTTGGATTTTCTTTAGAGTTTTTACGGAATTGTACAGCTAAATCAATAGATGGTGTTTGTTCAGAGACGCTATCTGCATATACGGAAGTCCACTCTCCCTCACCATTTTGATCTACAGAACCCGAGATATCCATCAAATCGTCTCCATTTTTTTTATATGCTTGTTGCAACCACTCTACTAAATGACTTTCTATAACACTTCCTTTATTATACAGAGCTGAAATAGATTGTACATCCAGATTGTATGCGCTTGTATGAAGTAGATTGAATCCTTCGGCAATCGATTGCATCATGCCGTACTCTATGCCGTTGTGAACCATTTTCACAAAGTGACCTGCTCCCGATGCTCCGACATACGCGTATCCCTTTGGAACTGACAAATCTGAAAACAAATGTTCGTATACTTGGTATGTGTTTTTTTCTCCACCAACCATAATGCACGCACCGTGTCTGGCTCCATGCGGTCCACCTGAAACACCCGCATCCAGTAGTGTGACGCCTACACCTTCAAATATTTTTGCATGTTTTGCAGTATCTGAAAATAGAGTATTTCCTCCGTCGATAACTACATCACCTCGCTCTAGTATACTAGCAAGTTCATGTACAATTGAGGTCGTTGCAATATGGGGAACCATGAGCCAGACAGTTCGCGGAGTTTCAAGTTTTTGTATCATATCAAGCAATGAGATAGATGCTTTTGCACCTTCTTTTTCTAGTCGTAGTACTGCTTCTTTGCTTCTATTGTATACAACAACATCGTGTTTCTGTTCTAATAGACGTAACACCATATTTTCACCCATTTTTCCAAGTCCTATATATCCTAGTTTCATGTTTTTTTATTATAAATTTATAAGTGGTTATACTATTTCTTTCGGAAATTTTGTTTCAGGTTTGTATTTTTTTAAGGGAACTTCGTTCCAGTGTTTTACAATAGGAGAAATAAATTTCCATGTTGACTCTACTTCTTTGCTTGTAGTAAAAAGTAGAGGATCACCTTTGATAGCTTCATACAGCACCGTTTCGTATGCTTCAGGAAGTTTTTCTCGTCCTTCCAAATCGTCAAACCGAAAAGAAAGTTTTCTTTTCTCTATGGAAAATACTACCCCTGGTTTTTTTGCCCAAAATACAATATCTATTCCAGCATCTGGAGCAAGTTTTATTAGAAGCGTGTTTTTGTGTTTTTCGTGATCGGGCACTCCGCATACGCATGGATCTATAGGTCGAAAAGTTATTTCTATTTCGACTTTGTGTTCTGAAAAATTTTTTCCACCTTCCATATAAAAGGGAACACCACGCCAGTTGTCATCATCGAGAAATGTTTTGACTTGAAAATATGTTTCAGTCTTTGAATTTTTTTTTATAGTTGGCAATTTTTGATATCCTATATATTGTCCTCGTACTGCGTATTTTTTAATATCATTTTTTGTATATATTTTTAAGCGTGAAAGTATTTTTTCTCGTTCTGTACGTACGCGTTCAGCAGTCAGTTCTATGGGATTTTTCATTGCAACCATAGCAAGCATTTGCAATATATGGTTTTGTCCAACATCACGAAGAGCACCAACACTGTCATAAAACTCAGCTCTATTTTCTACACCGCCTTTCTCAAAAAAACGAAGTGCTACTTTCTCGATACCATCTTTGTTCCATATATCTTCGAAAAGCCGGTTGGTAAAACGAAAGGTCAATACGTTTTGAAGTGCATCTTTTGCTAGATAATGATCGATGCGGAATATAGCTTCTTCTCTGAACATTGATGCAAGATTTTTTCCAAGTTTTCGTGCTGTTTTCAGATCACTCCCAAAAGGTTTTTCTATACAAATACGAGTTTGTTTTTTCGGTACGGTGTGTAAACCTACTGCTTGTATATTTTTAAAAATATCATCATATGTCGAAGGTGGGGTTGCAAGGTAATACAGTACCAAATCACTCGCATCCTGAGAAAGTTTTTTATATAAAGAAACAAAACTTTCTCGATTATCAAAATTTCCATAGTGATAGTGTATCTGTTTCAAAAATTTTATTTTTTCTTCGTGCGTGGAAGTGTGAGTATTTTTAGATTCCAAAAATTCGAATGCAAAACTTCTATAGTCTTCGTCAGTCCATTCACGTCTAGAAAATGCGGTTATCATGATATTTTTTGACACATACCGCTCTCTCCATAAATTGAAAAGTGAGGAAAGAAGTTTTTTTCTGCTCAAGTCACCTGTTGCTCCAAATATCACGATATGTACTACTGATGTATGTCGTTTTTCTACCATAGTATGCAGTATACCATTAAAGAGTATTTTATATTGTGTTTTACTATAGATAGTGTATATTTTCATACTATAGAAAGTCCGATTACATGATATAATCTAGCTATGCGATTGGGTTCACGAAAGAAAGAAGCACAAGCACCGCAAAACCAAATACAAGATATCCTCCGTTCAAAAAAAAACGGTATTCTTGTATTACGAAAAAACTATTGGGAATTTAGAGTAGACCCAGAAAAAGTAAAAGCACTCTTTTCTAGAAGCAAAGGTTTTATGGGATATGGTATTGTCGCTCTGTTGGTGGTTGCTATTGTAACGGTATCCTTTCATGCTCGTGCAAATATTGCTACATTCTACTCTTCATCATGTTTAGGAGGATGGAAACATCCAAAGAATGCAGAAGGAGCTCCCGAGAACCCACATACTTTTTCAGAATATACTAGTAATTCTGCAGTGTACACCAATCAAAATGCGGATTTGTATTGTGCGGGTTTTACCGGAGAATTTCCTGATAGTAAAGTTCCACAAAAATTTTCACTAGAGTTGTTTATAGATTCATACACTACCAAAGAGCTGAACGCACTCAAAGCAAAAGAAAAAATACATGAAGAAAAAATAGAACCGTCTGTTGGAAATACTCTCGATACTCATGATACTCCTCTGAGTATAGATGGCATCATCGAAGATGAAGTGAGTGTTGACAGTGTACCGCTCAAAATCATTGATACTGAAAATATAGTTGAGTCTGGTGAAGGTGAACAGACGATACAAGATACACAAAATGAAACATCTGTTGTTGAAAAACAAGCAGATCAAACAGAAACCACATCAGAATCAGAAACAACTTCAAACTCTGAACCAGTAAGTGACAATGTTTCCGTTGGTTTTTGGTCACGCGCAGTAGCAAAGATTCACTTCAAGCAAGCTCTCGCAGAAGACATACCTGCAGATCTTTTAGAAAATTCTGAAACTACACCACCATCTACAGATACTGCTGTAGAACTAGAAAAAAATGAAACGGTCCCCAATAATCCTACTGTGTCGATTCCTGAAAAAAATCTAATTGAGGATACTCAAACTACAACGGTTGACCAAGAGACTAAGGAAGAATCTATAACTGAAAAATCAAACGAAGACGAGAATCGCGTCCTTTCACAAGACGATACTGATCCGCAAACAAATCAAAATATATCTACAAACATATCCGACGAAGACATATCCGAAGCATATTTTAAAGTTGCGTATTCACTCGATGGAGAATCGTGGATAGATCTCGGTGCAATATCACAGCGTTCGCTTCCTCATCCAGAATTTGATTTACCTTTTGAAGAGCTCAATACATGGCAAGACGTATCAGCAATGCAAATTCGTATCACACCAGTGCAAAGTTTTGATACTAAGCCGGTATTTTTTCTTGATGCAATGGCAATCAATGTAGAGTACGACGAACTAGAAGCATTGCAAAATCCTCCAACGATACAAATATTTGACGCAACAGTATCAGTGCAAGGTAATAATGATTTTACGCTAGAAGACATACCTACTTTTGTGTTGAACGAACCTTCACCAGATTTAGATGAAGTAAAAAAACTTATCGAACAAAACAAGGCACTTGTAATAGAAGATACCACAGGTCTTCTTGGAGAAAAAATTCAAAAAGAACCAATCCAAAATGAAAGTATCGCCCCGGCCGTGTATACACAAGAAATGTCACTCTCACCTTTGCAAGAGAAAATAGTAAATGTCAAAGAAAAGTTGCTACCAAAATTTTTGAAAAAAGATTCCAGTGCAACAGTAGAAAGCGTATTAATCGATGTTCCGGAAGTGATAAATGTGGAGACATTGTCCACAGATACAACATACGATCCTCCAGAGTCATCGGTTCCTGTGCGAGAAAATATAGACGTTCACAAAAACGAAAATGAAGATACTCTGGAAACAAACAATGAAGAAGATATGGATAGTGTTGATACCAGCTCGTCGACAACCGAAACGATAAACGAAGTATCATGGAAATCGGTGAAAGATTTTTTTGTACATACAGCAAACGCAGAAGATGAAGAAGAAAGCACAGAACCTTCGCCAGAACCCACAGCGGAACAAAAAATTCTCGCAGACGAACAAACGGTTTTGGAACCACCCACAGAAACACCAGAAATACCAGTTGAGAATTTTCTCACAGAACAAGACGATAGCGTTGTCGATGAAGCACAACCTGAAACTACAACACAAACAGTACTCGATAAGCACTCTGATGAGATACTAGAAGAAAACATAACACGCGATATAAGTATGGATGTCGTACCGTCAGATGATCAAAGTGTACAAGAAGAGAGCGATCAAGAAATAATCGAGGACGAAACAGCTCCATTGGATAGCACTACTATAGAAGTACTCAAAACCATTGCGCATCCAAAAAATATCTCGTTTGTACTTATTGATCCAGTAGGTCGTGAAGTAGACCTCCCGATGTATTTTCATAAAGTACTGGTACAGGGAAGCGAGAAAAAACAAATTACATTTGATCGTCCAACAGGAAAAATTCTTCCAGGAAAATATACGTTGCGAACAACATTTGAAACCCCCCAAGCAATTGTCATTTTAAATCGCGAGTTTACCTGGGGTGTACTTACTATAAATACAGATAGGTCTATCTATACAACCTCACACGATGATGCATACATACAAATGGGTGTGTTGAACGATTCTGGTCATACTATTTGTGATGCCGACATGGTGCTTTCGGTGCAAACACCAGAAGGTGTGATCCAATCCTTCACGACAGACAATGATTCAATCACTCGTTCACCACAATGTGGACCAGACAATGTCATTGATGTGCCAGATTATTATGCGTACTACGATATTTTTGAAGAAGTTGGTGAATACACAATGACGCTCACAGCAACCACGGTCAATGGTACACGAACAATAGAAGATTCTTTTTTTGTGGAAGCAAATCCTTTGTTTGATGTTCACAGAGAAAGTGCTACACGAATCTATCCTCCCGCGTGGTATGCAATGCAGTTGAGTATCACCGCACGCGATGCATGGGAAGGTACTATTACAGAAAAAGTTCCAGAAGATTTTCAAACACGAGAGCTACTAGGATTTATCGCATACTCTAGTGTTAGCACTTTAGGGTCTGAAAAAGAACTGAGATGGAGTGTATCAATGGAAGCAGGAGAAACCGTACAGATTGGTTATGAGTATAAAGCACCACCGATAAGTCCAGAACTATTTTTACTAGGCCCTCTTTCGTTTGATGATATATACGGTAGTGAAGTATTCACTGAAAAAAGACAATGGCAAATAGCATCAGATGCAGTAGCAAATAATGGTACTATAGTATATGCAGATTATTCCGGTACGTATAGTGATGAATTGAATGCACGCACCTATACTGATCCGACAACAGTAGGTAGTCAATACACTACTGTCAACACCTCTGATACCAATGGCATCGTCTGGACAAAGATTCTTGCATCTCCAACGAGAGAAGAAAAAATAGCCGCACAAATGAATGCGACAGGAATATTAAAAATTCTCAAATGTACAACAGGATGTGACGCGACGGGAGATTGGTCTGAGATAGCTTCATACGATTCGATAGTAGTTGGTGCTGGCGCGACAAGTGTTCGTCCGTACGATATCGCTTACGAGCAACTCTCTGGACTCTTTACTATAGTATTTGCGCAGGTTTCCAATGGTGGCGATGTGTATTATTGTCAGTATGATGGATCGTCGTGGAGTCCCGCGACAGTGTGTGGTTCTACATTTGCTCCAGGTGCCGCAAACGAAATAGATATGGATGGTGTTGGAGTTACAGGACAACCAGAATGGATACGACTAGTAGCGCGTGGCGATCGTCTCACTTCCGACCGCACCGATGAGCTTATGCTTGGTGTGTCTGGTTCAGCAGATGATCTTTTTCTTGCTCACTGGAACGGTAGTGCATGGGAAGATGAAGCAAATCCGACCGATACCCTCAGCTCTCAAAATGTTCAAAAATTTGATATCGCATTTGAAGGAACTACAAATGATGCGCTTGCTGTGGTGACAGATAACTCTACTGGAAATTTGAAATATGTCGAGTACACGAGTGGAGCGTGGGGATCAATTCAAACAAGTGGAGAAGCAAACAATGGTGGGCAAGCATTCAACGGATGGGTCAACATCGAAGCGGATCCGCTTTCTGACGACATAGCAGTGCTGGTAGCGGATTCTGGTGGTGATGTAGAATTCTTTTATTGGAATGGTTCCACAATGGACGATCAGGATGCAACCGATGATGTTGCTGTAGAAAATATTGCTGGTGAGCATATGCAGGTCAAATGGACTCGTTTTACCAGTATGGCTGTTTTCATGTATACAGATTCAAATACGCTGACGTCTGATATGCAATGCTGGGAAACGGGTGGGGGAAATTTCTCAGCTATAATAGCGGATGTAGGAAGTCCAAATATTTCAAATACTGACGATATAGATGACAGTACACTAACAGCATCTCCCAACAACAATAGAATGATTATGACTCGTCGAGGTGCCGAGCTTGTTTCTGGAACTGGAGACACTCTTGTTGGACTTACTTTTGATGGTATTGCGTGTGGTGACCAAAACTGGAAAACGTTGGGTACGCTGGTAGCGGGTGGTGCTGCTAATGGAGTCGAAGGAGGAACAAATGGAAATACTCGAAACAAAGCACATGGTTCAGTCTACACACCGTATACGCCATGGTCATTGAATTGGAGATTTTTTGATGATGAAACAGCAAACGATCCATCTACTGGCCTTAACGGTGCAGGAGAAAATACTACGCCGACCAATGTTGACGCAGAAGAATTTATTCGTTTAAGAATGAATATCGCAGAGAGAGGTGGCATGGGACAAACGGATTCACGAAAAATTTTGCAATATGCAGACAGTAACAGTGGTTCTTGTACACCGGACACTGTCGAGCACGATACTGATTGTACGTGGAGCTCAGTCGGAGACACTGGTGATACGGGTGCCGTATGGAGATATGCAACCAGTGGAGAAACGTGTGCATCCTGTACTGATGGAAACACGAGCAACACTCCGAGACTGACAAGTACAACGACCGGAGACCCTGAAGTTTTTTATGTATCTGACAAAGATGCTTCTCAAGATACCGATTTTGATATCGATGCTCTGACGGTAAAAGAAATAGATTTTCCTTTGAAAGCGGAAAATGTATCTGGTGGTACTACATACTACTTTCGTATATTTGAACCACGAATTTCATCCTCAGGACAAGATAGCGTTATATTTAGAGAACAAGACGATGATGGTAACAATGATTGTGCGTCTGCTACGTGTACCTATCCTTCATTGACTACTACTTCTACAGGAGGACTCACGGTATCAGGAACTGCGTACCAAAATAACAGAACAACCGCTTTGGGTTCTGGTAAAACTGTGTATCTGAGAGTCAATGGAACGTTAGCAGGTACTGGAGATGGAGGAACTGGTATAGATGATACAGACGGATCTGGAAACTGGAGCTTTTCGAGCGTTACTGCATCTGCTGGAGACACTATAACGCTCTATCTATATAATGAGACAGAAAAAGCAAATACGGTTACTATCACCGACGGATCGACAAACATTACCGGTGCATCTCTCTACGACGACCATCTTGTCATACGTTCTGATAATGGTTCTACAGCAACAACTATTCTCGACTTACTCGATTATGACAATGACGCAGATGCCAGCAATATGATTTTTGATGCAATAGATACCACTACTGATTCTCTTTTGTTAGAAACTGGAAACGCACTTTTTATTAACGGTGGAGATTCTTTTACCCCAGGAGGTACAATAATAACTCCTTCATCTTCATCGTCAGGAACTGTTGCTGGAGACATTGTTATTGATACATCAGGTGATCTTACCATGAGTACGTATGCGTTGACTGTCGGCGGAGATTTTTTAAATCAAGGAACTTTTACTGCTTCTAGCGGACAAACCACGACTTTTACTGCAACATCAGTTGGGCATACTATTACAGACGGAGGAAATGATTTTCGAATTGTCGTTTTCAATGGAGTGGGCGGAGGGTGGTCGCTCGCCGATTCTAGTACAATAGTAGTCACCATGACTGTCACTAACGGTACATTTACTCCTGCATTTGATCTACACACAGGTCCGGTTTCGATCGGTGCAAGTGGTGTTCTTTCTCTGGGTAGCACCACAATGACACTTACAGGGACAACTGGTACTCCACTGACAAACAGTGGTACCTTTACCGCGGGTACTTCGACGGTGGTATATGAAGGTGCAAATGCGAGTGGAAACACAACTGTCGCGCACTCTGATTCAGGTTCGAATGTTGTTTACTATTCTCTCACTATCGATGGATCAGATACGTATGTTCTCAATGGCTATACTAACGGCTCTGTATCAGGGGTACTCACCATAAATAATGGAACTCTCGATACTGTCAGTAACGCCATTTCTATTGGAAAGATTATTATCGCAAATAGTGGAAGTGCAGGTTTGGTTGCGAATGCTTCACGAATAGAACTCAACGCAACATCAGGAGATCTCTTCACACGAGGAGCGAGTGGTTTTTTCACAGAGGGCACATCACGAGTTAGTCTTACAGGAAACGGGAACGCTATGGTAAACAATGGAACAGTAACATTTTACGATCTCACCTCCGATAGCACTGGAATAAAAACAGTCAGCAGTGTGGGAATAACTATTACTCATGAATTGGAGGTGGATGATGGAACATTTACACCAGAAACAAATACGACGACTATCGGAGGATCAGGCACCAATACTCTGTATGTTCGCAACGATGCATTCCTTATAGTTCTCGGTAATACATATGATGCCTTTGCTGATAATTATGCAAGTTTTGAAACAGTCAGTCTAGAAGATAACTCTACGGTTGATTATGCAAAACCAGGCAACCAAGAAATAGAATCCAGTTTTACCTATGTCAATCTCAAAGGAAGCGGATCAAGTCTTAAACTTCTAGAAGGTAACGTTACAGCAACAGGTACGGTCAGTATGGTGGACACGGCAAAACTTGATACTGATTCATCAGGAAGTTTCAGTCTCAATGCAGGAAATATTTTGCTTTCAGACTCGAGTGAATTTATAGCCTACAATTCCACTATTACTGTTTCTGGAAACTGGACAAATAATAGTACTTTTACAGCAGGTACTTCTCGGGTTACGTTCAATACGGGAACCTCCACGACGATTTCTGGGGCGACAGTCTTTTATGATTTGACACTGACACACACGACAACGAAAAATGTCACCTTCACTACATCTGGTAGTCCCGTCTATGAGGTGCAAGGACTGTTCTCTGTAGCAGGAAGTGGTTCTGGAAATATTATTATTCGTTCCGATGTTCCAGCAACACAGTTCAATTTTCTCACAAGTGGCACAGTGAGCAATTCATATGAAGATGTGAAAGATGGAGGATGTGAATCTGGAGCAGTTCAAATGTACCCCACCAACTCTGTCGATAGTGGTAACAATGATAGTTGCTGGTTTGATACCAACTACACGATTTCTTTTTCTTTGGGTTCTACGAGTCTTGCACTTGGGACACTGAGTTTTCTGGGAGAAGTCTTCGGATCGCACACACTCTCTGTTGTCAGTACTGCACCAGGAGGATTTTCTATTTCACTGTACGGAACTGATATGCAACATGGTGCAGATATTATAGACCCTTTTGGGGCAGCAAATCCCTCAACGCCAGGCACGGAAGAATTTGGTCTCAATGCCCGCGACAACACCACGCCAGATGTAGGAGCAAATGTAGTGGTAAACTCTGGCTCTTGTGATTATGGTGGACAGTTTGGTACTGTAGACAAATTTGCCTATGGTTCATATACCGACATACCCTTTGCAAGTTCATCTGGATCAGGAGACTGTGTCTATACTGCATCGTATGTAACAAACATATCTGACTTCACCGCTTCTGGAAATTATCAAAGTACAGTAACGTATACGGTTACAGGAACTTTCTGATATACAACATATACACAATAAAAAAAGTTATCCACAGTTGGTAGAGAGTAATCATAAAAAACAGGAAAGTATGTTATAATTATTTCAGATAAAAGTTTCCTGATCATTTATCAACAATATTATTATTATTTTATAATTACTTAAAAAAAATGAAAAAAATACTATCTATATTTGTTGTCTTGGCATTATTTGTAACATCCATGACTGGTTTGTTTGCGAAAAGCGCTATGGCAGCAAGTGTGACTGCTTTTACAGCAACACCAACTAGAGAAAAAGCTTCAACGCCCTCTGATTATGTTATTCAATTTACTACTCCAACAGGAGTAGCATCTGGTCAAACAATTATTCTTACATTTAACAACTCAACATCTATTGGTGCTTCATTTGATTTTACCGATATGGATCTCAAAGATGACGGAGTCGATGTCACTCTAGCCGCGACACCTTCTGCTGCAACGTGGGGTGCAGTGCGAACATCCGCAACCGTAATCACCTTTACCAATGGTACTACGGCCGTAACTGCAGCAAGTGTGATAAATATTGAGCTCGGTCTAGTAGCAACAACAGGATCAACTGGAGACCAGCAAATCACTCAAGGGTCTGTAGGAACTACCAATCTGGTTATCTCAGGAACTTTTGGTGATTCTGGAACTGCTTCTATTCCTATAGTTGACAGTGATCAAGTAGTTATAACTGCAGCTGTATCTTCTACGCTAACATTTGATCTTGATAATACTACAGCTGCTGGTTGTGGTTCAACTGAATCAGCAGCTCCATATACGGTGAGTTTAGGTACAGTAACAACCGTTGACAATCGTGTGTCTGGAAACACAGATTCTATAAATAGTATTTGTGTGGATCTTGCTAGTAATGCTCCAGGGGGTGCTTCTATAACAGTGCAAAACGCAAATGGCGCAAACGGACTGGTATCTGCTTCTGTGCCGGCTGACAAAATACCTGCGTCTGGAGGTACGATGGCACTAGGAACAGCAAAATATGGAATCTGCATTGCAAACTTGACAGACTCTGGAGGTAACTTGGACGATGAAGGATTGTACGATGGAGACTCATGTGCGGTAAACACAGAAACTAATGACGTTCAAGTACTTAGCACTACACCAGGTTTGATCTTTGATACAGACGGTGCTCCTGTTTTAGGGGGACGTGCACAAATAATAGTCCAAGCAGGTGTAGCTTCAGGAACAGCTTCTCATACAGATTACACTGATACACTTACGTTTATTGCGACTGCTTCATACTAATTTAGAAAACAAACAATTACTAGTATAAATAGATATATATTTTGAATCATAGAATATTACAAAAAATACTTATTGTCGTTTTTGTTTTCTCTGTTGTATGTATCAGCAAAAGTGCTTTTGCATTTACCATTTCTCCTATCAAATTTGAATTAAATGGAGATCCAGGACAAACTGTTTCCGAAGAAATAACATTGATAAATGAAAATGACACTGATGAAGTATTTTATACTTCATATGCAAATTTCGAAGCACAAGGAGAAACGGGAAATCCAAACTTTGTAGATCCAAAAGAAGGTTTAGGGACGTGGATGAGTACCTATGACACTATAAAACTTGGTCCAAAAGAAGTAAAAAAAATACCTCTCTCTATAGCTATACCAGCAAACGCTGTTCCAGGAGGGTATTTTACAGCTGTATTTTGGGGAACAGAGCCTCCTAGTGAAAATATGGTTGTAATAGGTGCTAGAACTGGATTGTTGGTATTATTGCGAGTAAATGGCGATATAGACGAGAAAGGAGGTATCATAGAGTATGATACACTTCAAAGCAAGAATTTCTATACTGCTTTACCTGTTTCGTTTTACTATCGATTTCAAAATAGTGGAGGAGACCGTATAAAGCCAGAAGGTGATATCGTCATCAAGCACATACTCGGATACACTCGTGCTCGTGTTCCAGCAAATATTGCAGAAGGAAACATATTGCCTACGCAAACCAGACGTTTCGAAACTACATGGCAAGGAAAAGACGGATCTAACAATGTAGCTGATGTAGAAAACCTAGGATTTTTAGCACAAGCAAAAAATCAATGGAGTAATTTTGCATTTGGATATTTCAAAGCAGAATTGTTATTACGATATGGTGCTGACAATAATCTGCATGATACAAAAACGGTTGGGTTTTGGGTAATTCCATGGCAACTTCTATTGCTTATTCTGATAATTGCAGGATTAGTACTCTTTGTATTAAAAAAAATAATACACCAACACAACAAAGCGCTTATTGAACGCGTTCGTGCACAATTGCAAAAAGAATCACGCGATCAATCAAATGAAAATCCTTCATCTTCTGCACAACTATAAATCAAACATATCTGTACACTATAGCAAACAACACATCCTTTTGGCGGTGTGTTTTGCTTTGTGTGTCGTATTTTCAGCTACAGTGTATGCAGACGAAAATGTATCTATTAGTGCTATAGTTGGTACCACAACTGGTGGTGGAGGAGGTGGAGGTGGCGAAGTGATAGATACAGGCAATGCTACGGGTTTTACTGTAACTGCATATTCGTATCCATTTGCACAAGTATCATTGTTAATAGATGGACAATTGTCTGACACCACTGTCGCAGACGTTAATGCACTATTTACTTTCCAAAAATCAGATATGACACCTGGTACGTACACATTGACTTTATCCGCTATAGATACATATGGTCTGCGTTCCACTCTCTATACATTTCCGATTATTGTCGACGATGGAGTAACGGTAGTTATTTCAAACTTGATCATTGCTCCATCTATACGAGTAGACTTTCTTTCAGTTTTGAGTGGAACACCAATAGTGGTATACGGACAAAGTGTGCCAGGCTCTAGTATGGATTTTTCATACACACCACCAGGAGGTAATGGTCCGCAATTGGTCTATATGACACTACCTTCATCTGGAAAATATTCATACTCGGTAGATACGGTCGGACTATTGGGTGAGTACTCAGCTTCGTCAAAAGTTACATTCAATGGATTTGAAAGTTCATGGAGTAAATTTATTCGTTTTTCATCTGCTCTTTCTACTGTACCAATAGAAAATGAGTGTCCGTTACAAGGAGATTTCAATAATGATTGCCTGGTAAACCTTGTCGATTTTTCAATATTAGCGTATTGGTATCAAGGTGTTGGTTTCCCATTGATTGTAGATTTGAATAATGATAATCAGATTTCTATTGCTGATTTTTCTATACTTTCGTATTACTGGACAGGATAACTATATGCAATACTTTTCTTACATGCAAAAAATTGTATACTCTATATTGATAATCACTATTATATTTTTAAGTGCGGTTTATACAGCACATGGTGCGACAATATATGTAAATGAAAAGGAGGGAGATGTACACGCAAAAGGCGATGAGATATATGTCACTGTATTTTTTGAGACTGAGCATGAACAGGTCAATGCTATTGAAGGTTCTATGGTCTACGATGATTCATATTTCAAACTCATATCTATAAATGACTCTGAAAGTTTTATAACATCATGGGTCGAACAACCTACAGAAAATGGATCCAGTATTCGATTTTCCGGTATAGCGGTCGGAGGATTTTCTGGACGAATTAACCCAAAAGACAATTCTATTTCTCCGGGTACATTGTTTCAAGCAAAATTTGTTTTGGCAAATGAGGGAATAGGATCGATTCACTTTGAAAATGTTTTCTATTTTCTCAACAATCCTTCTGGAAAAGAATTATCAGCAACAAGCTCTTCATATCTCATAACAATTTATGGACCGGAAAATACAGTTCCCAATACAGTACCCGCAGTAGAAGAAACTCTTCCAGAAGAATTTCTTCCCTTAGTAACGAGAGATCCGCTTTTTTTTGATGGAAAATATGTGGTGTTGTTTGAAACAAAAGATAAGGGCTCTGGTATGTCCCATTATGAAATAAAAGAAGGGAAAGGTTTGTGGATAAACGCAGAAAGTCCCTACCTGTTGTATGATCAAACACTACGTAGTCGTATTTGGGTAAAAGCAGTTGATCAAGCAGGAAATGCAAGGGTTGTTACGATTCGAGTTTCGGATTCTCGGTTGTGGTATAGTATAGCGTTCATACTGTTGTTGATTGCACTTTTATTTTATTTCAAGAAATGGTATTTTAAAAGAATTGATACGTATATAGAAAAAAGATGATACATAAAAAAACTTTATTTTTTTTATACAGTACGATTCTTCTCTCCGGTATGTTTGTACCAGTATATGTTTTTGGAGCAGAGTTCAACTACACTCCAGTATCTAAAACTATCGAACTCAATGATACGATAACCATAGTAGCAAGTGTGGATTCAGCAGGACAAGCAGTTAACGCATTTTCCGGTGTAATAGATTTTGATCCTCTCGTTATGAGTTTTGTATCACTTACAACAACCGGAACCATTGTAGATTATTGGACAGTTGCACCTGCACTTACCTCTCCTGGAAGAATAGAATTTGAAGGAATCTCGTATAGTCCTGGGTATACTGGCTCAAATGGAACTATAGTGCAAATAAAACTCAAGGGTATTGCTGTGACCACTTCTACTGATGTATTGATACATGATGCATCCATACTTGCTAACGATGGAAATGGGACCAATGTATTTTCGCTTCCTTTTCCTATAACTCAGATTGTTGTAAAAAAAACAGTTATTCCGCCTGAAGTGCCGGAAATAGAAGAACCACCGACAATACCGGTAACAACTGAAGAAACAGGTGAAGAGGGTGGTGAACCAGAAGCACCTCTAGAGCCAAATCAAAACCCCACTACAGAAGAAACTGAAACCTTAACGTCAGAAGAAATAAAAGAAATACCTTTAATAGCAAAAGATAATTTGAACAACATACAAGATTCTCTAAAGAATATCTCCTCTTCGCCGGTAGCAGATGTGGTGATAATAGGAGGAGGACTTTCAGCAATTTTTGCTGCATTATTACCTACACTCAGTCTAAACCCTGGAATATTTTCAAACATCACCTTTGCGTTATTGAGACTGTGGTCACTTATTCTTATATTCTTTGGAATTAAAAAAAAGATACGACCGTGGGGTGTGGTGTATGATAGTATTACCAAACAACCCATCAATCCTGCGTATGTAGTACTGTATGACCAAAACGGAGGGGAAGTAGCAACGGGTTTCACCGACGTAGACGGACGATACGGTTTTGTTCCTGAATAT
>JAGOPB010000017.1 GCA_017992255.1 Minisyncoccota bacterium | reverse complement strand
TAGGACTAAAAATACTCAACTTATTTGCAGCTTTGATTCCCGTAATAGGATTTGTTGCCAATCTTGGAATGCTTGTCATTTTGGTACTGGGAGGACACTTTGTTATTTCTGGAAATATGAGCCTCGGAGATTTTGCCGCTTTCAATAGTTATATAGCACTCCTTATTTTCCCGGTGCTCCTCATCGGTATCATGTCGAGTATGATTTCTAGAGCTCAAGCATCGTATGATCGTATAAAAGAAATCCTCGATGCAAAAGAAGAACAACAAACTGGAACTTTGCAAACAGAAATACACGGTGCGATTGAATTCAAAAATGTTGGGTTAGTGTATGGTGAGAAAATTGTTTTGAAAAATGTTTCTTTCAAAATACAACCAGGTACCAAGAATGCAATTATAGGCCCTACGGCGGCAGGAAAGACTCAAATACTACATATTTTGATTCGTCTTCTTCCTTCAACAACGGGAAGTGTTTTGATAGATAATACACTGATTACTCAGTATGATGCTCCTACACTTCATAGACAAATAGGCTTTGTGTTTCAAGATAGTATTATTTTCAATCTTACTCTTAGAGAAAATATTGCGTTTGGAGGCGTTGCGAGTGAAGAGGATCTAACAAAAGCAATAGAAACAGCCGAACTTACTGATTTGATTTTATCACTTCCAGAGGGTATGGAAACTGTTATTTCTGAGAGAGGTTCCAGTCTTTCTGGTGGACAGAAACAACGCATAATGCTAGCACGAGCATTGACACTGAATCCAAAAGTTTTACTTTTGGATGATTTTACCGCTCGTGTAGACAATAAAACAGAAGAAAAAATACTTTCTAATCTTGCAAAAAATTATCCCAATCTGACACTGCTTTCTGTTACTCAGAAAATATCTTCAATAGAGCATTACGATAAAATTCTTCTTCTCATGGAAGGAGAATTGATTGCTTGTGGAACGCATGAAGAACTTTTGGCAACGGCACCAGAGTACGTGCAAATATTTGATTCGCAAAAAAGTACCAATCACTATGAGTAATTATAATTTAAACAATGAAATAAATTCGAACAAACGAGGTTTATGGCTGTCTGTAAAAAAATTTGCACCATTTCTTAGAGAACAAAAAAGACAGATTATTCTCGCTACTATTTCTGCTTTTGTAACGGCAGGTTTGAACCTTGTGGCACCTATTCTTATAGGACACGCTATTGATAACTATGTTCAGAAAGGCGATTTTCATGGTGTACTCATCTATGGAGGTATACTCATGGTCATATATATAGGAGCACTGGTCTCAAATTATTTGCAGACACTTGTAATGGGGCATGTTGGTCAAAATATTCTTTTTCATTTAAGAAATAGTATTTTTAATAAAATATCTGATTTACCTGTAGCTTTTTTCAATCAAAATAAAGCAGGGGATCTGATCTCTCGTATAAATAATGATACTGATAAGCTTAATCAATTTTTTTCACAAGGACTTGTCCAGTTTGTAGCAAACGGTATTACTATACTCGGTGGAGCGATTTTTGTTTTAGCTATACAGTGGGAAATAGGACTTATTGCACTTGCTCCTGCTGTATTTCTTCTTTTATTTACACAAGTACTTTCTCCGTGGATTAGACGCAAAAACGCAATCAATCAGAGCAACGTCGGTTTGATGAGCGCAGAAATATCTGAAAGTATAGACAATTTTAAAGTGGTGGTGGCTTTCAATCGAAGAGACTATTTTCGTGAAAAGTTTCGAGAAGTAAATAATAGCAATTATTCATCTGCAGTAGGCGCTGGTATTGCCAACAACACACTTACTCCTACATACGGTTTCGCTACAGGAATAGCACAGCTACTTGTGATAGCGTTTGGTATTATTTTTATTAGCAAAGGTGATTTCACACTAGGTCTATTGATTAGTTTTATTACGTATGTAAACCGGATTTATGATCCATTGAAACATATGGCAACTATTTGGTCTAGTTTTCAAACTGCTTTTGCAAGTTGGGATCGCATATATGCAATTTTGGTGCTTGATTCTAATTTACTAAAAACTCAATCTGGTAAAAATAGCACGGTGCCACATTTGTTGGAATTCAAAAATGTTTCTTTTGTCTATCCAGAAGGTAAAGAAGTATTGAAAGATGTTAATTTCTCATTTGATCGTGGTAAAACATATGCGCTCGTTGGTCCGACTGGTGGAGGAAAAACCACAACGGCTTCTCTCATAGCTCGTTTGTTTGACCCAACACAAGGGGAGGTACTTCTCGAAGGAAAAGATATACGTTCATATGAAAATAGTTTGCGTGCAAAAAAGATTGGTTTCATTTTACAAGAACCTTTTTTATTCTCCGGCACGGTGCGAGATAATTTGGTTTACGGCAATGAAGAGTACGCCTCGCTCTCAAATGATCAACTCGTCAGTGTTATAAAAGAACAAGGTTTAGAAACGCTGTTACATAGGTTTGATGGTGGAATTGACACTGAAGTGACGGCAACAGGTAGTAAACTCAGTCTTGGTCAAAAACAGCTGATTGCATTTATGCGAGCTGTTCTTCGAAAACCTGAACTTATCATCCTCGACGAAGCAACTGCAAACATCGACACGGTCACAGAGAAACTCCTGCAAAATATTTTGGAAAAACTTCCCAAAGAAACAACGCTTGTTATTATCGCACATCGACTCAACACGATAGAAAACGCAGACGAGATTTTCTTCGTCAACGCTACTACTATTACAAAAGCAGGATCGATGAAAGACGCAGTAGCTATGTTGCTTCATGGAAAAAGAGAGAGTTAAAAGAGGGTATTTTTTTATTTATACATACCGTGTTAGTATGGTTGTATGTCGTTACTCAATAAAAAATGTGTTCCTTGTGAAGACAAAAATATACAGCCGTACTCGATAGAAGAATCTACAGAACTACTTCAAGAGATTCCAACCTGGAGATTGTCATATGATGGAAGAAAGATAAATAAGGAATACCATTTTCGAGATTTTGTAGAGTCAATGCATTTTGTAAAAAAAGTAGCCACTATAGCTGAAAATGAAGGTCACCATCCGAATATTTTTATTTCTTACAACAATGTTTCTCTGGAGATGTATACTCATGCCATAGACGGGCTTTCAGAAAATGACTTTATTGTAGCGGCAAAAATAGACGCCATGTGGCAATAATATACTATATGATTCTTCCACTTATAAATATAGTTTTAGGAATAATGGGTTTTTCAATTGCTCTTCATATTTTCCACAAGAAAGCACGCAAAGCGGTACTTGTTTGTCCTATTGGAAGTGATTGTAATGCTGTAGTACATTCAGCATACTCAAAATTTTTTGGTATTGCGGTCGAACGAGTGGGAATGGTCTATTATTTTTTAATAACAGTATTTTATGGTATTGCACTGTTTGTGCAACCACTGACCGATGGTGTGATTCACTTTTTTATGTTGGGCATGACACTTGGTGCTTTTTTGTTTTCTATTTATCTTGTTTGTATTCAAGGTTTCGTAATCAAACAATGGTGTACGTGGTGTCTTGGTAGTGCAGTGGTTGCTACGGGTATATTTCTTGCTAACTTCATTTTTAGTAACGCAGAAATGTCTTCATATTTGTTGCAGTTTAAGGGAGTTATAGTTCTTATTCACGCGGTTTCGGCTTCGATTGGATTGGGAGCTGCGTTCACAACGGATTTTCTGTTTTTCAAATTTATAAAAGATAAAAAAATTTCTTTAGAAGAAAAAAAGATAATGGACTCTTTGTCGCATGTACTATGGTTTGCTATTGGATGTATCATTTTAACGGGGATAGGTATTTATGCACCGCAGGCGACAGCACTCAACCATTTGCCAAAATTTCTTGTAAAAGCAATAGCGGTTGCAGTTATTGTGATAAATGGATTTGTTCTCAACGTTGTCATTTCACCACGTTTGACGAAAATAGATTTTGGTACGGATCAAGACGATACTAAGATACTTCCCGTCAGTACCAGACGTCTTTCTTTTGCTTTAGGTGCTATATCTATCTCATCGTGGTTTACTGCTTTCATATTGGGAGCTGTTCGAAATGTGTATATTCCTTTTACTATTCTTTTGTGCGGATATGCAGGAATAGTGGTGATAGCTATTTTTTGTAGTCAGTTGTTTGCGCACTATGTACGTACGAAATAATTTTCTGATAAAACTAGACGAAAGACCATAGTTTTGTTATAACTGTAGAGCTTTATGGTAACGATACCATACAAGCAAATGTAAATTTCGCTTGAAAGCGAGCTATGGTGCCCATGGTGTAGCGGTAACACAGAAGCTTGTGGAGCTTTTATCTCGGGTTCAACCCCCGATGGGCACCCATGACAGGACTTATTATAACCGAGTCATCCGTTGTAATAATTCCTTTCTCAAAAGCTCGATCCTTTATCGGATCGGGCTTTTGCTTTGTGTTCCAAATCAGCGGGTTGGTTGTCTCACATCCTAACACAATCGGTGATTTGGTTGCCTCGACGATCAGCTAGTACTCGGCGAAGGTATCATCGTCCGAAATCGGCTGAACGAGGGGGTTGAAATTCTGAAGGGTGACAAAGCCTCGAATGCGGTTTGAAGAGCTCACACAGGGCAAAGTAGGCGCAAATTATCCCAACTATATTTCTTTCTTCTTGTCGGAAATCAACCTTAGTTTATCTCGTAAAATTTACATATACCAAAAGTATTTTTCTTCTGAAAAATCTTTCAGTCCTACCTCGCACCGTCGTGCTTCGACCTTGCTCTTGTGCCCCACACAAGCTCACCATCGTCGAGAAGCATAGTTAGAAGATCATTATGACCCTGACTCTTTTCGGGATTTAATATAGTTAAGTTGGAATTCAGCGACGGCAATTGGTGCGTCCTATCGATACGTTTTGACCCCGACATTGTACAATTACTTCCGTTTAAAAAACACCCAACCTATGGGTGTTTTTTAAAAACTCGGAGAATTAGATTTTGTTGTCTATGTCGCTGATTACTTTTTTTGCACCTTTGAATACGGCGCTTCCTGCGATAAGTAAAATAATAAAGAGAACAATAAAGACAAAGAACAAAATCTTTGCAATAGCAATCGAGACTCCTGCGATAGAAGTAAATCCCAACAGTCCTGCAATGATAGCTATGATAAGAAAAATAAAACTCCAACGTAGCATATAAGTAAATTAATTATCTTGTAATAGTACACACATTTTGTGTAGTAAACGACATGCTCAGTATAACGCAATATGCTTTTTGTGGCTAGTTGTGTAATAAAAATATATTGCTTTTGTCAAATTCTTTTAGATATGAAGTGTGTGGTACAATCGGTATATGAAGAATGTATACATTGTTATAGTGGCGCTCTTATGTGTCGTGTTGCCGACACGAGTGTTTGCTGAGACTGCGTCTGAAAAGTATACACAAAAAGAAGTAATAGAAGTGCTCATAGTTCCAGGACATGATGTCGACTTTCCCGGTGCAATCTACAGCTCTACAAAGGAGGCTGATATGACACTTGCCCTCGCTTTGAAAATTCAAAATGAACTCCAGTCAAATCCTTTGTTTTCTGTAACAGTTGCGCGCACGAATGAGGGATATATTCCTGAACTGGTGCAGTATTTTAAAAATGTCGATGAAATAAGTGCATTCAGAGAAACGCATACTCAAAACACACGAAAAGCTGTGGAACAAGGGGACGTTAGTAGTATCGATGGTGTAGTACACAATAATGCACCCAGCACTGTGGTAACGAGACTATATGGGATCAATAAATGGGCATCAGAGCAAGGTTTTGACATGGTGGTTCATATTCATTTCAATGATGTATTTCCAAGAGTGTCAGATCAACAAGGAGACGCAACTGGCTTTGCTGTATATGTTCCTGGTCCTAGTTTGCCGAACAACAAAGAATCATTACTCTTAGGCAATGCCGTAGGTGAACGATTGAAGAAAAGTTTTTTAATTACCAATCATTTGCTTGAGCAACAATTTGCAAACGAAAATGGCGTCATAGAAGACGAAAAACTCATTGCACTTGGTGCAAACGGAACACTTGCGATTCCTAGCATACTCGTTGAATACGGATATCTCTATGAAAAAGCTCTAGAAAAAGAATTTTTTCCACTGACCACGGATGTCATGTCGAAAGCAACCGTAGAGGGGCTTCTGCAGTACAGTTCAGGTAGCGAAACTTTAAATAATAATTTGTACTATACGTGGAACGACACATTGAGAAAAAATATTATGTATAAAAAAAACAGCAGTGTGCTTGCACTCCAGTATGCGCTCCATGAACTGGGGTTGTATCCATCAGAAAAAGGACACGAAGCAAGTCACTTTGATGGTATATTCGGTTCTGTTACTTACAACGCTGTCAAAAATTTCCAGAACGAATATGAACTTGTTTCAGATGGGATCATAGGACCGGCAAGTAGAAAAATACTCAACTCGCTTTTTTCTCACTAATTGTGGGCGAAATGACTATAACTGAAAATTTGATAGACATTGCGCATGTTTTGTTCAAACTGTAGAGAGTACGAAAGAGTAGCTCAACGTAACTGGATTTCGTTGTGGAATAGAAAGTGTGTGAAACAAAATTGTACCAATGAATTTGAAACTTTATATGCCAAGAACGTCCAGAGATTGTGTACTGTGAGAGTTGTTATCAACAAGACGTGTACTAAAAGTTACGCTGTTACTGTAGTATAAAAAAATGGTTGGTGTATACTGTGCATGAGGGGTATACACTCCTTAAAATATGAAAATTCAAATCATAATTTTTTATATTCTTCTTCTTGACAGTATATGTGCAAACATAACTGCATGGTGGGGATCACGGTGGTATACTCGACACTTTCGCGTGGTTTCTCGACTTTTTCCTCTGTCAAAAGGATGGACTACGTTTTATCTTATGTTAGTTTTTTGGATCGGTTTTCTTTTATTACAAGTAGGATATTTATAACACTATGTATATTCAATTTGAAGAAGCACCTATAGCACGATATTTTTTCGCCAATACTCGCATTGCGGTTCTATGGCTTATTGTACGATTGTATGTGGGGTGGCAATGGTTCGAGGCAGGTTGGGGAAAACTCCATTCTCCTGCTTGGATAGGATCAGAGTCAGGACAAGCTCTTAATGGGTTTGTAAGCAACGCTCTTTCTAAAACCAGTGGTCCTCATCCTGACGTGCAAGGTTGGTACGGACATTTTCTTGAAAACATAGTCCTTGCCAATCCATCTTTGTGGGCACACGTAGTCACTTTTGCAGAAATAACTATCGGGATAGCTCTCATTGTGGGAATTTTTACAGGAATAGCTGCATTTTTTGGTCTTTTCATGAATTTCAATTTTCTTCTCGCAGGTGCAGTCAGTGTAAATCCTATTTTAGCGTTTCTTGGTGTGTTTTTGGTATTGGCTTGGAAGATTGCCGGCTATATAGGATTGGATAGATTCGTATTGCCGTTACTGGGAACTCCTTGGAAACCAGGTACAATATTTACTCACAAAGAAAACAAAACGTAATTTATTTTTGTAAAAGACATGTTCTTTACTATTTTGTATAGAAGGGGAATAATTTGATTGATTTTTGAGCATATAAAGGATTTTTTTGAGTGTTACATTGTTCGTACCACAATGCACTAGAAGCTTTTCTTTATAAACAAGAATGATATACTACAGATATGATAGGAAAACAATTGGACATGTTTGAAGAGCGAAAAAAACATGAACAAGAATTACAAGAAAATCGCACTACTCATGATGTTGGCAATCAACAACTCGAAATACCGTACAATGATGCTAACGAGGAATTAGTTGATGGACTTACTCAGCTAGAGAGAGAAGTAATTGCAAAACGAACAGGATGTATGGATCTATCTACTATAAAAAAAGTTGACGGTATTATATATGTCGGTCCCTATAATGAAACAGAAGAGGAGTGGATTGAATCAGGTAAACCCAGTGGTGAGTATTGGCAATCTTACAACAGATAATACATGAACAACCAAACCAACAATACTGCCCCTGATACGCACATAGGTTTTGACGAACTAGAAAAGTTTCTCAAAGAGTATCATGTGCAAGCTATACAAACCACGCTCTTCGACAAGATTTCAACACTGGTCTTTGTTGCTTTGGGGCTTATCACAGCGCTCGCGTGGGAGGAAACATTCAAAGGAGTTTTTGTATTCATTTTTGGTGGCGTGGAATCATTGGGACAAAAAGCTCTCTATGCTCTTATGTTGACAGTGGTTACGGTTGTTATATCGGTATATTTTGGAAAATATGTTATAAAAAAACGCGAAATGTAATGTGTGATATACTGTAAGTATCATGAAAGAAGGACTATCTATAAATAAAACACCAGAGCTACCTTTTCCTGAAGAAAAAAAAATTACAGGAAATGAGAATTTTGATTATAAACAAGAATCCTTGGTTAAATGTACAGAGTCTTTTAGGAACCAACCAGACAGACAAATTTTTATTCAAATTAAAAGCATAGCACTACTTCCTACTAAAAAACGTATTTTGGAAGAACTAAAAGAAGTTGGCTTTTTGGAAGATGAAGGTGAGAACCTTCGAGTAGAGGAAACGATTTCTGATAATGGTACAAAACGTTTCTATATTTGGCTAATTTCTCCGAAAGGTACTATGATTGATAGTAGAAATACTACGATAGATTCAAAAGATTAATTCATCATAGTATAATAGTATGAGTATGTTACATGAAGAAGACACGAGTACTAAAGCATATGTTTTTTTACAGCGTGATGACAAGGTGCTTTTTGTGCGTGATAAGGATCGTCCAGACTTCAAATTACCCGGAGGTCGCGTAGAAAAAGGGGAACTGGTGACAGAGGGAGCACTACGAGAGGTCTTGGAGGAAACGGGGTATACGACAGAACTCATGGATGTGGTAGGTTTGCAAAATTATGTAAACAAGCGAGGTAATGCTATCGTGAGATTCTATTTTCGAGGTACAATTGTAGGAGGATCTGAGCGTATTCAAGAAGAAGAAATAGAAGAAATTCGTTGGTGTACAAAAAAAGAAATTCAAGAAATGATCGATATGAACAAAACACTCACACAGTATTCTCATATATTAAAAAAGTATTTGTCGGGAAGTATGCACGATCTGACCATGCTTGAACATGTAGTTCTACCAGAGAAAATATAAGAAGAGCTTTGCCTTTACACCTTTTGATTCAAAATGGATAAAACACTTGCAACGTCTAGTCAATTTGCTATAGTTTTCAAATAGTATGGATATTCTATCAGACACACAAGTGGTGATACTTGCTGGAGGAAAAGGCACTCGCATGAAGTGTGATACTCCTAAATGTCTTACGATGCTCGGAAGTATGTCTTTTTTGGAGCGAGTAATACAAGCATGCAGTTTTATCACCAAAAAGCCGGTAATTGTTGTCGGATATAAAGGTGATGAAGTAATAAATGCGATAGGAAAAAACAATGCTGATTTTGTATGGCAACGTGAGCAACTGGGTACTGGACATGCGGTTAGTATGGCAAAAGACAGTGAGAGCGTACAAGGATGTAAACATATTATAGTACTGATGGGAGACCAACCGTTTATCTCTTCGCAAACACTTCGAGAGCTGGTAGCAACTCACAAAGAAAACAATGCGACCGTAACGATAACAACAGCGCAAGTTCCTCATTTTGAGAATGAATTTGCACCTTTTGTTCGTTTTGGTCGTGTGATACGAAACGAACACAACCTTGTCGGATCAATTGTCGAATACAAAGATGCGACGCCAGAAATACAGTCAGTCAGAGAAGTGAATATTGGAACATATGTATTCAACGCAGAATTTCTCTGGTCGCATATTGATACACTTTCTAACACGAACGCTTCAGACGAATACTACATTACCGACCTTGTTCATATGGCATTTGAGGAGCAAAAAAAAGTAGTCCCATATGTGCTATCTGAAACAACAGAAGCACTCGGAATAAATTCATTCGAAGATTTAGAAATTGCAAAAAAATACATGTAACGAAGAAAGACTTTTACTGAGAGTCGAGTTTTGGATTTTTTTCAATTCGCATATGTGGATTATTGAGTTTTTGAGAAAGCAATTCATCTTGTTCTTCCAAGAGAGAGTCTTTAAGCAAGTCAATTTGTTGTTTTCGTTCGAGTGAGGTGTTCGGGTTGTTGTATTCCTGTAGATATTTTTCAAGTGTCTCTTGAACAACTTTGAGTGTTCGTATATCTTTTTTTTTATATACTATATGCATTTTTTTATTTTCCATATCTAACAGTCTATCATATCGTGCTAAATAAAAAAAAATATGTTAGGATTGGGTCATCTTTATGAATGGAAACAATAAACAAAAAGGTCTATTTTTCCTTTTTTTTACAGTATTTTTGGATATGCTGGGCTTCGGTATTCTAATTCCTATCATACCTCAGCTTTTTGCTAATCCCGCTTCTCAGTTTTATTTACTTGCTCCGGATACTTCGATCGGATTTGGATATATTTTACTTGGATTTTTAGTTGCAGTGTTTCCTTTAGGACAATTTTTTGCTACTTCTATTTTGGGTCAGCTTTCTGATATTTATGGTAGAAAAAAATTGTTAATACTTTCTATAGGTGCAACAGTTATTACATACGTACTGTTTGCACTAGGAATTTGGTGGAAAAATATACCGTTGCTTTTTATTTCTCGTTTTTTCGCAGGAATAACAGGTGGAAATATAGTTGTTGCACAAGCCGCAATAGCTGACCTCACTGTACCTGAAAATCGTTCGAGAAATTTTGGTATGATTGGTGCTGCTTTTGGTTTAGGTTTTATTGTGGGTCCATATATAGGTGGAAAACTTTCAGACCCGACTTTTATACATGGACTCACACCGTCGTCACCGTTTTGGTTTGCTGCAATACTCGCATGTATAAATACGATACTCATTGCTTTGTATTTTAGAGAAACAAATCTCAACAGACAAAAGAAAAAAATCAATTGGGAACAATCTATACGCAATATACGACGCGCCCTCTCTTTTCCACATTTACGTCCTTTGTACATTACTTCATTTTTGTATCAATCAGGTTTTTCATTTTACACAAGTTTTTTTGCCGTATATTTGGTATACAAATTTAGTCTTGATCAAGGAACAATAGGAGAATTTTTTGCTTTCATTGGATTGTGTGTCGTTTTGACCCAGGTTTTTATAGTCAGAAGGGTCGCTAAAAAATATAGTGAGGAAACAATACTTCGTTGGTCATTGCTCGGTTCTGGTTTTGCAATACTTTCATTCTTTATGCCACATCAACTGTTATTTTTATTTGCCCTTGTTCCATTTTTTGCTGTTTTCAATGGTCTTTCCTTGGTCAACCTCACTGCTCTCATTAGTAAATCTGCAAATCCAAAAGAACAGGGAGAGATACTCGGAGTGAATGCGTCCGTGTCTGCTCTCGCACAAGCAATTCCTCCTGCTATATCTGGTTTTGTTGCTGCTATAGTGCTACCCACGCAACCCATTTTTGTTGCGGGTGTATTTATTCTTCTTTCGGGAATATATTTTGGTTTTGTATTCAAAACTCTGAGAAAAAATCAGGAAGCCGTTGGTTTACGGGCGCAAGAAAAATAGTTTATTTCTATGTGCAGAAAAATATGTAGAATCTGTAATTATACTATTCTATTTTGTGATCTTCACTACTACTATTTCCGGTGTTGTCCCAAGACGCATCGGCATCATTGCGGTACCTACTCCGCAACTGGTAATAGAAGCATTACCGTGTTCATAATTGAGACCGTATGAAAATTTTTTATAGAAAGCTCTTACCATGAGGTTCATGGGGAAAAATTGTCCATAGTGAGTATGTCCAGAAAGTACAAGCGAAACACCTTGTTTCATGAGAGTTGAAGAATGTTTAGGGTCATGTAAAAGTGCGATTGACGGGAGCTGTGTATCAAACCCTGTTTTTTCTAAACGATCACATATACGTGTCGCAGTTTCCTCACAAAAATCTAGGCCTACAATTTGAGTATTGTTTATTATAATTCGCTGATCCACAATAGCCGTCGTAAGCTCTTGTATTATGGGATAAAATTTTTCTGGTTCACTGTTGTATCCTTCGTGATTGCCAGGAGTGTAGTACACACCAAGGGTGGTTTTTAAATCCCGTAAAGGCGCGAGTACTTTTTCATATGAAAAAACTGGTCCATCTATGATATCTCCTGCGATAAACACGATATCTGGATGTAGAGAGTTTATTTTTTTTACGACTAGAGCTAGAAATTTCTCTCTACGAACTGGTCCTATGTGTGTATCAGAAATTAATACGATGGTTTTGTTGTTCCACGCGTTGTAGAGTTGTTCACTTTTAACCGTTACAGAAACTATTTTTGGTCTATGTGCGTGTACGATACTATATGCGACGCACATAGTTGAAAAAATATAGACACTTTGTGCAACCGCAGTTAGTGGTAGGTGAATAAAAGTAAAGCTTTGTAAAAGAAAAAGTATGACAACTACAATAGTTGCCATAAATGCGTATAACACAAGTCCCAACCACACAACGCTCACAGTGTACAAACCAGTATTTATTTTGTTATATGTACGATAACCAACAGACATAGTGATGACGAGTATTATCGGCACCACGACACCTACGATAGTGAGAATGTGCAAGAGTGAAGAGTCGAACAATTCCAATATAGCTACAACGCGAACAGTGAAAAAAGTCGAAAGATAAATGATTGTTAGATACAATGTGGTGAGAACTACAAGACGAAATTTCATGTAGCTATAATAGCATGTGTGATAGTATATAGACAGTACTATGAAACAAATCTATACCTATATAGTTATTTTATTTTTAATGGTTGCACTTCTGGGTATGTATTCTCATTATGCAATAAAAAAAGATGCTTTTGTTTTTTATATACCACAAATACCTGGTTCATTGAATGCGTTTACATTGCCTCCACTGGGTGTATATATAGAAAAGTCGTATCAACAAGAAGGATCGGTTCCGGACAGTATAATAGAGCATGAACAAATACATTGGTTGCAGTATCAGGAAAAGGGTCTTTGGAAATACTATTTTGATTACGTTAGGGGTACATAGGTCATGAACGCATATATAACAGTACGGAAAAGGAGACTAGAAAACAAAATATGTAATACTTTTTTTACGCACTGTGTTCTTCTAACAAACAAATGTAAAGATGTATATCTGGAAACTGTAAAAGAGTTCAGATAGTTTGGACAGACTTGGGAAAAAAGAGAAGATGTAGAAACTAATGTTAGTCAGCTTGTGCGCGTATTACTTGAAAAAATAAAACGAAGAGTCTACCTATAGACTTCATTGCTGGGTAAAATTTAAACGTTATTTTATGTCCTTCGTTTGCTGTACACATATGGTATACTTTTTTCATGACATTTATATTATTGGTTGTCGGGTTCGTGTTGCTCATCAAAGGAGCGGGTTTTCTTGTTGATGGATCTGTATCTATTGCACGGCGATTCAACGTATCTTCTCTTGTGATCGGTTTGACTATCGTTGCTTTCGGTACTTCTGCACCAGAGTTGGCAGTCAATTTATTGTCTGCTTTTCATCACTCCACAGATATAGCGATTGGAAATATTCTTGGAAGTAATATAGCAAATACTTTTCTAATTCTCGGAGTTGCGTCTATTATTTATCCCATGACGGTGCATAAAAACACCGTGTTTAAAGAAATTCCATTTGGATTATTAGCAGCAATGGTGGTCGGTTTTTTGGCGTTTGATAGTGTTTTTGATTCCACAGTTCCTTCTGTTTTGTCGAGAGGGGATGGATTTGTACTCTTGGGTTATTTTGCGATATTTTTGTATTATATAGTAAGCGTAGCAAAGCAAAATAATATTCCTCAAGAACAAAAAGATACTACCGAGGAAATATTTTCAAATAAAAAATCAATAGTATTTATACTGCTCGGTCTCGTGTTGCTTGTCATAGGGGGACAATGGATTGTCAATGGAGCTGTTGCGTTCGCCCAGCTTATTGGAATGAAAGAATCAGTTATAGGACTTACTGTAGTAGCTGTAGGTACTTCTCTTCCAGAACTCGCAACATCTGTAGTTGCAGCACTTAAAAAACAGTCGGATATCGTTATCGGTAATGTAATTGGATCCAGCATTTTCAATATTTTTTGGATTCTAGGATTGACCTCGATCATTGAACCGCTCCCTTTCTCACTGACAGAAATGTCCAATGTTTTTATGGCGTGCGCAGGAAGTGTGTTACTTTTTGCTGCTCTTTTTGTGGGAAAAAGACACGCACTCGAACGATGGCAAGGAATTGTTTTTATTCTCCTGTATGTCGGTTACATAGTATTTTTATTCACTACGCAAGGTATATAAAAAAAATTGTACAGAATGTCAGTGACATGAATAAGATTTAGAGCATCTATCGTAGAGTCACCTATGGAAAAGAACCAGTTTTCATGCTATACTAGCAGTATTATTCGTTAAATATTATACAAATGCGATGAAAGGAACATCAATTGTGGGTATTATTATCGTGTGTTTGGTAGCGGGTTTTTTCATTATAAACACACTAGTAGAGTCAAAAAAATCGACTTCAAAACAGTCTGTTGAAACTCCTCTAGTTATAGAAACAAAAGTACCATTAACCGATAACGAATCACCAACAAAAACTCCTTCAACATCAAAAAAAACTACTATGGAAAGTTACACAACAGATACAGGAATGAAAATCACTATTTCTACACAGGGAAACGGCGTTGAAGTAAAAAATGGAGATACAGTAAACGTCAACTATACGGGTCGATTTGCAGATGGTACAGCTTTTGATTCGAATACTGATCCAAAGTTTGGACACGTACAGCCATTCTCGTTTACCGTAGGAGCAGGACAAGTTATAAAAGGATGGGACGAAGGTGTTGCAGGTATGAAAGTGGGTGAAAAACGAACGTTGGTAATACCATACACCCTTGGCTATGGTGAAAATGGATACGGGTCAATCCCACCAAAAGCTGAACTAACGTTTGAAGTTGAATTACTGGGAATCCAATAATTTTACATAAAGGAAAAAATATTATAAATATAAAATGAATAATGTATGGAAATAATGAATGGATCTAAAGAAATGACAAGACTTATAAAAATGGCAGGTTTCTTGTTTATAATTTTATCACTATTTTTTATAGTAAAAATAGTTATGGTTGCTAAAGAGATAGGTAATGTGGATAATTCGTATAATACAATTTCTGTTAATGGAACGGGAGAGGTATATGCAGTACCGGATACAGCAATGTTTTCATTTACCATTCGTACTAATGCTACAGATGTAGCGGTCGCTCAAAATGATGCAACAGAAAAGGTAAACACTGCGCTCGAAGCGATTCGAACTCTCGGTGTTGAAGATAAAGATATTAAAACCACGTACTACAACGTACAACCAAAGTATAAATATGGATACTACGCGTGGGGTGTAAAAGAAAACCCGATTACTGGATACGAAGTGTCACAAACTACTGAAGTGAAAATAAGTGACACAGACAAAACTGGTGAGTTTATTGCAAAACTTGCTGAATTGGGAATTACCGAAACGACAGGACCAAATTTTACCGTTGCCGATGAAAAATCACTTCAAGCAGAAGCACGAAAAGAAGCCATTGATGATGCTCGTGAAAAAGCAGAATCTCTCGCAACTGATCTAGGAGTACGTTTAGTTAGAATTACTTCATATTACGACAACAAAGATAATGGATATCCAGGTGTGCCTCTCTATGGAACTATGGATGCAGGAATGATGACAAAGTCTGCAGTCTCAACACCAGAAATATCAACAGGAGAAAATAAAATCACATCTCAAGTGACTATAACATACGAAATACGCTAATTTCAAAAAAATAGAGACAGATCTCGCTAGTACGCAACAAAAAACTCACGAAGACGTCGTGAGTTTTTTGTTGCGTACTAGTTTGTCGTTAGTGTACACTTTAGGTATGCATATATCAAAAACAGTCAAATCTATCCTAAGTATTGTCGTGGTGATAGTTGTTATGAGTATAATTTTTACTCACATAGACATTCGTACTATTGTGGAAAATGTTGGAGTGACCAAGGGATATTTACTGGCTGTGGTGATTGCTCTTTCTGGGGGTATCTCCGTTTTTACAACAGCGTCTTTTTTTTCTACTATTGGACTGCTTTCAATAGGAGGTTTGAATCCTTTTGTGTTGGGTTTAGTGACAGCACCAGCACTAGCTGTTGGAGATTATTTCTTTTACTATCTTGGTAAAAAGGGTAAAATGATTGCACCTCTAGCTTTTTTGAAAAAATTGGAACTATTTGAAAAATGGTTGTCAAAACGTCCTTCGTATACTATTTTATTTTTTGTATTCATATATGCCGCACTGACGCCACTGCCATCTGAACTATTAATGATTAGTCTTGCTTTTTTGAATTATCCCTTTAGAAAAGCGTTGCCGGTTATAGTACTTGGTCATATTACTATTGTTACATGGCTTGGATATGTTGCAATTGCAACAGGGCCAAGTTTGGGTTTTTAGATAGATGTCTATCGAAAGAAAATGTTTTAGGTATACACATATGGCGGTTTAATTAATTTGTAATCGGCCAAATATTCATTTGGCGTTTTTCCATTTAAACCGCAGTGCTCAAGATCATTGTAGTATATATTCCACCTTTTTAATTTCTTTTGCAAGTCAGATATATCTTTAAATTTATTTTGTTCATAGAATTTCTGTTGATCTTCTCTGTGACTTCTTTCAACTGTTCCATTTTGAGCAGGCTTCCCAG
>JAGOPB010000016.1:2082-17397 GCA_017992255.1 Minisyncoccota bacterium | reverse complement strand
TTTGGATAGAAACAGAAAAAATAGATCCAAACCCATTTCAACCTCGCAGAGAATTTGATGAAAAATCTCTTGCTGATCTTGCAAATTCTATACGTCAATACGGAGTACTCCAACCTCTTGTGGTGTCACGCATCGAGTCTGAAACCTCGGAAGGGGGTCTTACTACGCACTATGAACTTATTGCCGGAGAGAGACGGTTACGTGCTTCTAAACTTGCAGGAGTGTCACAGGTGCCATGTGTCATACGTGTAGGTGACGACTCTATGGCAAAACTGGAGTTGGCAATTATTGAAAACTTGCAACGAGAAGATTTGAACCCTATCGATAGAGCAAGAGCTTTTTTACGACTACAAGACGAGTTCAAATTTACCCACGCTCAGATTGGGGATAAAATGGGAAAAAGTAGAGAGTATGTATCCAACACACTTCGTTTGTTGATGTTACCCCAAGAGGTAGTCAACGCACTTGCTGAAAAGAAAATATCAGAAGGTCATACGCGTCCTATATTGATGCTCAATGGCCGACCAGAAGAACAAGCAGTATTGTTTAAAGAAATTATATACAAAAAACTTTCAGTTCGTGAAGCAGAGCGAATAGCTCGCACGATAGCGACTGATCGGGTACGAAAAAAGGAATTAGCACCTGATCCTGTTACGAGTAGTATGGAAATGAAGCTTGCTGAAGCATTAGGAACACGCGTACATATAGAACGGAAAGAAAACGGAGGAAAGGTAATCATAGACTTTTTTAGTAATGAAGATTTACAAGTAATTCTATCTATAATGGAGAGTTCTGAAAAACGAGACATACACGAAGCACTCAATAGATTTGAGACGCGAAAACTCGAGTCGCAATTTTTAAACAACGCAGAGAATAGTTCTTTACCAAAAGAAACAGGAAGTATTATAGAAGACATACCAACCAATACATCAGCAGATATTTCTGAACACACCGATGAAACTATAGAACCAGAGGATTTGGATGATCGCACACCAGAAGAGATAGATAAAAGCGAAGAAGATACAGATTTGTACAATATCAAAAATTTTAGCTTATAGAGTTTTAGTGAATAAGAAACTATTTTTTTCCAAAACTAAGAAACTTCTGTAGAAGTGAATTTTCTTTTAGATAATTGTTTATATGCTTTCTTGCGATAGTTGTTTTCGTAAAATCAAGCCATTTGGAAGTCGGTGTACTTTTTTTGTTTGTGATCACTTCGATAATGTCGTTTGAATTTAGTTTGGTATATATTTTCTCAATTTTATTATTTATTTTTACTTGCATCATACGGTCACCTATCTCTGAGTGAATTGCATAAGCAAAATCGATGGCACTGGATCCTTCAGGAAGATCTATGACATCTCCTTTTGGTGTAAATACAAATATTCGGTCTGAAAAAGTATCAACTTTCAAATGATCGAGGTATTCTTTTGCATCTGGTGGTGTATCTTTATGTAGATTTTTGAACTCATGTACCCATTTGAATTTTGGATCTTCTCTGATGTTTTCATTGTCTTTTTTATATTCTTCGTGTGAAGCAATACCGAATTCCGCACGATTGTGCATGATTTCTGTGCGAATTTGTATTTCAGCAACACTACCGTCACCAGTAAAAATAGTTGTATGGAGTGATTGATATCCGTTCGGTTTTGGGAGTGCAATATAGTCTTTGATACGCCCTGGAAGGGGATGCCATAGTTGATGAATAATACCCAGCACTCGATAACAATCCGAAACCGATTTTACTACTATTCGAAGAGCCACAAGATCATAAATACGTTCTATGTTGTTGTCATGCTTTCGCAGTTTTTTCCACAAAGAGTAAGTATGTTTTATTCGATAATCCACAGCAACGACCTTTATTCTATTCAGAGCGAATTCTTTTTCTAATTCTGCTTTTATTTTTTCCAAGTTAACTTGATTTTGGTCTGCTTTTTCAGATAGAATCTTTTTCACTTCTTCATATTCTTTTGGATGTACAAAGGGAAAAGCTGCATCTTCTATTTCTCCTTTAAGTTTTCCTATACCAAGTCTGTTTGCTAATGGAGCATATATTTCAATAGATTCGTTTGCTATACGTTCTTGTTTGTCAGGTCGTATGTACTGGAGTGTTTCTAGATTATGGAGACGGTCTGCCAATTTTATCATTATCACACGCCAGTCTTTTGCAGAAGCAAGAAAAAATTTGCGGAGACTTTCCGCGTGTCTTTCGGCTCCTCGATATTTTATTTTACCAAGTTTTGTAACACTTTGGATCATAAAAAGCATTTCTGATCCAAAGTGTTCCTCTATATACGATTCAGGTGTTGTGGTATCTTCTATAATATCGTGAAGTAGTCCAGCAGTGATGGTTTGAACATCCATTTGATATCGAGCAAGATGCTTTGCAGTTTCTACAAGATGATAAAAGTATGGTTCACCAGAGGCGCGTACTTGGTTCTTGTGAGCTGACTGGGCCAACAGAAATGCTCGCGTGATATAGTCTATATCCTTTTTAGAAAGCTTGGTTTGTACTAAGTTGGTGATATCAGCCACGTGCGGTGTGTTCATGTATCTAGTATGACGCAATTTTTTTCTTTTGCAAATTATAAAAATTCACGAGTATTTTTCGGCATTGAAAAAGTAATACGATATTGCTGTGAACTTGATATTTTCTACTATATTTAAAAATTGTACTAGTAGAAAGTTATTTTTTTTGAAGTTTATCTGGTCTGTGATTTGGGCATTTTGTATTACTACATCGCTCTGGAATTGTTTTTGTTCCTTCCATCATGAGAGCGTCACACAGAGGGCAGATACGCCCTGTAGGTTTTGCCTTGATAGCATTTTTGCACGTGGGATAGTTGGTACAAGAATAAAAAATTCCAAAACGTCCTCGTCGCTCCATCATCTCTCCGTCTTTGCAAGCTGGACAAGCTACGCCAGTAAGTTTTTTCTTTCTTTCTTCTTCATCTTCTTTTATAAATTTACATTTTGGATACCGAGAACAAGATATAAACATACCAAAACGACCTTCACGTAGTACCAGTTTTCCACCTCCTGACCTAGATGTTTTTTTTGCATTACCTTTTTTATCAAAACCACACAAAGGACATATCTCTCCGATTTCTTTTGGAGGTTCCATTATTTTTCCATCATAAGTTCGGCCTCCCATACAAATTGGAAAGTCGCTACAAGAAAGAAATTTTCCATTTTTTCCTAGTTTGACGATCATATCTTTTTGACAGACTGGACAAGGAAATTCTTTTGGAGCGTCACCTAGCGTAGTTATTTTTTCTAATTTATCTTTTAATTGTACTTCTTTCAAAAACGGTGTATAAAAATCACTTAGCGTTTTCGTATAGTCACGTTTCCCTGATGCGATATCGTCGAGTTTGTCTTCCATTTCTGCGGTAAAGGTGTCACCAATATAGTTTCCAAAGTTATTTTCCAAAAAAGTTGACACCACATCTCCAGTGTCTGTAGGAAAAAGAGTTTTTCCTTCTTTGCTTACATATCCACGTTCTTCGAGGGTTCGCATGATAGATGCGTAGGTTGATGGACGTCCTATACCACGAGATTCTAGTTCTTTGACCAATCCTGCTTCACTGTATCGGTGTGGTGGTTCTGTTGCTTTTTCGATACTACGGAGATCAACAAGGGTCACAATATCCCCAGTTTTTAGCGCCGGTAATTCTACATCTTCACCGCGAGCACCACGGTCTACTTCCAGCCATCCTGGATAGAGAAGTCGTGAACCATTTGCTTGAAAAAATGGAATATTTTCATCTTGTATAGCAACAACTATTTTTGTTCTCATCACTTTTGCATCTACCATTTGAGAAGAAACAGTACGCTCCCATATCAGTCGATACAGTGCGTGTTGTTCATCGTTCATGCCTTTACTTTCATGTTCGATATGAGTCGGACGAATAGCCTCATGTGCTTCTTGTGCATTTTTTGATTTTGTTTTATAGATTCTTGTTTCTATGGTATCCGCACCATATTTTTTTGAAATATACGCGCAGATCGCGTCTGTTGCTACTTTAGAAAGCGTCGTAGAGTCTGTACGCATGTAGGTGATATGTCCTGCTTCATATAGCTTTTGTGCAACTTGCATAGTACGAGAGGGTGAAAATCCGAGTCGTGTGGATGCTGTTTGTTGTAACGTAGAAGTAGTAAAAGGTGCGCGAGGAGAACGCTTTTGTTCGCTTTCTTTTACATCATCGACTATCCATGTACCAGTTTGACCTTTTGCAAGTATAGTATCGACGATTTTTTTATCACGAGGTTCTTCACTGCAGACTAGAGACAAGCTTGATTTCTTTGGTGTTGTTGTTTCTGCTTCTAGTACCCAGTAGGTCTCTGGAATAAATGCTCGTATCTCGCGTTCACGCTCCATGATGATGCGAAGTGCAGGGGATTGTACTCTTCCTGCGGATAGTCCGTAACGAACTTTTTTCCAAATAAGTCCCGAGAGGTCGTATCCGACCAGTCTGTCCAGTACACGGCGGGCTTCTTGGGCAGAAACAAGATTCTCATCTATGTCTCGCGGGTGTTTAAGTGCTTCTTCCACTGCTTCTTTGGTGATTTCATGAAAAGTGACGCGCTGAATAGATGCTTTTACTTTTTTATCTTCATCAAGTATTTGTTTTATATGCCACGATATTGCTTCACCTTCTCGGTCGGGATCTGTCGCCAGAGTAATAGCGTCAGCTTTTTTTGCAAGAGCGCGAAGCTCTCGAATCACTTTTTCTTTTTGTGGAGAATTTTCATAGTGGGGAACAAAACCTGCTTCTATATCGATAGCTTTCTTGTTTGATTTTGGTAAATCTCTCACATGTCCAACAGAGGCGCGTACCGTGAAAGCTCCACCGAGATATTTCTCTATTGTCTTTGCTTTTGATGGAGATTCGACGATGAGGAGTTTCATGAATTATTGGTAGGGAGCATGAGTATATAGTATACCCACAAATGCTCACGCACTAACAAATACTACATATTGATATTTTTTGCAAATTAAAACCTCGTCTCTTTAACGACGAAGTACTATTTTAATCTTAACTCAAGACATGTGTTCACGCACTTTTCTGAATTAATTGAACGTTTACAATAGGAGGGATTTCAAAAACAACTCCACCACAATGTGCGTTGCAGTTTTATAGTTTTCAACTGTTTATGCAGACTGAAAACGTGTGTCGCGATCAAAAGTCGACGATACAGACTTCTCTATTCTCTCTTATAGAAATTCTCTTACAATTATTTCTGTGAGTTCTTTCACGTATATATCTTTTCAACTGCGACGCATTTCTCCGTACTCTTCTTTGATCAATCCTTTTATTTCCATAACCGACAGGAGAGCTTGTGTTTCAGAGAGACTCATTCCAAGCTCACGGAAAAGTTCATCACGAGGCATTGGCTCGTGGAGCAATTCCAAAACTTTTTTTTCATCAGGTGATGCATTTTCAAATTCCAATTCCATGCTGTTATCCTCCTCACGTTTGGTCAGATGTAATGCTTCGAGTAAGTCGTCTCCGCAGGTGATAGGGGTTGCGCCGAGTCGTAGGAATTGGTTGGTACCTTTGGACGCACTTGAAAATATATTTCCAGGTACAACCAGTAGATCGCGGTTGTATTCGGGAACAAGTCGTGCAGTGATAAGTGTTCCCGATTTTTCTCCTGCTTCTATAAGGAGTGTTGCTTGTGAGATACCTGCCATTAATCGATTTCGACGAGGAAATGTCCACATAGCTGCAGTTTGTTCTGGTTTGAATTCCGAAATTATGGCACCACCGGCATCAATAATGCGTTTGGCGAGGTTTACATTTATACGCGGATACAAAACACTCGGATGCAATCCTGATCCAGGAAATGCGATAGTTTTTAATCCGACTCGTAATGCATTTTCATGAGCTAGTGTGTCGATACCCATCGCAAGTCCGGAAACTATGACCACTGGGTATCCACGAAGTGCCTCTACCAGTTTTAGAGTTGCTTCCTTTCCGTAACTCGTGTATTTTCGAGATCCAACAATAGTGAGAAAAATATAGTGTGATTCGGGAAGAGAACCGAGTATGTAGAGTTCTTTTGGAGACTCAGGAATCTCGAGCAATGATGGTGGTATATCATCACCACGTAGTATGTGCATATCATATGACATTAGGATATTCTACCACTAATTGGTATTATTTGAATATAGTATTATTACTAAATGACGTAGAGTCGTAAGTGCATTTTTCATTATGTTGGATATAAAATTTATAAAAGAAAATTCTGAAATTGTAAAAGCTGGAGCAATTAAAAAACATGTGGAAGTCGACATAGACAGACTACTTGTTCTCGATGAAAAAAGATTAGAACTTTTGAAAAAGGTAGAAGCATTTCGTTCTGAACAAAACAATATATCTGAAAAAATAATACATGCTGACGCAGTATCTCGTCAAAAGATGATCGATGATATGCGACTCCTCAAAGAAGAAATGCAACAATCTGAGGAAGAACTCAAAGTGGTGATGCGTGAATGGCAGGATCTGATGGTGCATGTACCAAACGTTCCTGATATCACCGTTCCAGATGGTGAAAGCGATGAAGATAATGTAGAGATTCGTGCTTGGGGGGAAAAAACTATTTTTGATTTTCCTGCAAAAGACCACGTCGAACTCCTTGAACTTCATGATATGGCAGATTTTGAAAGAGGAGTGAAAGTATCAGGTTTTCGAGGTTATTTTATGAAAAATGAAGGTGCACAACTATTTTTTGCACTGTGGAATTATTTTTACAGTTATTTTATAGCACAAGGATACACGCCATTGATAGTTCCATCGCTTGTTCGCAAAGAGTCATTTTATGGAACAGGTTTTCTACCACAAAGTGAAGAGGATTTGTACAAAGTGGGTGAGAATGAGTATCTCGCAGGTACCGCTGAAGTGGCTACTATGGGTTACTACATGGATGAGATTCTAGAAAAAAAAGATTTGCCTAAAAAATTTATTTCGTTTTCACCATGTTTTCGTGCAGAAGCAGGTAAACATGGAAAAGACGTCAAAGGAATTATTCGCGTTCATGAATTTTTCAAAATTGAACAAGTTCTCTTGTGCGAAGCAAATCATGAAGAAAGTGTACAGCTTCACGAAGAGATAACCGCCCATGTCGAACACCTCATGCAAACACTGAAACTACCATATCATGTTGTAGTGAATTGTGGTGGAGACCTTGGACTCGGACAAGTAAAAAAGTACGATATCGAAGCGTGGATGCCTTCACAACAGAAATATAGGGAAACGCATTCGTCTTCGTATTTTCATGATTTTCAAACGAGGCGTTTGAACATACGCTATCGTGACGACGAAGGAAAACTACGGTATGTGCACTCACTAAACAATACCGCGTGTGCGACTTCACGCCTCCCAGCAGCAATTATAGAAAACTATCAAAATGCTGATGGAACAATAACTATTCCAGAAGTTTTGAGACCTTTTTTTGGTAAAGATAAGATTTCTCACGTATAAGCTATGTCGCATGAAGCACGGGATGTTCTACACACTACAAACAAGAAAATAAGAAAAAAGCGTTTATATCGCCGAAAGGTCTATGCGTTTTTTTGTTTTATTATTTTGTGTGTTTTTATCACCGGTATTTCTTTTCTTTCAAAACAACCTTCTCTACGCGTACAATCTATTTCGGTCGAAGGTACAAAGACACTTACCAAAGATGCATTGACACAAGCAGTGCATGACAATATAGATGGATCGTATCTATCCATATTTCCTAAAAATTTTATTTTTTTTATACATAAAAATCAAATAGAAAAATATCTAGTAGCACGATATCCAAGAATAAAAAATATCACTATAGAACGAAATAAAACAGAACTCCGTGTTTTACTTGAAGAACGAACTGCAGCATATCTGTGGTGTGGAAGTGAACCTTTTAGTGAGACTAGCCTAAACCAACCCTGTTATTATTTTGATACTCGTGGATATATATTTGATACTGCTCCATATTTCTCGACTGCAGTATATTTTACATTGTACGACGACTATATAGCTCGACCTGATACTATAGACCCTATAGGTTCATACATTGCTCACCACGATTCTATAGAGCCACTGTTGTCATTTGTTGCATCGTTACAGAGTTTGAATATTCAAGGGTTTGCGCTTGCTATCAAAGACAACATGGTCACTTTGTATCTGGGAAAAAATAAAAATGAACATGCTCCACGTCTCATTTGGAATACGCATGATGATTTTGAGACACTTGGTAGTAACCTAAAGTCCGCTCTCGCACTCGAGCCAATGCATACAGATGTATTTGGAGATATGTCACGATTAGATTATATTGATTTGCGTTACACAGGAAAAGTATATTATAAAATAAAAAAATAGCTGTTGTAATTTTTAGTTAAAATATATGTCGCATTTTTGGAAACAGTTACCATCACCATTTTTTGCTCTCGCTCCCATGTCTGATGTCACCGACGCTCCTTTTCGACAACTGATAGCACAATATTCTCGACATGGAAAACCAGGAGGAGGTCCTCATGTATTTTGGACGGAGTTTGTTTCTGCAGACGGTCTAGCATCACGAGGCCGCGAAGCTTTGAAAATAGATTTGCAATATACTGAACAGGAGCGTCCAATAGTGGTTCAACTTTTTTCATCACAACCTGAAAAAATGCGTGAAGCATCTCGACTGTGCGCAGAACTGGATTTTGATGGGATAGACATAAACATGGGATGTCCCGACAAATCAATTGAAAAACAAGGTTGTGGTGCGGCAATGATCAATACACCAGAGATTGCTGGGCAGATAATACAAGCAGTTAAGGATGGAATATCTGATGCAGGAAAAAAAATACCCGTATCAGTGAAGACTCGTATTGGATACAGCAAAATAGAAACAGAAACATGGATTCCTTTTTTACTACAACAAGGAATCGCAGCCCTGTCAGTACACGCTCGTACTCGCAAACAACTTTCCTTGGTTCCAGCTGATTGGTCGCACATACGTAGAGTTGTCGAAATACGAGATAGCATGAAAGTTGACACTCTCATCATAGGCAATGGCGATGTGACCTCTCTACAAGATGGATACCAGAAAGCAAAGGAAACTGGTTGCGATGGTGTCATGGTTGGAAGGGCAATATTTGGTAACCCATGGTTTTTTGATGAACAAAGGTCATCCTCACATAATGCTGTTTTTCATATACCCATCCTTTCCTATATTGTACCTAAAAAAATAATCCGAATACTCGTTGGTAATAAACGGTATTCAAAAAGTATCGTTTCAGTAAAAGAGCGCTTGCGTGTTCTTGTGGAGCATTGCCAACTTTTTGAGTCTATCCTCGGCAATGTAAAATCTTTTTCTGTTATGAAAAAACATTTTAAAGCATATACACACGGATTTAAAGGAGCAAAAGAACTTAGAATCAGTCTTATGCAATGCGACAGTGCAGGCGAAGTAAAAAAAACAATTCGTGTATTTATTAGTGAAAGAACATAAAGAATACTGTAATATGTGGTGGACGCGTACATAGTATTGACGCGACGTGTAATAGGTGTTTATATGTATATGAATAATTCATTAATTTCATGTAAAATTTAAAAAAAGAATGGAAAAAATACAGTGTTGTATGCATATAGCTCATATTCCGGTAGAAGGTAAAATAGTAATTTCAATTGTTGGAACTAAAAAAAGTGAAAATCCTACGAGATATATTATAAAAAAAATTTATCTACCTGAAAAACCGTCTGCACAAGCAGACTGTGTTTCAAAAATGAGAAAAGATCTTCACAATGAAGGATTAGAAATCATTGAAATATTCAATGGTACTTACGCAGATGCTACAGGAATATTGATTTCTGGTTTTCGAGCGAGCCATGAATTGGTTTGCTTTCTAAAAAAGGAATTCTCTATAAATCTGCAAACAGAAAAATGAATTAAAAAAATTAAAAGCGGATTTGTATTCGCTTTTTTATTTTACTAATTCTTCTTTGTAAAATTATTCTAGCTTCTGTGGAAAACTATAGTAGCACTATTGTATAAACTTGATACAATAGTATCCAGAGAAGAGGCAGATAAAGGAAGTTTTTTGTCGACCTTTCATTGTTTGTCTCTTGGGTCCCGTCGAGAAATCGACGGGGCTTTTTTTATTGACCTCCATAAAAAAGAAGAGTACTATAAATAGATAAGAACCTCTATTTTTTAAAAAATCAAAAAAAACATGTATATGAATATTCTTATTTCACTGTGTGTCCAAAAGGCATACAAACCTACTTTGGTTGCCAAAGACATGTTTGATATTCTATCGCAGAGTGAACACCCTTTTGCATCACTTGTACAAAAAGAGTATGAAGCACAAGATTTTGAAATTTATTTGCATCACGATGTATCACAAGTAACGCTAAAATTTCACAATTGTTTGTCCACTGATTTTAAAGAAGATACATTCTTGAAACTACAATGTGTGCAAGATTTACAAAAATTTTTTATGAATGATGAGCACAACATGATTACTATAAAAGCATCGCTTATATAGTAAAACGTAAATAATAAAAAAGAGAGGAGCACACTTCTCTCTTTTTTTAATTTTGGTATTATAATTGAGTATAAAAAAGGTCTTGTGTGCTCTATGACTGTCACAGAACAGTGTGATATAATCGAGCTATGAACAACTCTGACCACATAGCACTGTATCGCAAATACCGTCCGAAAGTTTTTGCTGAAGTATTGGGACAAGATCATATTGTCACAGCACTCGAGAAATCAATAGCAAACGCCAAAGTGTCGCATGCATACCTATTCTCAGGAGGACGTGGTACTGGCAAGACGACTATTGCTCGTCTGTTTGCTCAAACGCTTGGTGTGCACGAGGAGGACGTCTATGAAATGGACGCAGCATCAAACCGCGGGATTGATGATATACGTCAACTCCGGGAGGCTGTACGCACGCTCCCATTCACTTCAAAGTACAAAGTATACATACTTGATGAAGTACACATGCTGACCAAGGATTCGTGGGGAGCGCTTTTGAAAACACTCGAAGAACCACCAAAACATGTCATTTTCATATTAGCGACTACGGATGTAGACAAAGTTCCCGATACTATCATCTCACGATGTGAAGTGTATACATTTCATCAACCCACCGAGCACATGCTGGCAGAGCACATGCATACTATTGCAAAAAAAGAAAAAGTGAAACTAGACAGTGGGGTAGCAGAACTCATTGCACTTGCGGGAGATCATTCATATCGTGACGCAATAGGTATATTCCAAAAACTTATCACCTCATCTCGTGATACCACTATATCGATACAAGAAGCCGAAGAAATAATAGGGATCCCGTCAGCGAAACTAGTTCGTGCATTGTGTAGTGCTCTTCGAGATAACGATATTTCAGGTGCACTCGCTGTCACTTACGATATTGAAAAAAATGGAGACGATATACAAATATTTTTGAAACGATTTTTGCATGTATTTAGAACGATATTGTTTTTACGGTACGCAAAAGGAGCTGTATTGCCTTTTGATATATCCAAAGAAGACGTGGACTTTGCGCGTGAATTGGCAGAGAAAAAGGGAAGTGTCTTTACCTCGACAAGCCTTGTACTGCTCATAGAAGCATACCAAAACACCTCCAATTCTCCCGTTCCTATTTTACCGCTTGAAATAGCTTTGATGGAAATCTTGAAAGAAGAGGAATAATATTTTTTGTATGCAAAACCTCGAACAAAAACCTACTCTGGATATCAAAACACAACTTGAACAACTGGATGGAGTATCTATGGTAAGAAAAGTCATGATTGATGAAGAGTTTTTGAAACACGCAAAAGAGAAACTTTTTATAGACAAAGCTGAGCTTGTGAGCAATATAGAGGAAACGAGTAAACGTATCGATGCATATACGTACAAGTATCTTTCTGACGGACTTTCTGTACGTGGCTATTTATGGGTACCAAAGAATGTGAAAGAACATGTACCGTTAGTAATTTTTAACAGGGGAGGTACGGGTCACTTTGGTGAGATTGGTACTCTAAGAGGTGAACTAATGCTCCACCATGGAGCAATAATAGCCCGAATGGGTGTTATTGTTGTTGCAACAGAGTACAGAGGTGGTGGATATGATTCTGAAGGAAAGGATGAACGCGGTGGAGGAGATCTCAACGATGTAACAAATCTTCGCGAAACAATACGGAAACTTCCTATTGTAGAGAAGGGGAAAAATATAGTAGTCGGTGCTAGTCGAGGAGGGATGATGGCATATATTCTTGCTTCTCGTGAACCGTGGGTAAAAGGTGTAGTTTCAATTGCGGGAGAGGCGGATATGTTTATGACCGAAAAAGCTCGTCCCGAGATGAAACAGATATACGAAGAATCATATGGAGGAAGTGATGAAGAAAAGAAAAAACGCTCTGCTACGCACTTTTACAATGACATACCAAAAGATCTCCCTATACTTATGTTGCATGGAGACAATGATAAAAGAGTTTCCGTGGAACAAACAAGGAAGTTGTACTCATTGTTAAAGGAGAGCAGTCACAATGTAAAATACATAGAATATATAGGCGCAGGACACAGTTTAAAAGAAGTCGGAGATCAAATGTTCTCGAGTGTCGAGGAGTTCATAAAAAACAATACCTAGACTAGCTCTAGATGTTTTACGAGAAGTACGTGGCGGGTACCTTCTGGATTTGTTTGTTTCATATTTTCAAACAAACCTTGATCTAGTATAGTCTTATCAAAACCAGTTGGGTTCATTCCTAGATTTATCTTTGTATTTTCTGAAAGCAGATCTATCGTTGAAATCGTATAGCCATTGCGTATAAAAAAATCTGTCGTTCTTGGTGAGTAAAAAACTGCGTATACTGTTTTGATTCCATTGTTTTGTAATTGTTTCTCTAGCTCTGCAAGTGCCACATCACTAACTCTTTGCTTCGTTTGTTCTTTTACATATTCTTTGAGTTGTTGATCAACCGTCATATGATTGATCTTTGCCTCGGTATTATACAGAAACCCAGAAATCACCAGTCCTGCTTGTATATCTTCGAGTACTCCATTGAGTCGAAAGTAGCCTTGAGGAAGTTTAGAAAAAGAAACAGGGAGGGTTGTGTTATCGAGTGGTAAGTTGTGTATGTCTGTACCGCAAGCTTTGGAAGGGAAAATATATTTTCCTCCGTCAAGTGCTCGTAGGTCGATAGCGTGAGGATTTGATTGTGGGTTTTCAAAATTATTCATATATGTTGATTATATTACATTGATATTCGTATAACAAAAGACGAGCCGATCTACAGTTCTTTTGCTTACATATCAGATTGTTGTTATGGAATAAGTAAGCGTTGTTGAAAAGGTTGTATTTTTTTGTAAAAAGCTATATGCTATGGGCTGTTTGATGTATTCACACATATATAGTATTGCCCGATCGTCTAATGGTAGGACACATGGTTTTGGTCCATGGTATCGAGGTTCGAATCCTTGTCGGGCAGCAGTCTAGTTTTTCGTACTAACGATGATGACACAGCACATGGCATAAGTTTAATTTAGAAAAAATCAAAAAATGACATAGGTGTGTAAAATGACTTTTTTCATTTTATAAGGATTTAAAACTATGTGAATAGTACTAGACAGATGAATTGTAATGAACAACAATACAAACTATTTTATTTATTTTTTTAGGTTGTAATGTTTGATAAAAAAAACTACATATACATACATAAATATTTTTGAATGTAGTACAAGATCTATATAGATAATACACGTCCACAGTTTGCAAACTGTGGAAAAAATTTTTTTTGTATGATATAGTGTGATTATGTTTAAAAACAATAAAATTTTTGCATTTATTTGCACATCCATATTCATTACTATAATTTATTTTTCATTACCAACACTTACTCACGCACAAAATATCGTAGTAAACTCTCTACTAGACGATGGAGATGGTACATGTACTACAAAATGTACTTTTACTGACGCCATAAATACTTCTTCTGATGGAGATGAAATTACTTTTTCTGTAACAGGAACTATAGTGTTGGATGGAGAACATTCTAGAGGACTAGATCATGATCTGACAATAACCGGTCCCGGTATCGAAGAATTGACGCTAGATATGAACGCAGGACCTGATGCAATACTTGAACAAGATGATGGTGATTTTGAAATATCAAACCTTACAATCACAAATGGTGCAGATACTTTAGTAGTTTCATATGGTAGTCTTACAATTTCGGATGTATTGTTTATTGAAAATAGTGCAAGCACGTTGTTGGATTTAGAAGGATTGTCTGCAAATTTAAACAATGTTTCGTTTATAGAAAATACCACTCAAAATTACACAATTTATTCTTGTGGAGATTATTTGAATATCACAAATTCTACATTTTCTGGCTATACAACAGCTTCTATTTCTAGATATATACTAGAAGATGGATGTTCAACGGAAATAAATATCGCAAATTCTACATTTTTCAACAACTCTTCAAAAATTCAAGCAGTTAATTCTTATAATGATATAAGTATAACTAACTCTACTTTTTATAGTTCAAATGAAAATGCTCCAATTCAAATAACTAGTGATAATGATTCGGTTTCAATAACAATTACAAATTCTGTGTTGTATTCAACTGCTGATAATAATTGTGGTGTGGAAATTGTATCACTTGGAAACAATATTGAAACTGGAAGCAGTTGCCGTTTTAATCATACTGACGATATAACCAATCCAGCACATTATCTTATGTTACATGAATTTGATGGTACTACAGGATCATATCCATATGGATCACTTGTAGAATCCAATGGTGTATTCTATGGCATGACAAATACGGGTGGTACAGATGGTGTTGGTGTTATTTTCTCATACGACCCATCAAACACAGGCAGTGAATATGACGTGCTTTATGAATTTGATGATACTACAGGATCATATCCATATGGATCACTTGTAGAATCCAATGGTGTATTCTATGGCATGACAAATACGGGTGGTACAGATGATGCTGGTGTTATTTTCTCATACGACCCATCAAACACAGGCAGTGAATATGACGTGCTTTATGAATTTGATGATACTACAGGATCATATCCATATGGATCACTTGTAGAATCCAATGGTGTATTGTATGGCATGACAAATAATGGTGGTACAGATGATGCTGGTGTTATTTTCTCATACGACCCATCAAACACAGGTAGTGAATATGACATGCTTTATGAATTTGATGATACTACAGGATCATATCCATATGGATCACTTGTAGAATCCAATGGTGTATTGTATGGCATGACAAATAATGGTGGTACAGATGATGCTGGTGTTATTTTCTCATACGA
>JAGOPB010000016.1:0-1982 GCA_017992255.1 Minisyncoccota bacterium | reverse complement strand
CCCATCAAACACAGGTAGTGAATATGACATGCTTTATGAATTTGATGATACTACAGGATCATCTCCACGAGGATCACTTGTAGAATCCAATGGTGTATTCTATGGCATGACATATAACGGTGGTACAAATAACAGAGGTGTTATTTTCTCATACGACCCATCAAACACAGGCAGTGAATATGACATGCTTTATGAATTTGATGATACTACAGGATCATATCCATATGGATCACTTGTAGAATCCAATGGTGTATTGTATGGAATGACAGCAGATGGTGGTACAGATGATGCTGGTGTTATTTTCTCATATTCTGAAAATAGAGCACAAATATTTGATCCAGAAAATATATTTGAAACAGGAGAACTAAAGGATAACGGTGGACCTGTAATGACAATAGCATTGGCAAGTGACGGACCTGCAATAGACAGTGGAAATGATGCAGAGGCACCTGAAACTGACGCGAGAGGATATGAAAGATATGGTGTATCTGATATTGGTGCGTATGAATACACACCACCAGAAGAACCGGAAGAAGAAGAACCACAAGAAGAGATCCAACATAGCACAACGACATCAGGGTCTTATAGATATATAGTAAATATGTCTACACCGACAATCGATACAACACCACCTACCGACTGTTTACCAACATACTCATTTAGCCCAAGCACAGGCAAAGCTTGTCCATCATCATCGTTTGAACAAACACAGTTGTATACACCTCTTACAACCTCGCCTCTACTTTTGAAATTTGGTATGAATAATCCTCTCGTATCAATGTTGCAAAATTACTTAAATACACACGGATATCCTGTGGCACAAACTGGTGCTGGTTCACTAAACAATGAGACAAACTATTTCGGACAAAAAACACTATCTGCTGTGAAAATATTTCAAACGGCAAACAATCTAGTACCTGACGGAGTTGTTGGACCAAAAACAAGAGAAATGATGAAATAGTTTCATTTGATCTTGAGTATGTACAAACATACTGAAAATTGTGTCTGTTGGTTGTTTTTCGAGCAGAAATACATCAGGTTTTTTCATTGCTTGACACTCTCATATCTCGCCACAGTATAGACGACTATGCTACAAAATTTGGATACTATTCAAAATTTGAGTTGTATTATAAAACCACTTTTCTCTAACTATTAGCTATTTGGGTTGTGATTGTTTCGTGTCTTCAAATACTTTCAAGAAAAATACCTCTTAACGTTACATATAGATATTCAAAAATGTTTAGAAAAAAAGTCTAGAACATGTACATGAATCAGCGTACATGGTATATGCATGAAGGATTATATGACCATATCGTTCAGTGATGATAAAGGGAAAAAAGTTTATGACTTTTTAGTACACAAAGTCAAACAGGCATAATAGTACGCATACAGCACGGTGGTAGTATGCTCGCATATATCACTAAACTGCGTTATTATGGAGCTATCTTTCCTATAGCAATTCATGACGAAACACAATATTTCCATTAAAAAAAATCCTGCTTCTGTTACAGTCTATGACATGATTGTAGTTGGTGGTGGAGCCTCGGGTATGATGGCGGCGGGCAGAGCAGGGGAACGAGGATTGAAAGTTCTTGTTTTAGAAAAAAACAAGATATTGGGAGAGAAACTGCACATTACTGGAGGTGGGCGTTGCAATATAACAAATTTTGAACTCGACAATCGAGTGTTGCTTAAAAAATACGGAAAAGCTGAACCGTTTCTATACTCACTCTTTAGCCACTTTAGTGTCAAACACACAGCTCTGTTTTTTGAAAGTCGTGGACTTCCTCTTGTTGTAGAAGCACAGAAGCGTGCATTTCCAATAACACAAAAAGCAGGGGATGTAGTTTCTGTGTTAGAAAAATATTTATCACAAGGAAATGTGACGGTTGTGTGCTTGTCACCCGTTACAAAAATAAATGTAGATAAAGAAAATATAGTCGGAGTCGTGTGTACAGACACACAATACAAGGCAAAGAAAT
>JAGOPB010000015.1 GCA_017992255.1 Minisyncoccota bacterium | reverse complement strand
CTTCCGAACAAACAACTCCGTGGCTAGAAAAGCAAGAAAAAGACATGCTCAAAGACTCTGGTGTAGAAATTCGAAACACTCCTTTCAACAACGAATTGCCGAAAGATGCATTTACTTCTAAACTTACTGGAATATTCGGGGTCAAAAGTGCGTCTTCAGACCACACACTGCCAAAAATAGGCACAACTACTCCACCGCTAACAGAACCGGGTGTAGATCCGTACAAAGAACCCATATAGTTCGACCTGAAAGGTACCTCTAAAAACACTCTCTATCGAGAGTGTTTTTCTGTATACACGCTATTTTTTTGTAAGATCGAGCACATCGAGCCCCCAAGAAAGTTCTTTGAGTTTACTATCTGAAAGCCGAGGTATATATTCTTGATCTTTATTTTCTTCTACTACAGCTTCTTTTTTTCGTGCTTCTTTTTTCCACAAATACAATTTACTATTGGTATGAAACGTAAGAAACGCTTGCACTCGGTGTATAAAAGGTTTACCGTTTGGTTTATAGAAAGTCAGAGCTCCTGCAAACGAGGCAACTGGTAGTATAAAAAAGAAAGCGATAAAGCCTGGCAAGACGCGGTACAGGATATAGCATAGAGCTGCTCCACCCACCAAGTAGACAAATTGTTTGAACGTAAACGGGCCAAATATCTTGTCTTCTATTTCAATAAATTGAGGAACTTTAAACTGCATATATCTATAGTAGCACATAAAGACTTCTATTGTAAAAAATAATATCCACTCTATGTACTTCTTCACACTCTCTACATGAAAATAAAAAATAAGTGGTATACTATAAGTATGCCCACCGCTTCACAATCAAGCCAAAAATTTGTACCTATAAAAGAAGTTCGCGACGGTGTTGTCATCCTGAAAGATGGTTCGCTTCGCGGGGTGCTCATGTGTTCATCGGTAAACCTTGCGCTCAAATCTGCAGACGAACAAGCGGCAACTATTATTCAATTCCAAAATTTTTTAAATTCTTTGGATTTTTCTATACAAATAGTTGTTCAATCCAGACGTCTCGATATTCGTCCTTATTTACTTATGCTCGAAAAGAGAATACAAGACCAGTTAGAACCACTTATGAAAATGCAAACGAGAGAATATATCGAGTTTATCCGTTCGTTCAATGAAAACTACAATATCATGAAAAAACAATTCTTTATTGTTGTTTCATACCAACCTGGTTCAATATCTTTTTCAAAAGGTGGAAATCCTATTTCAGATCTTTTAGGTTTCAGTAAACAAAAAACTACTACAGCATCAAAACAAACAAATACTCAATTTGAAGAAGATCGTAGCCAATTAGAACAACGCATTGCTGTCGTACAGCAAGGTCTTGTGCGGGCAGGTGGAGTCCAGTCAGTAATGCTCGGAACCGAAGAAGTAATAGAACTGTTTTACAAGATATTCAACCCAGGAGAAACAGCTCAGCATGTAAAAAATGAAATAGCTGAAGTTGTTCAAAACAAATAATAACTATCAATAACATAGATTTTTTATGACGATACTCGATACACTACTAGGAAAAAATAAGCAAAAAAAAGAAACAGGTACAGCAAGCATCGCACCGTTTCTTCCTTCTGAAATATATCAAGCAGCCACTCTCGAACTTCAAGATATCATCGCACCAGCTGCTCTCGAGGTAACATCAAAATCCGTAAATCTGGGAGGAAAAATGGCAAAAACTTTTTTTGTGATATCGTATCCTCGTTTTCTTTCGACAAACTGGTTTGCTCCTATTATAAATCTAGATATGATTTTTGACGTTTCTTTTTATATACATCCTGTCGAGACAGCAACCGTCCTACGACAGTTTCAAAAAAAAGTTGCTGAGGTGGAGAGCCAAATCGCTCAACGAGAGTCGAAAGGGTTGGTTCGTGACCCGATGCTCGATACGGCATATCGTGACCTCGAGGACCTCCGTGATTCTTTACAACAAGCTCAAGAAAAAATGTTTGATTTTGGACTCTATCTCACCGTGTATGCAGACAACGAAAATGAAATGTACAAAGCAGAGAACGAGATAAAATCTATTCTCGACTCAAAATTGGTGTATATAAAACCAGCACTCTTCCAACAAGAGGAGGGTTTCAAAAGTGTTATTCCTATTGGCACCGACCTTCTCAACATTCATCAAAAAATGAATTCCGAACCACTGTCATCCATTTTTCCTTTTATGTCTTTTGATCTCACTGCAGACAACGGCATCCTCTACGGAGTCAATCGCCACAATAATTCACTGGTTATTTTCGACCGTTTTTCTCTCGAGAACTACAACTCCATAACCTTTGCAAAGTCTGGTTCTGGAAAATCATTTGCAACAAAATTGGAAATCTTGCGTACGCTCATGTTTGATACCGAAGTCATCGTTATCGATCCGGAACGAGAATATGAATTTCTTGCCGAAGCTGTAGGAGGAAGATATTTCAATATTTCTCTCAATTCCGACCACCATATAAACCCTTTCGATCTTGCAATACCAAAGGAAGATGAAACTGGCGCAGACGTTTTGCGACAAAATGTAATCAACCTTGTCGGTCTTTTTCGTATCATGCTTGGTGGCCTTTCTCCGGAAGAAGATGCTATCATAGACCGTGCTATTACAGAGACATACGCTATAAAAGACATCACGGCTGAAAGTGATTTTTCTTCTATAGAACCACCCCTTCTTTCTGACTTTGAAATGGTACTTTCTGGTATGGAAAATACAGATTCTCTCGTGCAAAAACTTTCAAAATTTACCCGCGGTACATGGTCGTCGTTTATCAACCAACCTTCCAATGTAGACATAAATAGAAAGTTTGTGGTGTTTTCTGTTCGAGACATGGAAGACGATTTGAAACCTGTCGCAATGTATATCGTTACTCACTTTATTTGGAACGCAGTGCGAAAGTCTCTCAAAAAAAGACTTCTCGTGGTGGATGAGGCGTGGTGGATGATGAAGAGTGATGACACCGCAAGTTTCCTCTATTCGATAGCAAAACGAGGACGAAAATATTTTCTCGGATTAGCTACTATCACCCAAGATGTAGGAGACTTCATGCGAAGTCCGTATGGTGTTCCTATTGTTACCAACTCTTCACTTCAGCTTCTACTAAAACAGTCGCCATCAACAATCGACATTTTACAGAAAACTTTTAACCTTACCGACGAAGAAAAATACCTCTTGCTCGAGTCGGATGTCGGAGAAGGAATATTTTTTGCTGGACTCAAACACGTTGCTATAAAAATAATAGCTTCGTATACCGAAGAGCAGATCATCACGTCGGATCCTTCTCAAGTGCTTGCTATCAAAAAAGCAAAAGATGATCTCGTTGCCGAAATATCACAAAACGAATAGTGTTCAAAAGTTCAACCAGTATGACTGGTTTTCCTCTAGAATATATGGTGTAAATACAGTATACTACTATACATAGTATGAAAAAATGGTTAATCATAATTGGTGTTGTGCTAGTCTTGGTACTTGGAATATTTTTTTATATTACCAATACTCAAAAAAACACCAGCGACACAAAATCGGAGGGAGTGGTAGATACTTTTCTACACCTTCTGCCTTTTGGTAAAAATGAAACAACTATACCAGCCGAGAATGAGACAAGTGATATGACAGAAATCAGCAATGATACTGTGGAACAAGGAGAAATGACTCTTCCTCGTCTTCGAAAGCTTTCAGAAAAAAGTGTTGCAGGAGCTACTGGTATTATAAAACAACGTGCGATAGAAATACCCCAGAGTATCCAAGAAGAAACCGTTCCTACACCAACAACAGAAGTAACTACCGCGACACCTACCGTCGAAAATATCGATTTTGTTCGTTATATTGAAAAAGCAACCGGTAATATATACGATATTGCGGTAGACCACACTACACCAACCCGTATCACCAACACAACCATACCCCGAATTTCAGAAGCATATTTTGCAAACGAAGGTAACAACGTGCTTTTGCGTTATTTAGAAAATGACAATAAAACAATACGCACATGGAGCGGTGCTGTCGTTTTGGATGGAGAAAATTCACTTTCTCGTCTCGCTGGACTGTTTTTAGACGACAATATCACTACGTTGTCTGTATCTCCCGACGGAACACAAATTTTTTATATGAAAAATATTGGTGATATTACCTATGGGTACATTTCTCTTTTAAATGGAAGTGATGTGCGACAGATTTTTGATACATCATTTTCACAGTGGCTATCACAGTGGCAACGCGCGGACACTATATCTCTCACCACCAAAGCAACGGGATATTTGGAAGGATACGTATACCATCTCACCACAAAGGGAAAAAATTTTAAAAAAATACTAGGCCCAACTTTTGGCCTCACCACCAACGAAGATCTAAAGGGGATCTACACACTGTATTCATACACTACGGCGAAAGGAATGCAGTTGCGTGTTTACAACGAAACAACAGGAGAACAAAAGAATGCTCCTTTTAATACATTTCCGGAAAAATGTACCTGGTCTAAAAAAGAAACTGTCGTTTACTGCGCTGTACCATCTTCCTTGGATTCGCGTGTGTATCCAGACGACTGGTATCAGGGTTTATACTTCTCCACTGACAGTATCTGGCGTTTCGATCCGAACAACGGCGTGGGTATATTTGTAGCTGATGTATACAAAGAAGGAGGAGAAATGGTGGATGCTATCAACCTGGGACTTACTCCAGATGAGAACATGCTATACTTTACCAACAAACGAGACAACGTATTGTGGGGAATTAGTTTATAACAACATGAACACTATAAACAAAATTATATATCTTTTTTCAATTAGTGCTCTTTGTTTCTTTTTCGGCACCAACCAAAAAGCTTTTGCAGCTGAAGCAACACTGACGATGGACAATCCAGCTGTCATGGAAGCGGGAACATCGGGAACATACTACATAAAAGGTACTTATGTAGACAATACACCAGCAACGCCTTTACCAGAGGATTACCGCCTTCGAGCAGTATACTCAACCTTTTCTGGAGATGATTTTAGCAAAGATGCTACAACTAGTCCACACGATGCGGTTTTTTCTCCTATTCCCGGATACGATACTTCAAACACAGGTAAATTTACCATAACCTTGAGTGGACTAAACCCAGAAAACATACCCTCTTTGACATATTATTATCAAATCGTTGATAACGACAGTACTCTACTAAAATCAGGAGAATTTCTTGCTACGTATACCACAAAGGCCGTAGAAGTAGCAGACAGTGGAAGCTCAGTAAGTAGTACATCTGGTACGAGCTATACGCTTTTAGCTCCTCTTCCTATTAAAGGAGCCGAGTCTGGTACGATATCTATTGGATCCAATGATGGTCCAAACGGTCCAAATTTCGACTTTGGAGACTATATCAATGGCCTCCTGACTTTTGCAATAGGTATAGCGGGAGCACTCGCTGTAGTGATGATTGTTGTGGGAGGAATCCAATATATGTCCACTGACAATTTTGGAGAAAAAATGGAAGGAAAGGGGAGAATCATGAACGCAGTCGGCGGTATGTTGTTGCTTATTGGAGCATATATGATACTCAACACGCTGAACCCAAACCTTATTGATTTTAATTTTAAAATAAATCAAGTAACAATAGAAGCAGACCCTATACTAGACGCGTCGACTGCACCAGAAAAAAAAGCCGATGGTACCTATAGCAGTGCATTGTGTACTGGTTATATAGATGGAGCCACCTGGCCTACCGACATACCTACTTTACGAAACAATATAGAAAACACACCCGGAGAGGCTCTTCCTGGTCTTGGCATCGATGTACGGTCGTCTTTTGGTACAGGAGAAGAAGGATATTGCAAAAATGTAGGAGATCCCAAATGTACAACTGTTTACTACACACCAGCAACAGCGACACGATTAAATGGTGATCTCGCGCAATTGAAACAAAACTGTGTTGGTTGTTCGTTGGTTATTACCGGTGGTTCAGAGTGCTGGCTTCATAAAACTCACGGACCAGAAGCTAGCGTTGTAGACATGAGTGTCGATAGCGGGCTAACAAAATACCTAACAGGATCAACGTCTTTCCCTTCAACTTGTAGCTGGAGAAATCTTCCCCCTCCTTACTCTAAAGGACAAGCCTTATCTGAGGGTCCAACTTGCAGCTGGAAACCAGCATCTCATTGGCATATAAATTTTGACAAACCATTCCTATAAAAAAAACACCGCAAAGGTGTTTTTTTTATTGCTATAGACTATTCTCTGAAGCTGAAGGTGCATCTACATACTCTATCACCACACGTCGTTGTTCACCGTCTCCTATAGAATTAGTAACAACATATGGACGACTTTGTAAAAATTCATGGATTATTTTTCGAGAAGATGCAGGCATCGGATCAAGCTCTATTTTTGATTTGAAAAATTTACTTCTCTCTGCCATCATGTGAGCTATTGCACGAAGGTTTTCAACCTTTTTTTTCTCTACACCGTCTATATCAACAACGAGCAGTGGTAAAAAAGTACACGTGCTATTTGTTGCCTCTACCATTTTTCGTATCAAGTGGTTTATCGCACCACTTATTTCCTCCATTTTATACCGTGGTATACGTTGCGTAGTTGCGTGCAACGGAATCCATAGCATGTTTGTATCCATCTCGTACACTACCTTTTCAAAAGACAGCGGTAGTCCTCCTTTTTGTATAAACTCATGTGTTAGTTGTTCAAGTTTTTCGTTATTCATATTATTGTACTGGTTTAACAAGCGACATTTCTTCTTTCGCTTTTTTTCTAATAATATATTCTTGCATAACAGTAAACATATTACTGGTTACCCAGTACAGAGCAACCGCACTAGCGAGTGTGTATGAAATAATTGCAATAAATATAGGGAGTATATATTTCATCTGAAATTGCATACTTTTCATAAAATCTTGTTTGAAAGATTTTTCATCTGACGCAGTAGGAGTGAGTCGAGCATTAGCTATGTGTGCTTGTAGAAACTGAGAAAGCCCAGCAAGGATGGCCAGCCCAACACTTTTTCCTGCAAGGTTTGCCCCGAGGAATGTCATAGAAATCGTTTCTGGGATGTGCACAAATGAGTAGAGTACTCCAGCGGGGGATCCGACTCCGTTTATAAATACCTTGTAGAGAGCGAATATAATAGGGATTTGTATTATCAAGACTAGACATCCTGAAAATGGGTTGACTTTGTGCTCTTTGTACAGCTCCATTGTTTTTCGAGCTTGTTCTTCTTTTTGTGGGTATTGCTTTTTAAGTTTCTCAATAAGCGGTTCTATTTTTTTCATTTCCACTTGGCTTTTAATAGATTTTTGAGCCAAAGGAAACAGAATGATTTTTACAAGAAGTGTCAGTAAAACAACAGCCAACCCAACACTGTGGAAGGGGAATATCTCTACCAAAAAAATTAGCCCATTGTAGAGCGGTTCATAAAACAGAGTCATCCAGAGTGAGTGCATAAATGCATTTTACCTAAATATAGATAAATTGCAACCTTGTATACGGTTTTGGTATTAGAAAATAATATACAGCCATATGTAAATTACTTTTTCACAGGAGGCATGTCGACACGAGGTGTTTGCCAAGGATGACAAGATACCACTCTTCGTACTGAGTACCATAGTGCCACATGAAAAGGTAGAGTAGAAAAGACTATCTGTATGTATGTGCCACAACTTGGATAAAATGGGCATACATGACGAGGTCCTCCCACCGCCGTCCACAGTCCTCTAAACAGGACATAGAGCGAATGTAACAATCCAAAAAATATTTTTTTTATTGATGGTTCTTTTTCCATTTAAACGAAAGAATTCAATGTGTTTTTAAGTTCTTTTTCAAAAGCTTTCATGTTCTCATAGTTATTCACAATTATTTCTACATGTAAGCCGTTCATTTCACGAGCCCACATATCACACAACAACAAGATGCTTCTCTTAATCTTGTTTCTCAACACTGCTGTTTTTGCTCTTTTTTTAGGCACTGAAATTCCTATTTTATTTGGCGTTTTTGGTTGTACTTTGTGATATATCAACGTAAAATAAGGAGACTTTATCCTTCTCCCATTTACGTAGACAGTATTCCACTCTTTTGTTGTGAGTCTATTTTCTTTAGGAAGCATTAAACAGCAAGCTTTGTTCTACCTTTTTGACGTCGTCTTTTCAGGACATTCTTTCCCGTTGGAGAACTAGCCCGAACGAGAAATCCGTGAGTTGTCTTCCTTTTCTTTTTTTTTGGTTGGTATGTTTGTGACATGTGTGTATACTATAGCAGACTTATACCTACTCGGCAATAAGAGATTGTAGGTATAAATAAATGTTATCAACACCTTATACACAGTAAGCACACTTATTTTATTTGAGATGTGTGAGTAAATCTTTATACTGTGACTAACATATATGACATACAATTTGAACGAACTTTGGGGACAGGCGCTTTCTTTAATTGAAAAAAATATTTCAAAAGCGAATTTCAATACCTGGTTTAAAAATACTCATATTATTAAAGAATCTGAAGGTGAAATAATCATCGGTGTTCCAAACGAGTTTGTGAGAGACTGGCTACTAAACAAATACAACAAACTAATTTTGAAATCAATAATTGAGTTCGCAGAAGAGATTCGATCTGTTCAATTCGAGATATCAAAAGGTATCGTTCAGACAAATACAGTCTCTGATGGAACAACTGGTCGACAAGAATTTCCCAAAACCGAACTTCCTCTCAAAGACTTGTATATAAACAGAGACGATAATCTAAACCCAAAATACACGTTTGAAAGCTTTATTGTTGGTGATTTCAACGAGCTTGCCTATGCTGCTTCACAGGCAATAGTTTCCAATCCTGGAGGTGCATACAACCCGCTATTTGTTTACGGTGATACAGGGCTCGGTAAAACTCACTTACTCCAAGCCACGGGCAACATGTTGAAATCTAGATATTCTGATTGTAAAGTTTTTTATACAACGCTAGAAAAATTTGCTATGGATTATGTGAGCTCTGTACAAAACAACAAACCAAATCTATTTAAAGAAAAATACCGTAAATATGACGCTCTTATTATAGACGATATTCAATTCATAACAGGAAAAGATAAGACCCAAGAAGAATTGTTTCACTTATTCAATGAGTTATATGAACACAATAAACAGATTATTTTTTCTTCTGATAAACATCCGAATTTTATTTCAGGATTAGAAGAAAGATTAAAATCACGTTTCGCTGCAGGAATGATCGTCAATATAAACAATCCAGAGTATGAATCTCGTGTCGCTATTATAAAAGAAAAACTTGCAGATAGTTTATTTGTCATGAACGACCAAATGATTGGGAGTATAGCTGAAACAGTAGAAGGAAATATTAGAGAGTTGGAAGGAGCGCTCAACATTATTGTGTGTCAAACACAACTAAAAAAACGAGAACTCACAATACCCGAAGTAAAAAACCTTATAAAAAACAGTACAAAACCAAAGAAAAATGTTTCTATAAAAGAAATAGTGTTAGGTGTTTCAAATTTTTATAATGTAGATGAGGCGTCTATATATGAAAAAACAAGACGAAAAGAAGTTGTAAAAGCACGACAAGTGGTTATGTATATCCTTCGAGAAGATTTTAATATTTCTTTTCCTCTTATTGGACAAAAACTTGGGGGTAAAGATCACACCACTGTTATTCACTCTTGTTTGAAAGTAAAAAACGAGTTAAAGAAAAACACAACTCTTATTCAGGAAATTGATCAGGTTCGTTTACTGTTTAAATAGTGTTGAAAAAGTGTGTGGATTAAATAATAAAATGTGAATAAAAAAAATTTTATAAAATCATAAACTAACAACTCATGAGATATCCACATATAAACAAATTGAGAAAAATATTTTAAGCTTTATTTACAAAAGATAAACAAAGAAAAATCACTTTATACACACCACTAGTAACTATAATAAGTATTTAATATGAAAATAGAAATATTAAAAAAAGACTTTGAAGGAGCAATACAAGGAGCAGCCAGAGCTGTGGGTAAAAATCTCACATTACCACTGTTGTCCAATATTTTATGTAAAGTTGAGAAAAATAAACTTACCGTACGAGCAACAAATCTCACTATTGGTGTTGAGTATTATTTACCAATAAAAACGGATGAGGAATTTTCGGTTGCTTTACCAACGCAAACGCTTGTTCAATCTGTACAAGCTCTTTCCAGTGAAAAAATATTTATTTCATATTCACAAGGAAATATTATTATTGAGGCAAATAAAAGAAAGGTTTTGATTAAAGGGGTTCCAAGTGATGAGTTTCCAACGATACCTAAAGTTGTTGGTGTAGACCAAATACTACCTATAAAACACTTTATTGATGGATTACGTTCTGTTGCTTTTAGTTCAGCGGTTTCAGATATAAAACCAGAAATAGCAAGTGTATATATATATCCTCAAGGAAATAATTTGGTATTTGTTGCAACAGATTCTTTTCGTTTAGCGGAGAAAAAAATAATATTTAAAAAAATAGATACGTTTTCTCCACTTCTGATACCAACAAAAAATATATCAGAAATAATAAAAATCATAGAAAATGTGAGTGGTGATATACGTTTTTTAACGAGTAAAAATCAAATTGCTTTTTCTACCGATAAATTTTATTTAACATCACGTGTTGTTGATGGTGTGTATCCAGATTATCAACAAATAATACCAAAAGAAGAAAAAACAAGCGTCACACTTTTGAAAAGTGATTTACTTGATGCCTTGAGAGTCTCATCTATTTTTTCCGATAAATTCGGACACATGACTCTTTCGGTGTCTGTGTCGACAAAAAAATGTATCATTACTACAATAAATGAAATTGGAGAAAATAAAGCAGAAATAAACGCAGCGCTACAAGGTGATGATATAGAAGTACATTTAAATATACATTATCTCCTAGAAGCTTTAAGTGTTGTTGGGGAAGACTCTATTCATTTTTCCTTTATGAATTCAAATAAACCAGTTATTCTTAAACCCGTTGGAAATACTAATTTTCTATATCTTATTATGCCGATGAATAGATAGTACAATGGAAGAATTTTCTTTAAAAGAAATATTGCAAAGTCTGCAAACAGGGTTTAGTAGAGGGATTAAAAAAAAAGAAAAAATAGCTGAAATAATTTCTACTGTTGTTGGGTTCACTGTCGCAGATACTTCTATACGTATTCATGGAAAAAAAATATATATACAAGTAGAACCTATAATAAAGAGTGAAATTTTTTATAAGAAAAAAGAGTGTTTAGAGAAACTCCAGAATGAAAATTTCTTTTTCGAAGACGTGTGTTGATTTATATAATAATATCGGTTGTTGATTTATTACCCAACACATCAAATACGGTGATAGAAAGTGTATTCTCTTCCGTGTATCCTGGTATTTCGTTTGGGACAAATGAAAAACGTGTGTTGTTTATTTTTCCAATATAGGTTCCATTCAAACTGTACTCTGTATATGCAACCGCATACAGTGATTCCACTTCTATGTCTATCGTTAGAAGTGTACTAGCTGTATACGGTGTTGGGTTTATGGTAATTTTTTTTATTATTGGTTGAGTGATTTCTGTGTGTATGTCGTCGTATTCAGTAGGAATAGAAGTAATAATTTGTGAAATATAATTGATTTGGTTTGTGCTCCACCAGTTTTGTACACTAGTTTCCCAATTTTTAAATTGAGGATCGCTTTCTGGGTTTTCTGGTATTGGCCCTCGTGGGTTGTTTTTGTTTATCCAATATAAAGTGCTGTGCACGTTCGGAACAACCTTCTCTACTTTTGTATTTTCAGGAGTAAACTCCGTAGCTAATTTTCCTGATACTGAATCAATCATATATGTTTCGTTTCCTAACCAAATACCTCGGAAAATTGGTTTTACTGAATAGTCGTTTTTGTAATCATAGACTGGTTCAGGAAAATCTGTACTAGGATATTTTGCCAGTGCGAGTTTCATGTATTCATTCCATGCAGATCCCGAGATAGAAGAACCTTTTTTCATAGATGTGTTGTCATTGTTTCCACTCCAAACACCAAGAGCTATTGATGGTGTATATCCTAACAACCAAGCATCTTTATTGTTGTTTGTGGTACCAGTTTTTCCTGCAACATCTTTTCCACCGAAATATAAAAATGAGTTTGCTCCAAAAAGAGGAGTTCTTGCAACATTGTCGCTGAGAATATCAGATATAGTGAGTGCTACATTTCTATCGATAGCAATTTCAGGTCGAGGACTATATTGTTCCAGCACCAATCCAGTATTATCTGTTATAGAGAGTATACCTGTATATGGCATACGAACACCTTCGTTTGCAAATGTTCCATATGAAGAAACCATATCTAAAAGACTCACTTCGCCACCTCCAAGAACGAGAGTAAGTCCGTAATCTGCACTTTCTCTAAGTGAAGTAATTCCCATATCTCGTGCTTGTTTTATGGAATCTTTTAGTCCAGCAAGGTAGAGCAACTGTACAGCAGGAACGTTTCTCGACTGGGCAAGCGCTGTTCGCAAAGTAATAGGCCCAAGATATTTTCCGTCATAGTTTTGGGGCATATAACAGTTGGAACCTTGTCCTGTTGGTGAACAGCTTGCTTGGAACTCTGTTGGCACATCAAACAGTATCGTATCGGGTGTATAACCCTTCAGGAACGCCGTAGCGTACACAAATGGCTTGAAGGATGATCCGGGTTGTCGGAGAGCTGTAGCAATGTTGTACGCCCCGTCGATCTCAGTATCAAAATAATTTCTAGAACCGACCATGGTTACAATATTTCCTGTTTTTGGGTCTATTGCTACCAGTGCCATATTACTTGCATTCCAATTTTTTTCGTTCTCAAGAGCTTTTCTAGATACTATCTCCTCGGCTTTCTCTTGTAATTCGGCATCTAGTGTCGTGATAACCGTCAAACCCCCTTCTTTTACTTTTTCAGCACCATATTTTTGTTCAAGATAGTTTTCTATAAAAAATACAAAATGAGGAGCTTTTATACTAGAGATTTTCTGAGGTAAAAATTCAACCACTTCAGCTACAGCAGTATTATATTCTTCCTCTGTTATATAACCCATACTTTTCATTTCCGACAAAACAAAATTCTTTCTCTCTTCGAGTTTGTCTAAATGAGTTCCGTAGGGTGAATAATAACTCGGTGCTTTTGGCATAGATGATAAATAAGCGGCTTGTGAAATAGAAAGATCTACAGCGTGAACTCCAAAATAAGACAGAGAAGCTTCTTCTACGCCATAAATAGTTCCACCATATGGGTTATCATTGAGGTAGATACCTAGTATCTCATCTTTTGTCATTGCTTTTTCAAGTTTTACCGCAAGCATCCACTCTTTTAGTTTTCGTGTTATGGTCTTTTTTTGATTGAGCAAAGAATTTTTCACCACCTGTTGAGTAATAGTAGAACCACCTTGTGAAAAAGAACCTGATACTACATTTGCTATCATTGCACGAATAAACGAAGAAACGCGAACACCATTATGTTCGTAAAATTTTTGATCCTCTACTGCAATAGTTGCTTGCTTCACATACGGGCTTATAGCTTCAAAGGGAACTTCCGTTCTTTTCATGTCATGGTTGGTATCGTACAAAAGCACCTCACCAGTAGAGTCGTATATTTTAGTAGAATTAGAAATCTTCCTATCTTCGAAAGATTTGAAATCTGGTAGGTCAACTAGAGAAAGCCAAATAACAACACCCGCTACAAGTAAAAAAAATCCACTGAAACAAAATAAAAATATATTTCGAATAGTATGTAGATGTTTCCGAGAAGTTGATATTTTCCTGTGTTTTTTTATTAAAGTCATATGACATATTTTACCATAAAAGACAATAATACATAGATATGATAGAGTATATGCGTATGAAAAAATTGGAGATTAATGAAGAACGAATTGAAGAAATTCTCACAAGAGGAGTAGAAGATATTATTGTCAGAGAGGATTTAAAAAAACAATTAGCTTCAGGAAAAAAATTACGAATAAAATTTGGCATGGATCCTACCGGACCAAACCTTCATTTAGGTAGAGCTGTTGTTCTTCGTAAATTACGAGCTTTTCAAGATTTGGGACATACTGCTGTACTTATTGTTGGAGATTTTACTGCATTGATAGGTGACCCATCAGATAAACTTGAAAAACGACCAATGCTAACACCAGAAACGATAAAAGAAAATTTAGCAACCTATAAAAAACAAGTAGGAAAAATTTTAGATTTAGAAAAAAACATAGAAATTCATTTCAACAGTACGTGGCTTAAAAAACTAGATTTTATGGAAATTGCCACCATGGCAGAAAGCTTTACTGTACAGCAAATGTCTCAACGAAGAAATTTCAAAGAAAGATTTGAAAAAAGTGAGGATGTTTCTTTGAGAGAATTTTTGTACCCACTCATGCAAGGGTACGATTCAGTTCATGTTCGTTCAGATGTAGAGATTGGAGGATTTGATCAACTTTTCAATGTCAAAGCAGGAAGAATAATGCAAGAACACTATAACCAAGTTCCTCAAAATATACTTACCACTGCAATGCTTGTGGGAACCGATGGAAGAAAAATGTCGACATCGTGGGGTAACATAATTTCAATCATAGACGAACCGCACGACATGTATGGGAAAATTATGAGTGTAAAAGACGATTTGTTGATTACCTACTTTACGTTGTGTACAGACATCTCACTAGAAGAAATAAAAAAAATAGCAGAAGGTTTGGTGAAAGGAATATCACACCCCCGAGATATAAAAATGTACTTGGCTCGAGAAATAGTTGCTTTGTATCATTCAAAAAAGTTAGCACAAGAAGCTGAATCACATTTTGTTTCCACTTTCAGTAAAGGTGAAATACCAAAAGACGCAAAAAGTGTGACGATAAATATACAAATGCCTCTCGTTGATATACTTATTAAAAACAAAATGATTGCATCAAAGTCAGAGTTTCGTCGTTTGGTACAAGAGGGAGCTATTACCTTTCACGGAGAAATAGAAGAAAAGAAAATAATTGATCCCAACTCTTTGATTGGAGAATCTGGTGCACTGAAAATAGGAAAAAGAAGATTTCTCAAGATTATTGTAAAAAAAAATATGTAAAGAGATATATACATTATATACATAAATAAAAAACCCGCATATGCGGGTTTTTTATTTATGATTCCTCTTCCTCCTCTTCCTCGTCATCTGCGAACGCTGCACTGACACCTTCTTCGAGATCTCCATCATCGAAATCAGCGTCATCTAGTTTGTCGTCGGTTGCATCCTCATCGTCATCCAAATCGTCATCCTCTGATGCGATAAATAGATCACTGGTTATAACCTCTTCTTCGTAGTATGCCATATATATGACTCACATTTTCTATTTTAATTTTAATTTCGACCTTGTAAAAATGAACCATTGTGTAACGCCACAGTTATAGCAACCCTATCAATTCTTTGCAATACCTTTTTCTCTGAGATGTGGAAAACTTTTTTAAAAAGTATTGAAGTCTCACGTCCGCAGACTCGTGAGTACTGTGTATATCAAAAAATCATGATGTGCCAATGATAGTATTGCCTCGTACGCCATAGACACTACCTGAGAGAGCGACGGCAAGTGCATCCATTTCATCGTCAATCATTTTCTTTTTTGGTATCGCAAGCAACTTTTCTGTCATCGTGAAGACTGCATTTTTATCTGCCTTTCCGTAGCCGGTCAACGCCTGTTTTATTTGTAAAGGAGTCATCTGTACAATACTAAGATTGTTTTTTTCCGCTTCGTAGCATACGACACCTCGAGCTTCTGCAACACCGAGAGCTGTTTTTTGATTGTTGGTCATATAGAGTGTTTCTATTGCCAAAAGCGACGGTTTATATTTTTGAATTATAGTTTTTACGGCACTCCCTATGCAAAGAAGTCGTTTTGAAAGAGATTGTTTTTTATCTGTTTGTATACATGTTGAGTAAAGATAGGAAGCCACTCCTTTTTCAAATGAAATGACAGCAATACCAAGTCTGTCGTATCCTGGGTCAATACCTATAATATTCATACTGGTACTATATCACATAGAAGTCGTCACAAAAAAACGCAAACAGCTCTCACTATCGTTGTACAAAATCGAATCCTAAATGTTCATACGCTCTTTTCGTGGCTACACGACCTCGCGGTGTACGTTCTATAAGTCCCAACTGCAACAAGTACGGTTCTACAACCTCTTCCAAGGTCATATCTTCTTCTGATAACGCAGCAGCTAAAGTTCCTAGACCCACTGGCCCACCATTGAACTTTTCAATAAGAACACTGAGAAACTGTCTGTCTGATGCGTTGAGGCCCAGCTCGTCAATAGCAAGTAGATCTAAAGATTTCTTCACTATCTCTTTTGAGAGTAGTGTTTGTGAGACTTGCGCAAAGTCACGAGCACGTTTGAGTAAATAGTTGGCGGTACGTGGGGTAAACCTGCTTCGCTTTGCTATCTCTCGTATCGCTTGCTCGTCAGTTTCTGTACCGAGTAATTGCGCAGAACGAGATACGATGCGAACGAGTTCATCTTCAGTATAATATTCTAACCGGAAAACACCTCCACCAAACCGTGAACGTAACGGTGAAGACATGAGAGATATTCGTGTTGTCGCGGCGATAAGAGTAAAGGGTTCTAAATCAAGTGCCACCGTTCGAGCTGATGGTCCTTTACCTATTATTATGTCGAGCACTCCTCGCTCCATCGCAGGATAAAGAACTTCTTCGATTGCTTTGTTTAGTCGATGTATTTCATCAATAAATAAAATATCACCTTTTTGCAAATTGGTGAGAATAGACGCCAGATCTCCGACGCGTTCAATTGCGGGACCGGAAGTCACTTTTATTTGTCTTCCTGTTTCGTGTGCTATAAGATTCGCAAGAGTTGTTTTTCCCAACCCCGGTGGTCCATAAAAAAGTATATGCTCAGCCGCATGACCGCGTTCCTCCGCTGCTGTCAAAAGAATTCGTAGATTTTCTTTTATATGAGATTGTCCTACATAGTCGTCCCACAACTGTGGTCGAAGTGTCTGGTCTAGGTAATTCTCGTCATTTTCTGTTGTGTTATTTTTTTTAGTCATTTCGTGAATTTTTGTTTTTGGCTTATATTACAAGGGCAAAACAGAAGCTTGGTGAGGAACTCTCTAGAGAAACGCTATGCATACAACATAAAAGTATTGACAAATTTTTCAAACTATGCTAGACTTTATTCAAGCCTACGATACACACAGAAAAAAGATACTTTTCCACAACTTATGCACGGATTATAACATATTGTGGTGGATGGTGTGTCTAGTGTTTGTTATCATCTTTTCAGTGCTTGAAGGGGTGATTTTATTTTGTCACGAAAAGCATAAGATTGATAAAAAAATAGTTTACGCGAAGAGCTCATGAATCTCTAAGCAATCAGACTTTTAAGTCTCTACAGGTGCAAGAAGGACGTTTTGGTTACTGGTTTCGGCCAGAGTTACTGGGACCATCCTTTGAGTATGTGTTACTTGTGTCGCATAGCGTCAGAAGGATTGTTTAGAGATTTATGAGTTTTTTTATTTCAAACTATGTTATGTATAACATAGTTTGAAAAAGTTGTAGCGTATGTGTGGTATTCATATATCTCCAACCTGCATCTAATCTTCTTCCACATCAACGACAGAAGAAACTTCTTCGAGTGTCGTAATACCCGCGAGTACTTTTGCAACTCCGTCTTCTTTCATGTCTAAAATACCTTGTTTTTCCGCAATTTCTTTTATCTCTCTTTCACTTGGGTAGTTGGGAATTATTTCTTCTACTTCTTTTGTGTTTACATGAATAGCTTCAAAAATACCGATACGTCCTTTGTATCCACTCATGTGACAATGAGTACAACCAG
>JAGOPB010000014.1 GCA_017992255.1 Minisyncoccota bacterium | reverse complement strand
GTGTTTACCTCGAGTGCAAAAATACCACGACGGGGGTGCACTATAAAATCACTACGCGAATAGTGATGCAAACCGAGTTCTTCGTGGATAAGTCTGGCGAGACGGACTAATTCGTCTTTGGTTTCAGGTGTAAAATTTCCTGGACATATCTCCTGTGATTCACCGCTATACTTGGCATTAAAATCAAAAAAAGAACACTGTGCTGGTTTGACTATTTCTATGGGAGGTAACACATAGAGAGATTCTCCTCTATACCCATTGACGACTCCGACTGTTGCTTCTCGTCCTGTTATGAATTCTTCTACCAAAATATCATTTTTATTTTCAAAATTTTCTTCAATTGCTGAAGACAGTTTATCAAAGGTATTGCACACATGTGTACCTACCGAAGATCCACCTGTTATAGGTTTTACAATCCACGGTGGTCCCATGCGTTGCCATATGTCTCGTGCAAAATTTTTTGCGTGTTCACTTCCATATTCTGCTTCGTAAGGAATTTCGATTCCTCGTGCAGTCTGCACTCCAGCTTTTTGAAAATACTCTTTTGCTAGACCTTTGTGCATCGCAATCGCAGAAGCAAGTGCGCCACTTCCAGTATATGGTATCTGTATATCATCAAGAAATTTTTGTAATTTACCATCCTCTCCATAAAACCCATGAAGTGCATTGACAGCTACATCTATCTTTTTTGATAATTCTCGTGGATCAAAAGGTACACCTCTCATATACCACATTCCATCTCTGTCTATCAGAATATCTATTGGTATGTATTTATGAGATAGTTGTCCGTGAAGTGCACGCAAAATAGCAGAACCTGTTTTAAGGGAAATTTCATGTTCAGGACTTATTCCTCCACGGATAACACCTATGCGTTTCATACATATAGTATACAATATCCAGCTTTTTCTATCTAGCATCAATACACTTTTTTGGATAGGAATGTTGTGTTATTTTTTTTTAATAAAATTTTTTGACCTAACTTTTTTGTGATACGAGACAGAAAAACGGTGAGCTTCGCTATTGGCAAGCACGATCGCTCTTTTGTTTTTCTCTACAATAGACGGATCCCCCAACAGAGATCGAGCTTTGTGATGATGGTCTTTCACGACAGCACACACCGGAATGATATGAGTTGCTTGTTTCAATACTTTTTCCGCAACAGCGATTTGTACTTTGTTTCCATCTACTACAACGAGATCGGGTAGCCCCCATTCTACATGTGAAAAACGACGCGTAAGTATTTCATATAAAGCAGCGGGGTCATTACTTCCGTGCACTGTTTTTATTTTAAACATTTTGTAAGCACTCGGTACAGACATATTGCCTTCTACTACTGTCATAACTCCCACCATGTCAGTGCCACTGGTGTGGGCTATATCATATGCCTCTATTCGCAGTCGTCGCATGTCAGCTGGCAGGTCATAGTCATCTCGCCGAATAAGAGCTATATCGTTTATATGGTTGAGTGCAAAAATCTTTCTTTTTATAGTTTCTGCTTTTTCAAATTCCAAACTTTTTGCATAGAGATGCATCTCTCGTTCAAGCAGTCGAATAATTTCTTTTTTCTTTCCTTTGAAAAACAATACAATATGCCGTATATTTTTTGCATATTGTTTTTGCATGTCGGACACTGTGTTTTGCTCCACATCACGCTGATACTTTTTTTGTGGTGAAGCCGAATCAAAGTACGCAACATCAGGAGTAAGTCCTAACTGTTTATAAAACTCACGATTGTCTTTTTTTATAGATACAGTATCGAAATACGGAAATATTCTTCGTACAATACGTAATCCCTCTTTTAAAGCTGGACCAGAAGTAAAGGGACCAAAAATATATTTTAGTTTGTATTTCTTGTTTTTAAGTTTCGAAATTGTACACGTTTTAGTTTTGAAATCTATATCTTTTTTTCTAACAGAAAGTACCATGGGAAAAGCTTCGTCAGTAATACAGACACAGAGAAAACTTTTATCGTCTTTTTCTTTTGTGTTGTAATATGGTTTATGTTTTCGTATCAGCTCCGCTTCTAAAATCAAAGCCTCGAGCACGGTGTCAGTTTCCTCCCATACAATATTGTCTGAACGAAACACCATATCTACTATGTGTGCACCTCGAGTGTTGATAAGGTCACCACCAAAATAGCTTTTCACTCGCGAACGAAGCGATGTTGCTTTGCCGATATACAGTATCTCATCCCCGAGCCTAAAAAAATAGCATCCTGGTGTATCGGGAATATTCAATTTTTTTAGATCTTTTTGTACCACGATGTGATAGTAGCATTCCTGTACAGGACAGTGCAATCCTACACTTTTGATATGGTATACTCCATACATGACAGACTCATCATTTCCAATATGGACAAGTGATACAGAGACCGTATATACAAAGTTTAATACATCACTCAATGGTCTCTCTCGAAATGAGGCAGAGAAAAGGCTCGAACTGTATAGTGCCAATACGATTACAAATAAAAACAAAAATACCATCCTTACCCACCTCTGGGGTCAGGTAAGTAGTCCTCTTGTTATCATATTAATGGTCGCCCTGATTCTGTCGTTTCTGCTAAAGAAAAAAGAAGAGGCTCTTTTTATATTGACCGCTATCATCGTCAATATCGCAATAGGAGTGTGGCAAGGATGGAAAGCAAACAATGCCATAGAAAAACTGGAAAGCTACATAACCAAACACGCAAAAGTCATTCGAGATGGCGTACGCACAACAATCAATAGTGCACACATCGTTTTAGGTGACATCGTGTATATACGAAGTGGCGATACAGTACCCGCTGATGTACGTCTTGTGGAGTCGACGTCACTTGAAGTCGACGAATCGCTTTTGACTGGCGAATCACTCTCAGTTGAAAAAGACGCACGGGCTATTGTTCTGGAAAATGCATTACTGTCTGACCGTACAAACATGCTGTGGAGCGGTAGTATCGCCACTGACGGTGACGCAATAGGGATAGTCGTACAGACTGGTGACAAAACAGAACTTGGAAAAATAGCCGCCATGGTAGGTCGAACTAAATCTGAAAAAACTCCTTTGGAAAAATCAGTCACACACCTTGCTCGAGTAATAACAATATTTTTACTAGTATTGGGAGTAGTAATATTTTTTTTAGGTCTGGCAGATGGTTACAAAACCGCTGATATATTGCTAATTGCAATAGCTGTCATAGTTTCTGCCGTACCTGAAAGTCTACCCATAGCTATGTCCACTGTACTTGCTGTAGGAGCTAGCTCGCTTGCAAAGAAAAAAGGTGTCGTACGAAAAATCGCTGCAACTGAGACTTTGGGTGTCGTATCGCTCATAATGACAGATAAAACAGGAACGCTAACTGAAGGAAAGATGCGATTGCAACATATAGATTCTGCAAACAACAATCAAGGAGAGCTATTACTAGAAGCATTTCAAAACACTGGGGCTATAGAAAACAAAGACGGAACAGTCAGTGGAAGACCATTGGAAATAGCCATATATGAACATTGCAAAAATAATCACACATATTCTGATTTACTTCCAGAGTATCAGATACAAGACACGTTGATGTTTAATTCAACGCTCAAATATAGTGGTGTATACTTTATTCGAAACAATGAGCATATAGTGTCTTTTCTAGGAGCTCCTGACATTCTTATAGAAAAAACAAATCTTTCAGATATAGAAAAAAATAAACTAAATAAAAAAGTATTAGATTTGGCTAGCACAGGCGAACGTATAGTTTGCGTAGTGCACAAGAAAATAGAAATATACACAGAAAATACAATGGCGGAACTCATTCATGACAAGGCGTTTATTTTTCAAGGATTACTCCGTTTTCGAGACAACGTACGCGAAAGTGTACCTCAGGCAGTTGTTGCTATACAAACTGCAGGTGTTCGTGTTGTCATGGTAACAGGAGACCATCCAGGTACTGCACGAGCTATTGCAGAAGAGGTTGGTATATGGAAAGAAGGAGATACTGTATTGACAGGCAGTGAACTAGAAAAAATATCAGACGCAGACCTACCACAACACCTTTTGAAAACCACTGTTTTTGCTCGCACCACACCAGAACAAAAACTTCGCCTTGTGAACGCATTTAGTGCTCAAGGCGAGACTATCGCAGTCACAGGAGATGGAGTGAATGATGCTCCTGCATTGAAACGAGCTGATATAGGAGTGGCAATGGGTAGCGGAACAGATGTAGCGCGAGCTTCTGCAGATATCGTCATATTGGACGACGATTTCAACACCATCGTCGAAGCAATATTTGAAGGAAGAGGAATCTTGTACAAGATGCGTACCGTTATCACTTATCTCCTTGCAGATTCATTTGATGAACTGATGCTTGTGGGCGGATCACTTCTCGTTGGATTGGTTCTTCCCCTCAATGCATTGCAGATACTTTTTGTGAAATTCTTCTCCGATATATTTCCCGCAATGGCATTTACTTTTGAAAAAATAGATGGAAGAAAAATACAAAGAAAAAAAAGAAAAACTTCTCTGTTCGACCATGACGTGAGACTCTTTACCTTTGTTCGTGGCTTCTTTGCTAGCATGTTTCTTTTTGCAATATATTTTGTTCTTTCAAAAACTTCTTTTGATCAAGCCATAGTGCGTACTTTTATTTTTGCTTCTTTCTCTTCATACATGCTCTTTATTGCACTTTCCATGCGACGACTTGATGAAAGTATTTTCAAGTATAAAATATTTTCAAATTACTATTTGACTGGGGGATTGATCTTTGGTTTTACTAGTATAGTATTGGCTATCTACTACAAACCCCTAGCAAATATTCTTGGTACCTCCCCACTTCCACTACCGTGGTTTTTTGGTGTCGTCGGTATAGGATTGATTAATCTAGTCTTTATGGAAGTTCTAAAGTATTTCAATTCACGAACACAACGACGAATGTAATACACCATCAGTTTCAACTATTACGCTATATGGTATCTATTGCTTATACTATGTGATAGAAACTATACAAAAGTTATACCATACAAAGATTCTAGTATTTTTAAAAAGCACACACTGCAGTGCATTTTTTATAGGTAAATGAATTTCATATGTAAATAAAAAAAAAGATAGCTACCTTATCGATTTTTTTTGAGTGTCTTTTTCAAATACTTGCCAGTATAACTCTTTGCGGTATTTGCGATTTGTTCCGGAGTCCCTTTTGCAACTATGTCTCCCCCACCAACTCCACCCTCAGGCCCAATATCGATGATATAGTCTGCGCATTTTATCAAATCAAGATTGTGTTCAATAACCACAACGGTGTGACCTTTCGAAACGAGAAGTTGCAACACATCGAGAAGTTTTGCAACATCATCGTAATGAAGTCCTACTGTCGGTTCATCGAGTAAATACATAGTCTTTTCAGTATGTCGTCCATACAGTTCGCTCGATATTTTCACTCGTTGTGCTTCACCACCGGAAAGTGTTGTTGCTGATTGCCCTAATGCAATATATCCGAGACCTACTTCCAATAGAGTTCGTACTCTATCGTGAATCGCTGGAATATCCTCAAAAAATACTACTGCTTCTTCTACGGTCATTTGCAACACTTCATAAATATTTTTTTTCTTGTATTTGACGGTAAGTGTTTCTTTATCGAAACGTTTTCCGTTACACACATCACAAGTCACATACACGGTTGGCAAAAAATGCATCTCCACCGCTATTTCTCCATTTCCTTCACATGCTTCACAACGACCTCCTTTGACATTAAAAGAAAAACGATTTGGCTTCCATCCACGAAACCGTGCTTCGTCCGTTGCCGAAAATAAATCACGGATATGTGTAAAAGCTCCAGTATACGTCGCAATGTTTGACCGTGGTGTGCGACCTATCGGTGACTGATCGATCAAAATAGCACGACTAAGGTATTCACTACCAGAAAAAGTAGTTGCGTTGTAAGTGTGTGGCGTGCGATGTTTTCTGTCGAGTCTTGATTGTAAGTTTTTATACAATATCTCATACATAAATGAACTCTTCCCAGAGCCTGAAACACCAGTAATACAGATAAAACGACCGAGAGGAATATCCACATTCATATTGGTAATATTAAATATTTTTCCTCCTGCTATTTTTATCTCACCTTTTTCTCCACTTCGTCGTTTCTCTGGAATCTCGATTACTATATCACCACGGAGGTATCCTAGTGTTCTGGACTTGCTGGGATTAGTTTTGGCATCAAGTAGTTCGTCAATCCAGCCAGATACTATGACATTTCCTCCGTGTATACCTGCTTGTGGTCCTATGTCCACCATATAATCGGATGCAAATATCGTATCCTCATCATGCTCTACTACAATAATCGTATTACCCAGATCGCGTAAATTTTCAAGTGTGCGTATTAGTCGTTCGTTGTCTCGTTGGTGCAACCCAATGGTGGGCTCGTCCAGTACGTACATTGCTCCGACAAGTCTAGATCCAAGTTGTGAAGCAAGACGAATGCGTTGACTTTCTCCACCAGAAAGTGTGCCTGCGCGACGATCTAGTGTAAGATAATCCAAACCAACATTTAAAAGAAACTGCAAACGAGCCTCTATTTCTTTTATAATAATTTTTGCAACTTCCGTTTCTTGTTCTGTAAGTTTCAATTCGATGAAAAAGTCGGCCGCTTGTGAAATAGTAAATTTTGTAACGTCGAGAATATTTTTCTGCGTACGTGATACACCTGTAGACTTTTTTTTATCCAACGACGGATAATTTCCTTCTGTTCGCAGATACACATGGAGCGATTCTGTACGCAGACGAGCACCGTGACACACATCACACGGCTCATCTCCTCCAAAATATTTGGTACCCAACCCATTACACTCTGGACATGCTCCATATGGTGAATTAAACGAAAACAGTCGGGGCTCGACTTCAGGAAATGAATAACCATCATGTGCACAAGCAAATTTTGACGATAAAAGAAATTCTTCTTCATCTCCTATCTTTATAGTAACCAGCCCGTCTGCTTCGAGCAACGCTCTCTCGAGTGCTTCTGACAGACGCGTGCGTGCATCCGCAAAGTTGTCTTTGAATTCATGTACCGCAAGCTCATCGATAAATATATCTATAGTGTGCGCCTTGTTTTTTGTCAGGTCGATACGGTCGCGAAGGTTTTTTATTACAGTATCTATTCGCACTTTCGAAAATCCTTTACCAAGCAAATCGTACAACAACTGGTAATATTCACCTTTTCTTCCTCGTACTACTGGCGCAAACACTACCAGAGGAATATTGTTCCATTCAACTCCCATAACCTGTTTTTTACCTTTATTACCTTTCAGGTATACATTTATTTTTTCAAGAATAAAAGTGAGTATCTCTTCTTGGGACAATTTTTTTATTTCTTTACCACATTCTGGACAGTATGGACGACCAACACGAGCATACAAAACACGGAGATAGTCGTATATCTCTGTGATTGTTGCAACGGTTGAGCGTGGATTGTTTGAACGAGATTTCTGGTCTATAGATATAGCAGGAGAAAGTCCTGTGATTTCATCTACATCAGGTTTTGGCATCTGGTTCAAAAATTGCCGAGCATAGGCAGAGAGTGATTCTACATAACGACGTTGACCTTCAGCAAAAATAGTATCAAATGCGAGAGAGCTTTTTCCAGAACCAGACATTCCAGTAACCACCACCATTTTGTTTCGTGGCATTTCGACTGAAATATTTTTCAAGTTATGGGTTCGCGCCCCTTTAACCACTATTTTGTCTACAATTTTTTTCTTTTCCATAGGTATATAGTAACGACATACAACTCACATTTCTCTGCTCTTTTTGATATATATCGTGCCAAGGTATTCTAGCACAACAAAAAAATGTTGACAAAATTGCCATATACATGTGTTGTATACTAGGTCGTAGAGTAATCGTTTACAGCAAGATACTCTGAGAACAAAATAATTATTTTCTCAGCATTACCACTTGCTGTTCTCCAGCAACATACGGCGCAACTTGATACTGAGTAAAATAGAAAGTTATTTCTGACGGAGTAAAAGTAAACACACTAAAGTTTTCAAGCGTTGGCTCTGTACCTGCTAGTAACATAGGGTCCGTGGAACCCTCGAAATCGTTTCCGACATTTTCACCTGTATTCATACTTGAACCATTTTCAATTAATTGTGTTTTTAGTGACGCACGAGAATACTCTGAAATTGTTTTGAGGTAGTCGGGATCATTTGGAAAAAGATCGGCAAGAGTTATTTCTTTTTGTTGAACAATATCATAATTGAATGAAACAATGTTTTCAAATCCATGAGCACCACCGTTGTACCCACTGATACGCATAATAAAACTTATATATCGGGCATCTATAGTTGTCTTGTCCCATGTGATAGACAAACGATATGGATCACTTGGATATTGTCCTGGATCTCCAGATTCAAAATTTATTTCACGATATGCTTTCCAGTTGTCTTCGGCGTCACGAGAAAATGAACTTCTTGCATTTTCTACAATACTAGCGATTTCTTTATTGAACGCGATGTTTGTCTTAGTAAATTGTGGATAGTGTATATCAAAAGAAGCATAGTGTTCTGTTGTATCTATCGTGACTTCTTTGTAATACGTCGCATGTTCTGGTATGGAAACAGGTACTACTACATAATCACTAGGTTCGTTTATTTTGATATGAAAAAAAATACCTAGAAATAACACAAAGGCCAAAAGTAAAACGTATATAAACCAGCGAGTATGAGAGTGCATATAAAAAATAAAAGATTATATTTTAATAAAGAATATTACTTTTAAAAGTAGGCGGATTATATTTTTACACCTTCTTTTCTCAAAAGTTTCAGTTTATTTCTAATTCCACGATTGTATCCAATCAATTTTCCATTTTTGCCTATGACTCTATGACACGGTATTTCAGGGTCAAAATTTGTAGACAGTATCGAACCAACGGCACGCGACGCCAAAGGATTTCCCGCTAATTTTGCAACATCCTTATATGTTATAGTACTCCCACAAGGAATTTGTTTAACAATGTTGAGTACTTTTTCCTTAAACGTTTGCATCTACAATATTGTGACATAGAATTGATTGTTTGAGAAGCGTAAGAATGTTATGTGTTCACTATACTACTATATAACAAAGTTTATTTTTTATTTACATACTTCTCTTTTAAAACATATATCTCATCACGAAGTATAGCTGCAGTTTCAAAATCGAGTTCTTTTACAGCTTTATTCATATCTTTTTCTTTCATTTTTATAATTTTTTCATATACTGCAAGTTCTCTTTCTTCATCTGAAAGCCGGTTCAATTTTTTATTTTCTTTCTTGTCTAAACTTTTGGCAGCTCTTTTAAATAATTCAATATCTAAAGACAATTCTGCGTTTACAGCTTTTGCATGTTCACTTTGCAATTCCTCTGTTATGTCATTTATTTTCTTTTTTATAGTCTGTGGAGTTATTTTATTCTTTGTATTGTATGCTAGTTGAATATCTCTTCGTCTATTTGTTTCATGTATTGCTCTATCCATAGAACCAGTCATTTTGTCTGCATATAAAATTACTCTACCTTTTACATTTCGAGCAGCTCTACCTATTGTTTGAATTAGAGAAGTTTCACTTCTTAAAAATCCTTCTTTATCAGCATCCAAGATGCCTATAAGTTCTACTTCTGGTAAGTCCAATCCTTCTCGCAATAAGTTTACACCAACCAAACAATCAAAAGTTCCTTTTCTAAATTCAGTTAGAATCTTTATGCGATCCATGGTCAAAATATCGCTGTGTAAATATTCAGCTCTTATGTTCATTCCGCTTTCTATTTTTTGCTCTTTTAGATATACAGATAAGTCTTCTGCCATTTTTTTTGTCAATGTTGTTGCAAGCACCCGTCCACCTCCTTGTATAGTTTCAACAGCTTCGTGTATAAAGTCGTGAACTTGACCCTTGTACATACCGTTTGGAATAATAGGTCGTACAATAGTTTCTGGATCTATAAGTCCTGTTGGACGAATTATTTGCTCAACTATTTGCTCGCTTTCTTCCTTTTCCATATCCCCCGGGGTAGCTGATGTGTATATAACTTGCCCGATTCTCTCTTGAAATTCAGGATATTTTAGAGGACGGTTATCTTTTGCTGAGGGAAGACGAAAACCAAACTCAACAAGAGTATTTTTTCGAGATGCATCTCCGGCGTACATACCCCGCAATTGTGGAAGCGTGACATGAGATTCGTCTATAATAGTCAAAAACTGTGGATTACCATCTTTGTCGTGCGGAAAATATGATAAAAGTGTTTCTGGTGGTTCTCCTTCTTTTTTTCCAGAAAAATGTCTCGAATAATTCTCTATACCAGAACAATATCCCACTTCTCTTATCATGGCCAGATCATAACTTGTACGTCGTTTGATACGTTCAGCTTCTAAAAGCTTTCCTTCTTTTTCAAATTTTGACAATTGTGTTTTTAATTCATTTTTTATATCTGAAATAGCACATCCGAGATCTTCATCTTGGGTAATAAAGTGTTTTGCAGGAAATATAAATATTGATTCTTCGTCTGAAACTATTGTGCTAGAAATAGGGTCTATTTTCTTTATAGACTCTACCGTGCTTCCAGAAAATGTTATCTGATAAGAAAACGTTTCAGACACAGGCATTATATCTACTTTTGGTCCAACGGTTCTGAATTGACCAGGCGAAAGATCTGCATTTGTTCTTTCAAAATGAACTTTAATCAAACTTCGCATAAGATCATTTCTTGTAAGCACGTCTCCTACGCTAATTTGCATATTTACTTTTTTGTATTCTTCCGGGCTACCAAGTCCATAAATACAAGACACAGACGCAACTATGATGACGTCATTTCTGGTTAAAAGCGCTTGTGTAGTTGCGTGTCGAAGACGGTCAATCTCTTTGTTGATTTGTGCGTCTTTTTCTATATAGGTATCTGTTGTTGGCATATATGCCTCTGGTTGATAGTAATCATAATATGATACAAAATAATGAACAGCATGGTCCGGAAAAAATTGTCTGAACTCCTGTGCAAGTTGAGCTGCAAGAGTTTTGTTGTGAGCTATTACTAAAGTTGGAATACCTATATCACGTATAACATTTGCCATGGTAAAAGTTTTCCCCGTACCTGTTGCACCCAGTAAAGTTTGTTTTCTCATTCCCTTTTTTAACCCCTGTACGAGTTCTTGTATGGCTACGGGCTGATCACCGGCAGGTGTATATGTGCTGACAAGTTTAAACGTGTTTTTTTGTGGAATATCTTTTGCCATAGACATATACTGTACGACATTTTTGGAAAAAATAAAAACCACACTACTGTGATTTTTTTAAAAAGATACAGTGCTGAAATAACTTATAGAATTAGTAAAAGTTTTTACCTATAGATACAATAAGATTATGTATCAGATTACCACGTTCATCCTTCGCTATAACATCGATACTAATAAATATAATTTGTGGACATCAAAAAAAATCATCAACGTATACGCTAACAATAAGACGTTCCGAATTTTTAACCTGTATATACTGACTTTCAACACCAAAATCAAATACTAATATTTTCCACTAATGACAGTGTGGTTTGTGTTTTCTACAAATACTAACTCAATCCTTGAAGTTTAAAATTTGAAACACTTGTGATAACCGAATGTGGTTTAGTTGTTCTTGATTAAAATTTGAGTGTACATGTCTTTACATCTCAGCCAAGTACCACACAAGACACACGAACAAATTCTAGATTGTCACTATTGCTAGTACTAGTGACATACTCTGGATACGTCATAGCATAATAATCATGGTCAAATGTTGCACAACTTTCTGCAATCGCAGTACTAGTCGCCATAGTTATAAATACAAATCCGGTAATAATTGATGCCAAATATTTTTTCATAACTTCTATAATAGCGATCATGTAAATACGTCAAGTTTTTCGTGTGTAACAAACATTACTTTATAACTTTACTCTTTGTATTATATGTGCGAATTAAATTAAAAAAACGAGCACTCTATGAGCCTCGTTTCTTACTGTCAAATAAAATATTTACATACAGATGTCCAATCTTTGTATGGTTTCAGTTAATGAAACATAATCGCTCGCAAAATAATAATTTTCATCAGTGGCTATCTGTTTTAATATTCTCATTCCGTCCGCTTGGTATTCCGTTGCAGTTTGAATACAAAATATTTTAACATCATTATTTTTCAATACATGAGCAGTATGTATTGTCTCGTGCATGTCTCCGAATTGTCCGTCGGAAACACACACAATAATCTGAAGTACTTTTTTCCCACGTATTTTTTCACTCTCAGAAAAGTATGTCTGCGACTTTTCTAGTGCGGCAACTAGGGATGTACCACCGTCTGCTTGCATATTTTCTAACATACCTATGAAGTTCAAAAGTATTGGCTCAAGGTCTGTCAGTTCAACGGTCTGTCGTAAATACGACGAAAATACAACATATCCGACTTGCACACCCTCACGTGACAACTCTGTTGTTAGAACAAAAGATTTCAAAGCATCTGTAATAAAATCTTCATACCCAGCAACACTTCCAGAAAAATCTAACAAAAAAATTATATCAGCCTCTAAACAACCTTTTGGATATAGTGAGCCACTAGAAACCGGTGTTGTTGTTATCAGCATCAACAAACATCCACATAGTATTTTATTTTTCATATTGTAAACGTTTTTAAGGTGAATTGATTGTTTTCTCCAGATTACACTTCTGCATGTTATTGTCAAACAGGAAGTATCCATATTTTTCTACTCAATACCTGTACAATGACTACATAAACTAAATTTTTTGCGTATAAAATAAATTGAATATGAAAACTGCTAAATTATTATTGCATCAATCAAAAAAAATCGGTGTATAGTTTCTCTACGCACTTTTTTTATTGTTTTATATTAGTAACTGTTTCAACTGTACCAGACAGTGGAAGAAAAAAACGAAGATTGTTTGGTTATTCGATGCTATATGGGTAAACGTTTTCTATTTTCTATCCACCTTTTACATACTGAACCCTATAGCAAATGTTGTTTTTCTTGTACTATCGGCCCTACGGTAATTTAATATAAAAATTTACTCGATCGACAGAAACAACTACAGACTTTGTTTCAAAATATATAATAGAAGGTAACTTCTATTTCTGTCATATAGTATTGGACACAAACCACAAGGCTGTGCGTGCATCTCAATTTTCCTTCTTTTGTATTGTTCCAACTCGAATCTCGTCTCCCATTTTCGTTATATCACCATGTTTCTTTTTTCGTATCTGGTTGATAATAGATCGAGTATGTCGGTATCGAAACACCCCAACAACAAATAGTATCATACCACCGGCAACCAATACTCCACCTATCAGATCCGTATGAAACTCGAGTCCAAAGTGTAACAACGTTCCTCCTGCAGCAGACATTGCCAACGCTGTGCGTATATACGAGAGAAACGTTGATTCGTTTGCAAGCATGGTTCTATCAATAGCCAAATGATCACGTAAAATAAATTGATCAACAAAAAATTTCTGGTAGAAATCTCCATTTTCTGCTCCAGTAAAAAAATTCTTGTAGTATGTAGGATCCATATATCGCACAGATGTTTTTAAGTCATGTAAGTCAAATTTCATTTTTTTATTATAGCAAAATATAAAAATTATTTACTACCCTGCGATACATATAGTGATAAAAAAGTTTTTTTATATTCATGAAACGTATCGTCTTGTATACTCCTGCGAATTGTGTCGATCAGAGAGTTTATAAAATACAAATTGTGAATACTTGCAAGAGTTCCTGCCAACATTTCTTTTCCATGAAACAAATGACATATATATGCTCTAGTAAAATTTGTACAAGTATAACACTCACAATCCTTTTGTATTGGAGAAAAATCATTACGATAACGTGAATTCCCGATATGTATCTTTCCGGTACTTGTAAAAAGTGTGCCATTTCTTCCATTTCTTGTGGGAAGTACGCAATCAAACAAGTCACAACCATTTTCAACCCCCATAAACAAATCTTCTGGTTCTCCTATTCCGAGAAGGTGCCTTGGCTTATCATTTGGCAATATTTCGTTGACCCACTTGACCGCAGTTGCCATATCTTCTTTTGCAAATGAACCGCCTATTCCAAAACCATCAAAATTTTCTCCTGTTTCTGTACACATGTTTCCGATTATGTGTGCAGAGTGCTTTCGAAGATCTTCTTCTCTACCACCTTGCACAATGCCAAACAATGCATCAGGAACATTACCACATGGTGCGAGACTATTTTCTTTTTTCAACTGGTGGTGACGGTTCAAACAACGCTGTGCCCATGCATGAGTACGCTCGAGTGCTTCTTTCTGGTAACGGAAGTCTTCTGTGGGTGAGGTGCATTCATCAAATGAAAAAATGATATTTGCACCCAATGCATGTTGTATTTCAATAGATTTTTCCGGTGTTATATAGTGCAAACTCCCATCAAGATGCGAACGAAATGACACACCGTCGTTGCCTATCGTTGCAAGTCGTGGCACACCATCATCAGCACTTGAACGTTCTGGTATTTGATATGTCACGTCAACAGGTTGTAACACTTTACTAATTCCTTTCTTGTATGCTACTCCAAGTGAAAATACTTGGTATCCTCCAGAATCAGTCATTGTCGGACCATTCCAGTTCATAAACTTTCCCAAACCACCAGCTTGTCTTACAATCTCGGGTGACGGTTCCAAATACATGTGATATGTATTTGCCAATACAACTTGCGAACCCGCATCCTTTACAGAAAATGGAGTCAAAGATTTTACTGTGCCTTTTGTGCCAACAGCTACAAATGCTGGTGTGTGTATCGATCCATGAGACGTCTGTATCACTCCTGTTCGTGCTCCTCCTTTTTTGTTTGGATGAAGCTCTTTTAGTATGGTAAAAGAAAACATACTATTGTGCTGTGGAGCGTGTCTGTTCGGTGAGAACTTGCACCCATGAAAGTTGCCAATAATTTATTGGAGAACGGAGAATAATAGACTTGATAGAATCACGAGGATCGGAAAGTTCTTTGAGTACCTCGCCAACAATATACGCACGTTCATCAAACAAAATTACGTAATCATCAACAATAACACCAATCTCACGAGGTAACGTCAGACTAAAATTTCCACCACCACGACCGACCAACGTAACGGAAAGATTTGCGTTTGCCAGTGTTGCAAACGTTTTTTCTCCAGGAGTAGTAAACAAACTCACAGTTGCTTTGGTGTTGGTCACATCAACCACTCGACCAATAGCATATACTCCATCAGCTAATACTATGTTTCCTTGTTCGATACCACTGTCCGAACCTCTGTCTATAATAAGTGTATCATACGGTGTTGCTTGGGGACGAGATACGACGCGAGACAAAACGACGCTATTGATGTCAGAGACCCTTCCCATGATACTTTTTAGTTCTGTGTTTTCTTGTTCCAGTGCTACAACTGAATACACGCTTTGTTCTAAAACTTTTGTCTTTTGCAATAAAATTGCATTATCAAGCAATAAAGATTTTTTTGATTGAAACAATCCGTGAGTGTGTCCAAAAAGCGAATTGGCAAATGTCGTAAACGAGAAGACACCACTTGCCATCTTCTTCTCTTTATACGGTGATGCAAAACGGACCACAAGTACTACTATCACAACCAACAAAACCACACCACAAAAAATAAAAAGTGGCTTCAGCGAATTTGAGCGCTTTCTTTTAGAAGCGAGGTGATATAGATCCATCGGTAGAAACGAGAACATCTTTATAATAGTCGAGATCGTCGAGTATAATCCCGGTGCCTCTGGCAACTGCAGTCAAAGAATCATCTGAAACTATAATGGGTATTCGCAACATTTTTCGAAGCAAAGAATCAAATCCAGAAAGGAGTGCTCCTCCTCCTGTGAGGTATATACCACGATGCATCACATCAGCGAGTATCTCGGGTGGAGTGGTTTCTAAAACTTCTTTTACGCCATCGATAAACAAAACAATAGCGGGTGACAATGCTTGTCGCACATCACTGTCAGTTACAATGATTTCTCGTGGTAACCCTGTGACAAGGTCTCTACCTCGTACCGCCACTTCTTTGGCTTCTCCTTCGATAACTGAACCAATGGCGATTTTTATATTCTCAGCTGTTCTTTCTCCAATAAGTAATTTGAATTCATCTCGCAAATACGTAGCTATATCATTATTGAAACGAACACCGGCAATCTTCAAATTCTTTGAGCGTACAATTCCTCCGAGTGAGATGACAGCTATGTCAGTTGTTCCTCCACCGATATCAATTATCATCGAACCAACCGGGTCTTTGACAGGAAGTCGTATGCCGATGGCAGCAGCCATCGGCTCTTCTGCTATGTAGACTTCTCTCGCACCTGCATTTCTTGCTGCATCATAGACAGCTCGTATTTCCACATTTGTCACTCCAGAGGGTACGCCAATTACCACGCGCGGTTTGAAAAATTTTTTTGATATCTTTTCTGTTTTCGATATAAGATACGAAAGCATTTCTTCCGTAACTTCAAAATCCGAGATAACACCATCTACAATCGGACAGACACTTTTTATGTGTGACGGTGTACGACCTAGCATTTTTTTTGCTTCGATGCCTACCGCGACGATCTGCTGTGTTTTTTGATTGACAGCGACCACTGATGGTTCGTTTATGACAATACCTTGCCCCTTTAAATACACGAGAGTGTTTGCAGTACCGAGGTCTATACCGATATCATTTGAAAATAATTTGTAGAGTTTTTTAAACATAGCAACAGTAGCGCGATATTATGCGCGTTTTGAAAATTCTTGCAAGAAATCTGCCACTGTCAGCATCCGACCTTTTTCTTCTGTCCTCTCTTTCACTTCTATGCCACCAGACGCCATGGAACGACTCGATATGACGACACGATAAGGAATACCAATGAGATCGCTGTCTGCAAATTTTTCACCCGCGCTCATACCTGTACGATCGTCGAATAATACCTCTATACCAGCATTGGTCAGTTGTGTGTACAATGTTTCAGCTTCAGTTTTTATTTTTTCATCATCTCCAAGCAATAGCACATGCACACGATACGGCGCAATAGATAGAGGCCAAACAAGACCTTTTGCATCTGAAAATTTTTCAGCAATAACTCCCATCACTCTAGTAATACCTATGCCATATGAACCCAAATGTGCTGGAGTTTGTTTTCCTTGATCGTCATTAAAATATAAACCCATTTCTTCGCATTTTTGAGTGCCGAAATTAAAAATATTTCCTACTTCAGCAGTTGTCACTTTTTCAAGTTCATTTTCGGATACACCAAGCTCTAACAAAGTTTTTTCATTATATACCTCATGATTTATAGCAATTCTCTTATCGCGATTTATATAGATTTCGTCTTCACCCGTTTCACAGATTGTTTGAAATTCATGACTGAATTCTGTAAAAGCACCTCCCGCAGCAAAGGTAATAAAAGTATCCTTTCCTATGCCAAACCGTTCGTAACACCGATGATACGCCTCGATCGTTTTTTGATAAAATGCTTCGTGTTGTTTTGCATCCTGTGAAAAAGAATACATGTCTTTCATCACAAATTCTCTACCACGCATCAACCCAGACTTTGCTCGTAATTCATTTCTAAATTTATTTTGAAACTGATATACATTGATGGGAAGATCTTTATATGAACTCAAATGATTTTTCATCATTTCTACAATCGGTTCTTCATGCGACCAGCCGAATCCTATTTCACCACCTGCATTCAATTCTGATTTGAACCATACATCTACTACATCTTCACTCCATCGGCCTGTTCGTGTCCACACATCTTTTGTTTGTAACGATGACATAATAAATTCTGTACCTCCAATAGCGTTCATTTCTTGCCTCACTATTTCTTTTATTTTTTCAACCACCTTCATTCCCAAAGGCAATAGGTCATATACCCCAGCCATCTCTTTGTGTACATAGCCAGCCTTCAAGAGAAGTTGAGCGTTTTTTGAGGTTTCATCTGCAGGTATTTCCTTTCGTGTTTTAGTAAATAGATGACTTTGTCGCATATGGATGATACTACCGCAAAAAAGCTTATTTTACAAGTTATAATGAAATACATACTACAATATTTTTCGTTCTTTTATTCTTATAAATAACGATAGATTGGTATAAAGTAAAACACTCTACTTGTCTTGCAACAATAGTAAAGATACATCAACATACTACGCCCAAAAATCTGAACTAGTATCTATACATTATAGCTCGTTTTCGGGTTGCATTTTCCTTATATTTCTGGTAGTATCACAGCCATGACAACACAAGGAAACATTTCACAAGTCGTCGAAAAGCTATTTGCTGTAGGCGCACATTTAGGATTTTCAAAAAGTCGACGACATGCTCGAGCAAAGCCTTTTGTCCTTTCGACAAAAAATGGTACCGATATTATAAATCTTGAAAAGACAGAGGTTCAATTTGCTAGCGCTCTGGAATTCATGAAAGAACTCGGAAAAAATAAAAAAACTATTATGCTTGTTGGTACAAAGCCAGAAATTCGTTCTATTGTACAAAACGCTGCTGATAAGATATCTATGCCTTTCGTCGTCAACCGATGGGTTGGTGGTATGTTGACAAACTTTTCACAAATGA
>JAGOPB010000041.1 GCA_017992255.1 Minisyncoccota bacterium | reverse complement strand
GCCGACCATATTTTTGGCGGAAATTTGAATTCCGAATTTTGGCGGAGGCGGAGAGATTCGAACTCTCGATGCCTTGCGACATGCTACCTTTCCAAGGTAGTGGAATAAACCGCTATCCGACGCCTCCATGATCAAACGCTCCTATAGTACTTTTTTATCTCTGTATTGGCAACTGTTTTTTTCCAGCACTTTTTACTGCTTTTGCTACTGCTGGAGCGACACGTTTGTCAAAAGGTTTCGGGATTATGTACTCTTTGCGAAGTTCCTTTTTTGAAACAAGTGATTCAATTGCTCTTGCTGCTGCAAGTTTCATTTCAGTTGTTATGTCTTTCACACCTGCATCCAACGCTCCACGGAAAAGCCCTGGGAAAACGAGTACATTGTTTATCTGGTTTGGATAATCTGATCTCCCAGTACCATACACGGCGATTTTTACTCTCTGCGCCTCTTTGAAAGAAATTTCTGGATCAGGATTTGCCATTGCAAAGACAATAGGATTTTCACTCATAGTTTCTACGTGTTCATGTTTCAATACATTTCCTTTCGACACGCCAATAAACACATCAGCTTGGTGGATTGCGTCTTCTAGTGTACCCTCTTTTGCTTTTGTTTCTTTCGCAATAAACGTTTTGTAAACATCCATATCTTTCCGTGACAGAGCGAGAATGCCTTTTGAGTCAAGCATTGTAATCCTATGGGCATCATATCCATCCGCTACAATCAATTTGAAAATTGCTTGTGCGGCAGCTCCTGCACCGTTGATAACGATACTGATATCCTTCTTCTTTTTTACAATCTTCAATGCATTGGTCAGTGCTGCGAGAACTACAATAGCTGTGCCATGTTGATCATCGTGGAATACAGGTATCGATAATTCTTTGCGTAAGGTTTCCTCAATTTCAAAACAACGTGGCGCTGATATGTCTTCCAGGTTGATACCTGCAAATGACGGCTCGAGTGCTTTTACTATTTTTATTATTTCTGCAGAATCTTGTGTCGCAAGTACAATAGGTACAGCATCAATACCTGCAAACGATTTAAATAAAGCAACTTTTCCTTCCATGACAGGAAGTGCTCCATGTGGACCGATATCGCCGAGACCAAGCACAGCACTACCGTCCGAAATAACAGCGACGGTATTTCCTCGCCATGAGTGGGACAACGAGAGTTCGGGGTTTTTTGCGACAAGCAAGGAAACAGCAGCCACTCCAGGAGTGTACGCTAGAGAAAGATCATTTTTATTTTTGAGTGGTATTTTTATTGAGATTTGTATCTTTCCATGATGTTTCTTGTGGAGTGCTATGGATTTTTTATCTGTGTTATTCATAAAGTTTTTTAACTATTCAAAAATTTAATAATACTGAAAACTGCAATACCTGCCCAGAAAAACTGAAGTATCATTGTAGAATAATCTTTATGCGAATAAACCTTTACTGCTACACACAATGCTCCAACCAGGTTCAGTGTGGGGTACAAAAACGATTGTGCTGAAATCACACCCAACGAATTGAGTGCAAACATGCTTATCAAGAGAATAGCTCCGACCCATCCAATTATTTTTATCATATAAGTATATTTAGTATAAAATAAAAGAGTCTTGACTGTTTAGAGCCCAAACTCCTTATAATTTTAGTATATCATAGTTACGAGCAGGCCAATCGTGTTTCTACTAAATAGTAGAAAGTGATAAAAATACAATACTAACAACAACTATTGCTATACCAACTTTCTGATGAATTTTTATTTTTTCATGATTGACATACACCCCGAGCAATACAGCACATGCTATATAGCTTTCGCTAATTGTTGTAGCAAGAGAGATCGGAATGATAGATGTCGCAATTGCAAAAAATATCCACGCTAGGTTATCAAACACAACCATTCGCCCTGTGTCCTTTGGAAACTGCTTCACTTTTTGTATCATCGTTTGTATTCTTCCTTGTTGTAATAGAACAATAAACGCAATCAATGAAAATACAATATTGGTAAACCATATAGTCACAAGAGGGCTAGTAAGTTCACTTCCTACACCTACGAGGAAATTTACACTTCCCATCAGTAGTGCACCAATACATGCAAACAGTATCCCTTTTTCAAATTTTCTTTTATGTATATGAATCGTTGATGGAAAAATAGTTACAGTAAGAATGATTCCTATAAAAGTTGTAACCATTAGAAAAAGTTGTAGCGAAGAAAATTGTTCATTCAAAAAAATGACAGCAAGTCCGATAGTGAATGGTAATTCAAACCCCAAAATAGGTTCTATAATTGCGAGCTTTCCTTGTTTCAGTGCCTGAAATTCAACAACCGCACCAAAAAATACTACAATACTTGCAACGCTCAAAAAAATAACGTGGTTTGACTCTTAAAACAATAGCGGTAACTGACTATACACAAAAGGAAACAGTGCAATACTTCCTGTCATACCAATGAAAAAAAGTGCAGGCAGATTCCCTATTTTTCGAACAGCTCTTTGAATTGAAAAGTCACCAAATGTCCAAGCAATGAGAGCGCCAACAGAAGCGAGAACGCCAAGAAATGTCATGAATAAAGATTATTATTTATTTAACAAAGCCTTTACTCGATCTTCTACGGGTGGATGTGTGGCGAACAATCCTTTTATCTTGCCCCCAAAAGGGTTTGCAATAAACAGATGTGCTGTTGCTTGATGCTGACGCACCATAGGACGAGAGTACGATGAAATTTTTTGCAAAGCACTCGCGAGACCTTCTGGATAGCGAGTAAGTAGAGCTCCAGATGCGTCGGCCAAGAACTCGCGTTTACGAGATATAGAAAGTTGAACGAGCATTGCAAATATAGGCGCAAGTATGGCTAAAACGATACCAATAATCATAAGTATATTTCCACTTTTTGAATCATTATCTCTCCCTCCCCCAAAAATTTGTGAACGAAGAAAAAGGTCCGCGATGAGCGAAATAAAACCAGCAAGCACTACCGCAATTGTAGAGACGAGAATATCTTTGTTTCCAATATGAGAAAGTTCATGTGCTGCTACACCTTCGAGTTCTGTTTTGTCCAAGATTTGCAATAAACCAGTAGTGAATGCTATAGCCGCATGGTTTTTGTTTCTACCGGTTGCAAATGCGTTTGGTGCGGGATCGTTGATAATGTAGATTGAAGGTTTTGGCAGTCCCGCCGTTATCGCAAGATTTTCAACAATACGATGGAGTTCTACGTATTGTGTTTCATCAGCAGGTTTTGCTCCAGAAACTTTCAATGCTATCTTTGCACTATTCCAATAAGCAAAGATATTCATGAAAAGTGCAAATACAAAAAAACCATATAAAATACTTGGGTTTCCATAAGTTTGCGAAAATACAAATCCAATAGCCACAATCAGAATAAAAAACGTGGTCATAAGGAGCCATGTGCGTCGAACATTCTTATCTTGTTGTGTATAGAGTGTTGCCATTGAATTTATCTCAAAGAAATATTTGTGTTGTTGTAATTACTTACTGTATAACAACTGGAATATATATACTTTTATCTTTTGTTGGGTCTCCTGAAGGATTATCATTCATAATTTGTATAAATCCATTACCTGACTGAAGTCCAGTAAAATCAATATTTGCAGTAAATGAAACTGGATCTGTGGTCATCCATTCTGAGGTAGCGGTACCATAACCTTCTTTCAACATATTTTTATTTGCATCAAGAATATTGACAAGGATGTTTGCTTCAAAAAAGTATGCGTTCTGCACTGATCCATTCACTGCCAAGGGACCTGAAACCGTCGCCCCAGAAGGAACAGAAAAAGAAACGAGATCTTGAACATTTCCAGAGATAGCAAGGAGAGATTCTTGTGGACTTCCTACGGATTCACTCTGTAGCAATGCTTCATGCTCTTGTTTGTCTTTCATTGCGAACAGACCAAGTATCATAACTCCAACGATAATAAGCACAGAAACTATGGTCGAGGATTTATTATTTTTTTTCATATATTTTATTTCTTTATGAATCCTTCGAGAGCCTTCAACGCTTCGACTGGAACCATGTACACCACGGTGTTCGACTGATCACTAGACATGTCGTTTATAGACTGCAGGGTACGCAGATGAAGTGCACCAGGCGCGGATGCGAGCATGTGTGCTGCTTTTGCCATATTTTCAGATGCTGCAAGTTCACCTTCAGAAGTGATAATAACTGACCTCTTTTCTCTTTCAGCTTCCGCTTGTTTACCAATTGTTCTTTCCATATCTGGAGGTAAACTCACATCTTTGAGTTCGACATTTTGAACTTTCAATCCCCATGCATCTGTCTCTTGGTCGACTATCTCTCGAATTCGATCTGCAATCTGGTCTCGTTCTGCGAGAAGTTCATCGAGAGTGACAGAACCCACAATGTTTCTCATAGTGGTCTGTGCATACTGAGAGATAGCATATTTGAAATCTTCGACTTCAATAATTGCTTTAGATGCGTCACTCACTTTATAGTAAATAACAGCGTTCACCTTCACCGACACGTTGTCGCGAGTGATTGCGTTTTGATCAGGTACATCTGTGGCTTTGACGCGTATATCGACTCTTTGGAAGGATTGAAACACTGGAATTACAAGTTTCCAACCCGGATTCATCAGCCCGGTAAATTTCCCAAGAGTAAACCGTACTCCACGTTCGTACTGGTT
>JAGOPB010000013.1 GCA_017992255.1 Minisyncoccota bacterium | reverse complement strand
TGTGTTTGCATTTTCTCTATAGTTAGAAATTTCAAACTCAAAAAATGATTTCAATTTTGTAACATCTTTTACTGAAAGAGATTCTGTTTCCCGAGTGTCTTTTTGTGTATTAATATCTACCACAATCCATGGAGATGATTTATTATTTTCTTTTTTGAATGATTGCCGTTCCATAGACATGGCTACTTTCTTAGTGTTAATTCTTTTAAGGCATATTCCCCTTCTTCTGGTGAAGGAGCTTTGCCGTGCCATTTAAAATCATATTCCCACTTTGTAACCCCTTTCGAAGGTATAGTACGAGCAACTATAACTGACGGACGATCATTAACAGCTTTTGCTCGATTGATTGCTCCTACAATTTCTTCAAAATTATGTCCATCTATTTCTTGAGTGTGCCAATTAAAAACTTCAAATTTCTTTGTTAGGTCACCAAGAGGCATTACATCTTCTGTGTTACCATCTATTTGAATCAGATTTCTATCAACAATAACAATGACTGAACCCAATTTTTCTTTGCCCAATAACATAATCGCTTCCCAATTGTTTCCCTCATTCAATTCTCCATCTCCTACGGTACAGTAGAAACACATATGTGAGGTTGTTCCATTGTCTATACGGTTCGCAAGAGCCATACCTGCAATCTGAGATAATCCTGAACCAAGAGGTCCTGAAGATGTCTCCAAATAAGGTAAAAAATCTCGGTGGGGGTGACCTTGCAATCGAGATCCAAATTTCCGAAGTGTTTTTAATTCATCTATTGGAAAATAACCTGCGTGCGCGAGTGTAGCATACAATACTGGACACACATGTCCGTTAGACAGCACAAGTCTATCTCTGTCAGGCATAGTGGGATTCCCGGAATCATGATGCATACAATGAAAGTATAACGCTGTCATGATATCAGCCATTCCTAGTGAACTTGCTGTGTGACCACTTCCAGCTTCTACCAACGCTACAATAATTGACTGACGAATTTCATTTGCTTGATGTTCTAATTTTATTATTTCATTATCAGTAAGGTGCATATACTATTATTATACCACTAAAACTATAGTGATTCAAAGGTGTTTAGTAATTCTTGTATATTGTTTGAACTCCATATCATTGATCCAGAAACTAACTGTGTGGCCCCTGCAGCACAGAGGAGTGGTGCAGTTTCCTTATTGACGCCTATGTCTACCTGTAGTGGTATATCTGGATATCGAGTATGTATATTTTCTACAATATTGTAGACTCTTTGATCTAAATCTTCACCATGTTGTCCAAGTGTATCTGAACCCATACACTGCACCACATCAATATAAGGAATAAATGGATACACTTTTTCAAGTGACGTAGAAGGACAAAATGCAATACCAAATTCTATTGTTTCGCGTAGAAAAGGGTCAATTCCTTCTAAAAAATCTAATAGTTCATCTTCCTGTTCTGCTTCAAGGTGAAATAGTATTCTACTTGCTCCCATGGTAACAAAAGTTGCCAACGAATCTTTTGCATCCTTTACCATCAGATCAAATTCAAAATTGAATTGATCCCAGTATGGTAAACCTTGTTCTTCCGCCATAATCTCCTCAAATTGCTGAGCATCTTCTCCGTTGTATGGCCAGGTTTGAGAACTAACAAATTTACCATCTGTAAAATCCAGTTGAACCCATTCAATAAGTCCAACAACACGAGCCAACGAGCTCCGTATATCTTCAATATTTTTTGGTAAAATTGCTGGAATTATTTGCATAGTATTCGTGTAGTGGTTTATCAATAAGTATTCTATATACTGATATACCTAAATTAGTTTATATTTCGTGTGTGATATTTTTCTTTTGTATCAGAATCCGCGCTCCTCAAATCGACCAGCGTGTCCCATAATACTTTTGTGTTCTGATCTAGATTTTCAATTCTTTTTTTTATATTGTGTATCTTGGTAAATAGTCTTAGCGATTCGACATTTTCTTTAAACTGTACGACTCCCTCTGAGCTTAAATTTTTTTCACTTTCTTCTACTATTTTGGTCAATCTACTGTGTTCTTTTTCAAACTCTACAGGATGCTCACTTGAAAATTCATAGAGTTGCCAAAAAAGTTCATTTTCTCCAGTAAATTCAACAACTAGTGAATGAAGTTGTTGGTTCTCTGCTTCCAGCTTTTCCAAACGAATCTCCTTTGCAAGTAATTCTGAATAACGCACTTTGTCGTTGTTTGTTTTTTCAGGTAGTGAATCTTGTTTCATTTTAAAATTTTTCTATTCTTCTAGTATGTCTTTCTTCATTACTAAATGGAGTTTCTATAAATACTCGTACTGCTTGTATCGCTTCATCATCAGTCAAAAAACGAGATGCCAAAGACAGCATGTTTGCGTTGTTGTGCTGACGAGTGAGTCTAAGTATGTCAAAAGAGTCTATACTCTTATTCTCTAAAGCATCGATAGTATTTTCCGCTTCTCTTTTTCCATAAAACAAAGCACACCTGATGCCAAGCGTACGGTTTGCAACCATGGCTTCACCTTGGCCAGAACCACCAATTATTACACCCAGACTCTCTATTGTAGTTGCTACAAGACGAGCACAGGGAACAACAAAATCTGGATAGTCATCATCTGCGTTGTATTCATGTGGACCACAATCTTCTACCTCATATCCAAGACCCACCACAAACGACTTTAGTTTTGTTTTTAAATCGTACCCAGCATGATCAGAAGCAAAATATATTTTCATATTAGTCGAAAAGCACCTTCATTAATTCTTTAGGAGAAAGACCGGTCTCCATAATCCTTCGTTCAGTACCATCACTGAGGGTTTCTATTTTCACAGTATACTTAGTGCCATCATTGGATTCTTCGATTATATGTTTTGTATCAACAACTTTACTTTCAAGGTCTTCTTCTGATATTTGTTTTTTGGGTTCATTATCCATTGTAAATTGCTCAATAATATATAATTGTGATATATACGACTATAATAGTATATCATACTACCGTTGTTGGTTGTAAACCCGCTTTCTGATAGCAATGGTATATACTATTTTTAAATCATTTGTTGTTTATGGAAGATACCTCTTCCAAGTTTACTTTTTGATACTTACAGATTTTGACTTTTCAGCATAAGTGAAAGATCTTTCAATAACCGTCTCTCTTGCTAAAGCAGACTTGTTTTCTCTCATCGAGAACCCTTTTTTTCCTCATTCGAGAGCTTGAGGGTTAGTTCGCCAATCAGTGCTTTCAGAAGTGAGTTTTCTTTCTTCAGCTTGTTGTGTTCGATGACGCTAATACCTTTGGCTGTGATACCTAGCCAGCTGTATATGGTGACAGTACTGACGCTATGATCTTTGGCGGCTACTGCTGCACTTACACCATCATTTTTAATACGATTTATAATCTGCTCCTTGATTTCAGGAGCTATACGAAATACTTTTTTGCCATATGTATATTCTAAATTAAATTCTAATAATGTAGAATGGGTGTCCGATGATTGGGGTACCTTCCACCTGTAAGTAACTGTTCGTGTGTTTTTAAGTTTTTTTATTGTTAGCCTCAGGCCTTGTACATAGACCGATCCCTTTCGTGACAATGATTAGATTGGTTAATAATTTTGACCTTTAAGATGACCAGGCAGGCAATAAAAAAGCCCTGCTTTTAACAGGGCTTTTTTATTAGAGCTTTTATGATGGCCTATTTTATCGTTCGGCCGGTTTTAATGACGTGGTCAACCAAAGTATGTGTATACCCCATCTCATTGTCGTACCACCCCATGACTTTTACCAAATTTCCACCAACAACACGGGTCATCCCAAGGTCTGCAATCGATGCATGAGAATCTCCTAAAATATCACTTGAAACAAGAGGTTCATTGGTGACAGCAAATATGGTTTTCCAATGATCACTTTTTGCTGCGTTTGAAAGAATAGTATTTATTTCTTCTACAGTTGTATCTCGTTTTGCTATAAAAGTGATATCTACTATAGATCCAGCTGGCACGGGTACTCTAATAGAGATACCGTCAAAAAGCCCTGTTAGTTCTGGAAATGCTTTTGTCACTGCAATGGCAGCTCCTGTAGAAGCTGGAACGATGTTCTGAGCTGCTGCACGGCCTTCACGCAAGTCTTTTTTACTTGGACCGTCTACCAGTGCCTGTGAAGCAGTATATCCATGCACAGTATTCAATATTGCTTTTTCGATACCAATAGTTTCATGCAAAATAGAGATAAGAGGTGAAGCTGCATTGGTAGTACAGGAAGCATTTGACGTAATGTCACAAGTTCCAAATTTGTCTTCGTTTACGCCGAGTAAAATAGTTTCGCCCATTACAGAACCATCACCATCTTTTGCTGGTGCAGATATGACTACTTTTTTTGCTCCTTGATCAATATGAAACTTTGCTCTTTCGAAAGATGTGAAGAGTCCTGTGGATTCTACAACGACATCGATGTTCAAATCTTTCCAAGGAAGTTTTGTTGTGTCTTTTTCTGAAATAAAAGTGATTTGCTTTTCATCCACGACAATAGTGCCATCGTGAACACTCACATCATGTTTCCATGTATGATACACGGTATCGTATTTGAGCAAATATGAAAGTGATTCTATCGAACCCAAATCATTGACAGCTACTATCTCAATTTCAGGATTTTCCCAAGCTATTTTTAAAAATGCACGACCTATACGCCCAAAACCATTTATTGCTACTCTAATCATAAGAATTTTTATTTTATTGCTAATATGTATTAAAAAAGTATAGCAGATTTGTTATTTATTACTATCTTCTATTTCATGACGCATTTGCATCACATCTATGTTTTGTTTCATTTCTGACAATTCTTTATCTCTGTGGTGAGGTAATCCAAAGTAATTATGAAGTTCATCCACGATATTCAATATTTTTGTGATTTCTGCTTCAGAACGCACATCAATTTCAAAGTTTACCTCTTCTCGAATATTATCAATTTTTGCAGATCTATTTTGACTCATGAGAACAATAATTGAAAGAAAAATAGCCTCCAACGAAACAGCCATCGTTAGAAAGTTAAAAGGAAAGGGGTCGATAATGATTTCATTTTTAAATATTCTAGAATTTAATAAAATCCAAAAAATAAAAAAAATAAAATTGCCCCACAAAAAACTAGTAGAGCCAAAAAAATTTGTCATCCAATCTGCAACTTTATCAATAGTTGTTATTTTTTCTTGCATTCTCGCACGAAAACCAGATATTTTTCGAGGCGCTTCTTTAATTGGTGTTGGTAGTTCTTTCATAAATATTATTTTTTTGCTAGAAAATACATGATAGAAATGCTTTAAAAAATTGATAAAATAAAACCAATCAATGCAACAATTATAATTAAAATATTTTGGAAAATACACACCCACGACAACGGTACTTTTTGCACGACTCCGATACTCGCACACGGTACTGGTATTTTCCTCCTCACAAGTTTAGTAATTGTATATGTTTGAAGTGAAAATACAAGTATGACTATAGGCGTCACTACAAGTATACCAGTATGTATATGTAGTAATACACCAAAGAATAGAAGTGTCCACGGGTATGCCCGAGCATACCACCAAAATCTCATTGCGAGAGGATCATATTTTTTCAAAGCTAATTCAAATTTTTTACCACTATACGCACCCACAGCACCAATGATCAACATATACCCTGTTAGAAAATCTAAAAATAGAGATGTAACGTCGTAAAAAGAGCTATAAGAATACCGCAAGAACATATACCCTGCAGTTAGACACAGTACTGCAAAAAGTGATGAATATGACTTTATTGTATGTATTTTTTCACTCACAAGGCGCATAATTGAAAATTATTGAAGTAACTCTCGGAGTATCGTTTGAGCGAGTTCAGGATTTGCACTGCCTTTCGTTTCCTTCATGACACGACCCACAAGTCCCATCAACGCAGTATCTTTACCTCCTGTAAAGTCCTTTACTATAGTGGGATTTTCTTCTATTATTTTTTGGGCAATTTTCTTTAACGTTTCAGAATCATTCTTTTGAATTAGTCCCTCTTTTTCAACGACCATCTCTGGGTCAAAGTTTTCTTTTGTCAGTCGAGTTATCATATCTTTAACAACTCGAGATGATATTTTTTGTTGTTTATACAACACAATAAGTTTTGCAAATGCATCTGCGTCGGGCATATGTCCATAATTTTCATTTTCCATTATGCCCAACAAATCTGAAGTAGTAAAGTTCGTTGCCGACTGAATGTAAGTTTCTGCTTCCTCTACTGGTACACTACCGAGAATCGTGTTCGCCATTTTCTCAAACCAATCACACAGTGTTGTATTGTGTAAAAAGATTTCTATATCTTCTGATTTAATTCCATATTTTTCTGTATAACGAATTCTTTTTTCACTTGGAAGTTCAGGTATTTTTTCAACATATTCAAAATCCTCACCAAACAATTCCTTGAGTTTAAATTTTGGAATATCAGGATCTGGAAAATATTTATAATCAGCAGCATTTTCTTTTATGCGCTGTGATATAGTTACTTGCTTCATATCATCCCATCCTCTTGTTTCTTGTACGAGTTCGTTTGTTTTGTTATTTTCATAAAGATACTGCATTCGTTTCAGTTCAAAATCAATAGCTTTTTCTACACTTTTAAACGAATTCAAATTTTTAACTTCAGTTTTAGTCGAAAGACATTCATAATAGGCATTGCGGTCTGCTGTATACAAAGCGTGGATTTCCTCTATCGCTTTATCTATTTGCAACAATGAAATATTTGCCTCGACACGAAATTCCCCTTTTTCCATATTTGCTTCCGCAACACCTATATAGGAAAGTAGCAACTGATACTCTTTTGCAAAATGCACGACAGTCTGTATCGCTTCTTGGACAGACGAAAAAGCCATAGGTTCTGTTACAAGCTCCATCAATGGTACACCCGCACGATTGAAGTCGACGAGAGATCCTTCTTTTGTGTGTTGGTTTGTGCCAGTATCTTCTTCTAGATGAATTCTTGTAATATCATATTGAGCAAGTTTTCCACCGGTGACTATAGGATACAAGTGTTGCGACAATTGATATCCTTTTGGTATATCTGGATAAAAATAATTTTTTCTATCAAACTCACTAAAGTTGGCAATAGTACCTTTGACAGCTAACCCAACTCGTATTATTTTTTCAAGTGCTTGCTTGTTTGGTACTGGAAGCGTACCTGGGTGCGCAACACACACAGGACATATGTTTTTATTTACTTCAGTTTCATCAGGATTGTTCAAACACGCGCAAAACATCTTTCGAGTAGTATTGAGCTCTGTGTGTATTTCAAGCCCAATAATTGGATAATACTGTGTTGTCATATGTACACTATTCTAAAAATATATTAGTAATTAAATTATTTATTTTTTCGTAAAATTTTAATAAACTTATCCATAAAATCCTTTACTGATTCGTCATCATACAATGAAACAGTAAACACTACTTTATTCATTTTCTCAAATTGCTGTATTAAGGATTCTAATTCTTTTGCATCTATCATGTCAGTTTTTGTCAGGACTATCACTTCATCCTTTTTAGAGAGACCTTTACCGTATTTTTGTAATTCATTCCTAATCTGAGTATATCGTTCATATATATCCTCTCCATGCTCGCAAGAAACCAAGTGTGCCAACATGTCTGTGTGCGTGATGTGTTTCAGAAACTTTACTCCCAAACCTTTTCCTTCACTTGCACCTTCTATGAGCCCTGGGATGTCTGCCAATATGTAGCCATGAAAATCTCCGAGATTTGGATCCAATGTCGTAAATGCATATTCACCAGTTTTTGCTCGTGAGTTGGTAAGAGCGTTGAGCATAGAAGATTTTCCCGCATTTGGTAAACCAATAAGACCAATATCTGCAAAGAGAGAGAGGACTACTTGAAAAGTAGCTTCATCTCCTTTTTTCCCGGGTGTAGCTTTTTCTGGAGTAGTATTGAGTGAACTTTTGAAATAATTATTACCCAAACCACCCTGTCCTCCATATAATACTAAAACTTTTTCTCCTTCTTTCTTGAGTTCCCATACCATGCCAGATGTTATATTAGTGATAACACTTCCTATTGGTAATTCCAATATTATATCTTCTCCACTTTTCCCTGTTTTTCTAGCTCCCTCCCCTTCAGCTCCATTTTTCGCAGTATGAAGTACGTCACGTTTATATCGAGCAAGAGAATACGGATCGCGTATTGCTTTAAAATACACATCACCCCCCTTCCCACCATTACCTCCCGTCGGACCGCCCTTGTCGATAAACTTTTCTTGTCGCCATCGAACAACGCCGTTTCCCCCTTTTCCGGCTTTAGCTTTTATATAAATTTCATCAATGAGTTGCATGGTATTTGTTTAACTGTTGGTAATTATAGTAACGATATTTTATAAAAATATGTCAGCACAATTGCACTATGACACAGACAGGGCATTAGTTGCTAATACAATAGCGTCTTCTTTCGTACCAGCTACAGCAAGAAAGCGTGCGTTGTGACAAAACTGTGCACTTGCTACGCCTGTAATTGTTTGTAATTCTTCACCTTTCTGACCAGCCCATTCTAGTGGCAGTTGAATTCGAGATGCAAATGAATGAATGTCATCTACCAACGTCAATACATGCCATCTCTCTTTTGTAATATGCGGAAATACTGCAATCTTTGCACTTGTAAGTGTTTGGCACGCAATTTGAATAGGAATCCTTCCATATGGCTCGTCGAAAACTAAAAGTGCAGGATTGTCTAATTGTTCGTATTTATTTTTTGCATCAATATCTATATCCTTTTGAGTTTGTACTGACAAAATACTTCGTGCAATAAATTGTTTTGCAAAATCTACAAGAAGGAGAAAGTTTTCATGGTTTACTGCTTCATCCTCATTCCACCGTGCATTGTACATTCCTATAATAGTGTGAATAGTGACTGGCCATACATCTGAATATATCGAAGTGTGTATAGCTACACCATTATCAAATGCGTCAATAGGCTCAATTAGGAGTTTTTCTATTTCCTGAACAGCTACATCGCTCGTGCATAGTAGTGGTCCGTATTTTTTCCACACTAAGCCAAATGAAGCATACAAAATACCATTTGCATGTTTACCTGCGGTTTCAGTTTGATGATGATCAAAACGGTCGCGCTCCTCATCATATACACTCCCAACATCTAGCACGATATCACCAGAGAAGATCGACGCGCTATCTCGCGTGCGAATAATTGTGTAGGGTTTACTTAGTGAATCTAAATAGAGAGCAACTGTAGCGCAGGCAAATACATCATCTGCATGAAAACCTCCATTATGTGTAATGATTTTGATTGCATCCATTAGTCTTTCATTACTTTATTTGCAAACCAGTTTATAACAGACACAATCAATGCCCCCCAAAACGCAGCCGTAAAAGAATCAATTGAAAATCCTTCTACTACACGACCTACAAAATAGAAAAGTGTTGCGTTGACTATCAGAGAAAAAAGTCCTAATGTTAGAACGTTTAACGGAAGTGTCAACAATGATATTACTGGTTTAATAACAAGATTTATAAATCCAAGTACAGCTCCTACTATTATAGCGACACCAATACCTCCTATGTGAATACCTGTGACAAAATATGGTACAGCCAAAACAGCAAGAGAAAGTATTAACCAATGTATAAGTATTTTCATATATGCTTGATTATGTAAATAAGGAATCGACTACTTTTTTTACTAACTGACCATCCGCTTTTCCTTTTAATTCTTTCATTATTTCAGCCATGAGCGTTCCTTTTTTTGAAGAATCGGTTATTCCCAATGCATTTTGTTTAGCCAGAACTATCTGTGTCACCTCTTCTTGTGTCATAAGAATTGGTAGAAAGGTTTCTAATATATTTAATTGAGACCTATCTTCTTCTGCAAGGTCTTTTCTGTTTGCTGCTTCATATTGAGCAATTGATTCTCTTCGTTGTTTTGCAGTACGAGTAATTATCGATAAAACGACTTCATCACTGAGAACTTCTTGAGGTGTTTTTCCACTGGAAACTAGTTCGTTAGTAAAGGCAGTCACAAGACCCCTCAAAACATCAAGTTTTACTGTATCTTTTGTTTTCATGGCACCGCGAATACCCAATTTAATTTCTTCATGTAACATTCAAACAGTATAACAAAATCTTGGTACTTTATAAAGTACCAAGATTTTGTTATGTCTAGACTATATAGTTAGGGCTATATGTTCCAAAAGCATTTTTGCGGATGTTCCTTTCTGGTGTATTAGTCTACTTATTAATTCAACATCTTTGATATTTTCCAAGGTGTCTACTGGGTTCTTTCTTGCTCGAATACGCAATTCTTGTGTAGCTGTGTTCAAAATAGATAGTATTTTTTTTCTAGCTGCATCAGGATCTTTAGGATCTTTTGTAAGTGCAGAGATTATAGCTAGACGATCTTTGGAATTACTTGTAAAAAAATCTGATTCCCCTATGCTTTCGGTTTGTTTCAGAGGTTTGAGTAAATATGCTCGTGAATATATTGTTTTTGGTAGAGAAACTCGTGTCGTTGCAAACAATACGCGAGTATCAGTTGGGGGCTCTTCTAAAAGTTTGAGCAACGCTTGCAATGACTCATCCGAAACAGTACCAGCTCCAATAAATATTATTCTTTGTTGTTCTGTATCAAGACGCAAAGTAATTTCAGATTTTATTATTCGTACATCATCAATAGATAGTTTCTCTATATTAAATTCGCGAAGATAATATTTTTTAGTGCGAGGATCCTCACGTAAAAGAGATAGTACTACAGATCTCTCGCTTTTTATGATGTAACTCTGGTTACCGTTTTCAAAAAAATCATCAAGTTCGTTGCGCATAGTGCTTATCTTTTAGATACAATGGCTCGTTTATAATTATCAAGATGTTCAAGTGCAACGCCTGTGCCGTTGACGACACAATACAAAGGATTTTCTGCCACGTGTGCTTTTACTCCAGTTTTGCGGAATACCAACTCATCAAAACCTCGAAGTAATGACGATCCCCCTGTCAACACAATCCCTTCATCTATTATGTCTGCAGCTATTTCAGGAGGAGTTTCAGCGAGAACATCTTTGATAGCTCGTATCATGAGTTTGAGTTCAGCATCTATTGCTTTTACTATTTCATTTGAAGATATGTTTGCCGTTCGTGGAAGACCTTGCACATAATCTCTTCCTTTAATAGTGATAGTTATTTCTTCATCCAAAGGTACCGCTGCTCCGATTTTGATCTTTACAATTTCCGCAGTTTTATCCCCAATAGAAAGATTGTATGTTTTTTTAATATAATCGACTATTGCTTGATCGATTTTGTTCCCAGCACATTTTACAGAATTTGATGCTACAATACCACCCAACGCAATCACCGCCACATCTGTTGTTCCTCCTCCTATATCTACAATCATATGACCTTGTGATTCATAAATAGGAATACCCGCTCCAATCGCGGCTAAAATTGGTTCTTTCACAACATAAGCGTTTTTCGCTCCTGCTTTTATTGTTGCTTCTATTACAGCTCGACGTTCTGTAGAATTTATACCAGCTGGTACTGAAACCATCACATCGGGTCGTATAAAATTCCAACGACCAAGGGCTTTTCGAATAAAATATCGAAGCATTGCTTCTGTAACACGATAGTCTGCTATAACACCGTCTTTTATAGGACGATATGCAACAATAGATTCAGGAGTTTTACCTATCATGGCTTTTGCTTCAGATCCTATAGCAAGGATTTTGTTGTCTTGTTCTGATACTGCTACGACTGCTGGTTCGTTCAGTACAATCCCCTTTTTAGGCACAAATACAAGTGTATTTGCAGTGCCTAAGTCGATTCCAAGTTTTTTTGAGAAAAAAGACATATGTAGTGCGATTCTAACATACAATTGATATTTTTTCACTAGAACAAATACAAAATAGTATGAATGTTTCGTGTTATACTTCCCACATGATGTACGCGTACGATGTCATGGTAATAGCCAAAGGTAAACAACCCGAACAATTGACATATTTCGGAAACGAGATGCTGGCCTGCATGTCACGAGTTATCGTACCGTTACGAAAAAAAGAAGTACGTGGTTTTGTACTCGAGTGTAGACCCTTATCACATTTGAAAAGTGAAATAAAATCAAGCGATTTTTCTTTACGAAAAATAATACAAGTACTAGGTGAACCGATGGTAAACAATTTTTATTTACAAACACTAAACGAGTTATCGGCTTTTTACATAGTACGCAAATCTTTTTTATATAGAACACTTATTCCAATCAGTGTATTTAGTCTATCGACACAATCTTCAAAACGTACAGCTAACTATACAGAAGAAACAGGCTCTGAAGTATTTGAAAACGTACTTCTCTGTGGGAGTCTTTCTGAACGTATTGTGCATTACAAAGCAATGATTCGTGAGTCATTTGCACGGGGGCATAACGTGTATATAGTAGTCCCCACTTTTTCAGAAGCGAATTTATTTTATTCTCACCTTGCTCAGGGTATTGAAACCTATATCCACATTCTTCATAGTAAAGTACCGAAGGTACAACTAGAAAAAACACTTACCTCAATATACACAGCTACGCATCCTTTTGTGATTATTGGCACTGCGCCTTTTCTTTCCTGCCCTGATATCATAATAGGACAACTTATTCTTGAACATGAGTCTTCCTCTGCGTATACTGTTATAGAAAGTAATATTGATTTAAGAATTTTGATTACCAGATATGCAGAGCTCGCAAAAATACCTCTTGTTGTTGCCGACACATTTCCTAGTATTGCAACCTATCATCGAATGTTAGAAAAAAATTTGACACACAGTACGGTTTTTCATGTACGAATTCCTTTTGAAAAAAGTGTTTCTATTGTTGATATGAAAAATACAGAGACCGGTGGAAATCACATACTCAGTGAACGTCTGCACAACACCATACAGACAACGATGGATAAAAAGGGTTCAATATTTTTATTTTCTTTAAAACATGGATTGGGTTCACATATTGTGTGTCAGGACTGTGGAAATGCTGTTGTGTGCAACAAATGCTCACATCAACTAGGGTTAAAACTAATCAACAATACAAAAACGTTTTATTGTAAAAATTGCAATGAAATTCAAGCGTCACAAATGCGTTGTACACACTGCGAAGGATGGAGGTTGAAAGAAATCGGTATCGGTTTGGATACATTGTATATTGAAACAAAGAAAGAATTTCCAGATTTTCCTGTAGTATGTATAGGAACAAACACTGAGAAACAAGACAAAAAAACACTTGATGAAATTCTTCCATCGCAAGGCGTCATTGTGATTGGAACTCCAAAAGCTCTTTCTTTATTGCCTGCCCCAACCGATATTGTCTGTGTTGTTTCTTTTGATTCACTTATATATATTCCACATTACGCTATAAACGAACGAGTACTTTCTCTTTTTAGCAGTCTTTTGGATTGCACCAAAAAAGAATGCATTATTCAAACACGAAATCCACATTTGGGATTATTGACACACATACAAAATAATACTCTCGACATGTGGTACATTGAGGAATTGGCATTACGCGAAAAACACAATTACCCACCATACTGCTCAATTTTGGAATTACGCTATCATAAATTTTCACTAGAAGATCAACAGGCAGCTTTTGGGCGTGTTTCAGAATTTATTTCATCGTATCAAGTGCTATCTAGAAATAATATTCCTAAAAATGAATATAGTCTACTTATAAAATTACCTGTCAATTTTTTTACTATACATAATGCACAAACACACCCTCTTTCTATAAGTTTAGAGTCTGAACGCTCGTATGGAGCACATATATACTGGAATTCTCCTACACTATAAGGATATTCTTGCAAATTTTTATTTTTATAGTATACTGTATGCATGTCAATATCACATATACTTATACAAAAGGGCGAAACTGAAACAAGCAGTAGTACACTGAGACGATTTACAAAAAAAGTACAAGAATCGAGACTAATTCAAAAAGTAAAAGGTGACCGATACGCTGCTAGAAATCCTTCGAAAACTGTACTTAAAAAAAATGCACTGAGAAGAATAGCAAAACTGAAAGAAACAGCACGACTAAAGAAGCTAGGAAAAATACCAGAAACACCAGTACGAGGAAGAAGACGATAAAAATGAATGATGACACTCTTTTAATACGAAAGAATGCAAAACAAAAAACGCTTAGCAAGGCGTTTTTTGTTCATGTTAAAGAAGAAATACTAGGTTCATCCTACGAACTCTCTCTTGTGTTTTGCAGTCAGTCGGTTTCAAAAAAGTTAAATCATAAGTTTAGAAAAAAAAACAAACCAACCAACATACTTTCATTTCCTCTTACAAAAACATCTGGCGAAATATTTATTGATCAAAAAACAGCACAAACTGATGCAAAAAAATTTGAATTGGACACACTTTCTTTCGTTGGTTTTCTATATATACACGGTCTTTTACATTTGAAAGGTTACGAACATAGTAGTACAATGAAAAGATTGGAACTAAAGTATTTTAAACAATTTTTTCCAAATAAAAGTATTCTTTATGTCTAAATCTATAGTATGCGGTCTTGATATTGGTACGAGCTCTATTAGAGCCGTACTTGCAGAATACAAAAAGGGTGAACGCACTCCCTATATTTTGGCTACCGCACATGTAGCTTCAGAAGGATTGAGAGATGGCTATATAATAGACAGTGAAAAAGCATGTTCTTCCATAGACACAGCTATACATGCATTAGAGAAAATCTCAGGACAAAAAGTAAAACGAGCAGGTATAGCAGTGGGTGGAGCTGGTATAACGTCGCACGTAGTAGTAGGTACCTCAATAGTATCGCGTTCAGATTTGGAAGTTACCCAACTAGATATATCTAAAGCACTAAAAGAAGCACGCGATACAGCTATTTGTGCAAATGAAAAAATAATACATACCATTCCTATTTCCTATACTCTTGATGGTAAAGATGTACTAGGTGAACCAAAAGGTCTTACTGGATCCAAGTTACAAGTAAAGGCTCTGGCGGTATCAGCTCATTCATTGCATCTCGAAAAATTAATAGAATCAATAGGTTCACTCGGTGTTGAAATAACCAGTATTGTGGCTTCCCCTTTAGCAGCTAGTATCGTATGTCTATCTGAAAAACAGAAGGTAGCTGGTTGTGCGCTTGTGAATATAGGATCAGAAACGGTTACCACGGGTATTTTTGAAGACGGCGCGATGATTTCGCTACATTCTATTCCGCTTGGATCACTTGATATTACCAACGATATCGCACTGGGACTCAAAGTCTCTATAGACGAAGCTGAAGGTATAAAAATAGGAACACTTATCTCTACTCATTCAAAGAAAAAACTTGATGAGATAATATGTGCAAGGCTAACTGATATTTTTGAACTATTAAACAAGCATCTTAAAAAAATAGGAAGACAGCATTTACTTCCAGCTGGAATAATTCTTATAGGTGGAGGCTCCAGACTGCACGACACACTGACTGTTGCAAAAGATGAACTAAAACTTCCTGTTGAGACAGGTACAATATTGAGAGAGCTAGAGGAACGAATACGAACCAAAGATCCTGTTTGGCATGTTGCAATCGGTGTATGTTTGTACGAACGACCTGGTACCAACCCAAACTCTTCTGTAGTTCATCATGAAAGTGATAAAAAACTCTCTGAATTTTTCAAGTCATTTATACGACAGTTTTTGCCTATTTTCTTTTTTTTTGTATATGTTAGTATGTCATTTATAGACACTATTAGTCAGATAATCACAACATAAACATGCCAAAAGTCAACCCGTCAATAGAATCATTTGCTAGAATAAAAGTAATAGGAATAGGAGGTTCTGGTAAAAACGCTCTCAACCATATGATTAGTGAAAAAGTCAGAGGTGTTGAGTTCATATGCATGAATACAGATACGCAAGATTTGCACAACTCACTTGCTGATAAAAAAATCCATCTAGGTAAAAATCTCACAAAAGGACTCGGTGCTGGTATGAACCCAGAGGTAGGGAAAAAAGCTGCTGAAGAAACTCGAAGTGAAATACAAGATGTTATCCGCGGTGCTGAAATGGTTTTTATCTCGTGTGGTATGGGAGGTGGAACTGGCACAGGTGCAGCTGCTGTTGTAGCTCGTGCTGCTCGTGAAGAAGGTGTATTGACTGTAGCTGTGGTTACAAAACCTTTCGTATTTGAAGGTCGTGAAAGAATGCGAATTGCGGAAACAGGATTGCAAGAATTGGAACATGAAGTTGATGCAATAATAGTTATTCCTAATGACCGACTACTCACAATATCAAGCAAAGAAACTTCACTAAAAAATGCATTCGCTATGTGTGACGAAGTATTACGACAAGCAGTAGAGGGTATCTCAGATTTGATTACTATTCCAGGAGATATCAATGTGGACTTTAATGACATAAAAACTATCATGCAAGACGCAGGAACTGCTCTCATGGGTATAGGACTTGCTCAAGGTGAAAAACGTGCTGAAAAAGCTGCATTTGACGCTATAAACTCTCCCCTACTCGAAGTATCTATAAACGGAGCCAAAGGAATATTGTTGGCAATTTCCGGAGGCGAAGATCTCACTCTTCACGAAGTTGCAGAAGCTGCAAAAATTGTTACTGAATCCACAGACAAAGAAGCAAAAGTAATCTTCGGCACTAGTAGAGATGATAGATTGAAAAAAGGTGAGATGAAAGTTACCGTTATTGCTACTGGTTTTCCAGGTAGTGTACCACGCAAATCCTTGTTTGAAAGTACTCCGCAAACAATAAAAGAAACTGAGCAAACAGCTGATATACCAATACGAACAAACACTGAGTCCACTAAACCGCAAATCCATAATTCTTTTGACGCCAACGATACACAAAATCAAATCTCATCAAAACCAAAACAAATTCCTGAAGTAATAGAAGATGACTCCCTATCTGGTTCTGATGATATGGATGACTGGAGTGCTGTTCCCGCGTTTCTCCGAAGAAAAAAATAATATTCCCAAATACGGTTCATGAAGACATATGTGCTATACTGTGCATGTCGTCTTTATATACTTTTTTATATTTTCCTTATGTTGTATGATTTAATTATTATTGGAGGAGGGCCTGCTGGCTGTGCTGGTGCAGTATATGCCGCAAGAAAAAAACTGAGAACAGCACTTATTGCTGGTGCATTTGGTGGTCAATCAACAGACTCTGCGGATATACAAAATTGGATAGGAACTCCCTCTATTACAGGAAGCGATCTGGCTTCATCGTTGGAAACACACGTGCGTACGTACGCTACGGATATACTAGATATTTTTGAAGCTGAATCTGTATTACGTGTTGAAAAAAATGCAGAGGGTTTTTTGATTACTACAGAAAGTGAAAAAACATTCACCACTAGAACTGTACTTATTTCTTCTGGTTCCAAAAGAAGAAAACTCGATATTTCTGGTGCAGATACATATGAACACAAGGGACTCACATATTGTGCGTCATGTGATGGACTCATGTTTCAAGGTCAGGATGTGGCTGTTGTTGGCGGTGGAAATTCTGCTTTTGAAACGGCAGCACAATTGCTCGCCTACGCTAAAAGCGTCACCTTATTCAACAGAAGTGACTCGTTTAGAGCCGATGAGATCACTGTTGAAAAAGTCCTCTCTCATGAAAATATGACCGCTATAAAAAATATCAAGCTACTTCAAGTAGAGGGAGACACTTTTGTGAAAGGACTCACGTACAAAGACAACATAACTGGAGAAACAAAAACACACCCTGTAACTGGAGTATTTGTTGAAGTGGGGCAAATACCAAACACGTCTTTAGCATCCGAGTTGGTTGAAATTGACTCAAACAATAAAATTGTCGTAGACCCTATGACTCAAAGAACATCCGTGGAAGGTGTGTGGGCTGCTGGTGATTGCACCAATGGTTTGTATCACCAAAACAATATTGCTGCCGGTGATGCAGTGAAGGCGCTTGAAAATATTTATTTTTATCTTCACGCGTGAAGTAAACTTATTTTATCTCATAGGTATTAACATCAACTCTTTCTACACTGTACCAACACTTTCTGCACTGTCTAAGAGGATTTTGTAGGAGTTCATTAATTTTTCAAAATCTATGAAACGTCGTTATAGAAAACAGTATAGGTCTTACGAATTTTCTTGTATGAAATTTGGATCGCAAAACCGAGACTACTTTTCAAAAAAGGATTTTTGAAATTGACAAGTAATGGACGTTGCTTCGGCACGCCCATTCCTTGGTTTCGAAGAAACCGCTAAGTACTATTCTGGTGCGCGATACAGGATTCGAACCTGTGGCCTTCCCCACGTCAAGGGGACGCTCTACCAACTGAGCTAACCGCGCAATAGTAGAAAAAATATACTACATTTCATACTTTTATTCAATTACCTTAAACTCGAAAAGATGTATTTATATATCCTTTTTGTGCTGAGAAGACTGATGAAGTATATCGATCTTCATAGGTTCCATCTTCTTTCTTTGCTTCAATAGAAACGTAGTAATTTCCTTTTGGAACAAGACAAATGTACTTGCCATACATATTTGCAACTTTGGTTGCTATTAGGTTGCCAGAGGCACTATAGACTCTCACAAGGGCAAATGACATAGGTAGACCACTTACCAATTCTCGTAACGATCCAGCTACTTTAGGACGAAGCTTTCCTTGACGCAAAACAAGCAATAATACATAGGTGATCACTACGACAATGTTCAACGTACTTGGTAAAATGTACAGTGCCAGTGCGCTCAATACAAATCCAATCCAAAACAGAAACGATGATATTTTCAAAATCAGACTATCGTATTTTGAAAAATAGTGTGTCATTTTTGTTCTTTTCTTTTCAAACTGATTCCAATCAAACCCCATAGGATCAAGTGGTATATTTTTCACAATACTTCCTTGCTCTTCATTTACCAGCAATGGTTCACCAAAATACAGATTCGTGTACAATTCATCTTCTTTTTTTTCATGTAGTATTTTCGATGGAAATGTATAGTTAGTTTTTACAGCAGAAATAGAGTAGTATCCATATTCAGGAACAAAACCGTATCGTCCGTCTACGTCGGTGAAACCCGTTGCTACTTCCCCTCCGTTTTGGTCATACAGTACTACATACGCAGGATCGATGGGTTGTTTGGTAATACTATCATACACCACACCCCACGGTCGTATCTTTTTTTTAATTCCA
>JAGOPB010000012.1 GCA_017992255.1 Minisyncoccota bacterium | reverse complement strand
TATTTCACCATTACAATACGATCTAGACCTCCGCCGAAAGCAAACCCTGTGTATTTTTCTGGATCAATACCTAAGTTAGTGAGAACATGTGGATGAATAATACCTGCGCCCATAACTTCGAGCCAACGATCTTGAAAACGAACCCATATCTCAAGTCCTGGTTCAACAAATGGAAAAAAACTAGGACGGAGTTGTATCTCAACATCATCGCCTAATATATTTTGATAAAAATGAAGCAAAGTACCCTTGAGGCGTGAAACACTACCTTCCTGTGCCTGTTCTATCGGCACGACGAGCATACCGTCAATTTGAAAAAATTGAGCTTCGTGTGTTGCGTCAGTCGATTCGTTTCGGAAAACTTTTCCGATAGATACAAACGCACAAGGGACTCTTCCTTCTTTATGAGCTTTCTCTATAGCACGTGCAGTCGCACTGGTCGTATGCGTGCGAAGCACTTTATCCTCTGATCCTTTGATCCAAAAAGTGTCTTGCATATCTCTTGCAGGATGATCTTTACTCACATTGAGAGCATCAAAACAATACCACTCATTTTCAAGTTCGGGACCAGTAGCAATTTCAAAACCAAGATCAGTAAAAATTTTAAATGCTTCGTTGGTGATCTTAGAAATAGGATGAAACGAGCCGATACTATTCATTTTGTGATTGATCAATATTACGCTGAATAAAACTTTGTATAAACATCTCCAAAATATCTGGATCATTTTTATTATCCTTGCAACTCTCCAAAAAGTTTTGTAACATGACAGAATGTATCTCTACGGTATTCAAAAAACTCTGTACTTCTTCGTTCGATGAACCTTCGAGAAGTTCTTTGTATCGTACTACATATCCATCAATCATAACGCGAACATTTTCAGCAATACGCCGATCAGTCGGATCGTTTGTTGCATATAGGTTTGCAATTTCATTTTCGTATACAGATAATATTTTTTGCACTTCCACCAGCTGCTCGTTTTCTACAGGAAAAGAAAGTACTAAATATTCAAATCTTTCAGGAGTCATACGAGAAGAGAACTCTTGCCTCACCGTTCCTTCTGTCGATTGATGTGGTTGTCCTGGTTTTATTTCATTCATTCTAAATAGTATATCAAAATCTAGATTATAGACCAATCATGTTTTTACAAACACTCTTCTTTTATATGATAATCGCAAGATCTATCGTTTCACTGTTTAAACAGAGAAGAGATTTTTAAAAACCAACCTTTATGTATCGTGTGTCCACTTCGGTCATAATGACATCCGCTAGGACATGAAACTTCACCTCCTGCATCAGATAAACATTTTTTACAACATACAAAATGCGCATGACACTCTACATCACCACAGTTGGTAAAATTTTCACATTTTTCTCCACAGACAGCACAAGAACCGATAACCTCGTGTTGTGGGTTGTCAGTATAAAATCCCATAACTTTTCTATGATCAAAAACATACAGTTTTCCTTTAAAATCCTCATTGGGATATTTTTCCATATACGATACGATACCTCCGTCGAGTTGGTATACGTTAGTAAAACCTTGACTTATCAAGTATCCTGAAGCTTTTTCACAACGAATACCTCCGGTGCAAACAGTGAGTACGGTTTTATCTTTGAGATGAGAGATGGTTTTCATTAGTTTCGGTAAATCTCTAAAGTTTCTCATCGGTGGACAAATAGAACCTTCAAATTTTCCAACCGTGTGTTCATACATGTTTCTCATATCGATGATATAAAATTCTTTTTTGTTTTTTATCCAATCGTGTAGTTCGTCTGGTGAAAGTTTTTTTCCCGTCACTTTGTTTGGATCTATGTCAGTGTCACTCAACCTCAAAGAAACAATTTCTGGTTTTACTTTTACAGAAACCTTTGCAAACGCTCTACCTGTCCCTTCGCTTTTTTTCCAATGAATATTCTGAAAACGAGGATCTTTTTCTACCTCACGAATATATGCTTCAGTATTTTCAACCGTTCCCTCTAGGGTAATATTGAGTCCTTCGTGTGCTATGATAGAACGACCTTTGAGAGAAAGACGTGTCTGCAACGCTCGTTGAGCTTCTGCAACTTCATGTGGATTTTCTATAGATACGTATTTGTAGAAAAGTAGTATTTGATACATAATTAATTGAACTTCTATCATATACTAAAGAGTAGTGTTTGTATACTTCTACAAGACATGGAGTGAATTTCGTTGTTGATAGAAAATATGACTATGATATACTGGTAAGTGTTTCAAAGAGTCCTATTACTATCATAAAAATCATTATATTATATGAGTATAATCAAAAATCCAGAATACAATTCATTCGCTTTAGTTCTTATAGTCGCAATTTTTATAGGTGTTGGATATCTTGTCTATCAAACAGCTGGAACGCCAGAAAATTTTCAAGAAGGACGAGTCATCCAAACAACAAAGAAAAAAAACACAGATATGTCTATGTACGCTCGCGAATCGTGTCGTCCTCCCGTTACTATGGGAATGTATGTTGGGGATTCATGTTCGGTAGCAGATTCTTCTTGTAATGGCATTTCAGGTTCAACACAAATGTGTACTGGTGCTTCTGGAAACGTGTTCCCTTGTTGTTGTCTAAGTCTTTCAGGAGGAAGTGGTTGTTGGAATGAAGGTGGTATTCCTTCAACTCCTGTTAGTTCAAACACCGGTACACCAGTAGAAGTAAATCTTCCAGCAAGTCGCAACTAATAAACATAACTAGTATGAAAAAACGTGTTGTGTGGATAATTGTCATAGTGTGTATTGTTGTTGGGTTTATTCTTGGATGGAAAGAAAACGGTCCGAAAAAAATAGACACCTCAGACTTACCGAGTCGGTTTGACGAATAATTGTGAGTTCTTACTTGAAATAAAATACCGACACATGGTTTGTTTGCATTAAACTAGTATACACAGTACATCTCATGTCTTAGTTCTTGGTAATCTATTGATAAAACTAGATATAAATGTTATAGTATTCTACATATATTCGTCGAACTTATTAATAAACACAGTCTTTAATTCATGTCTTTTTTCAAAAATCCGGAATATAATTCTTTCATATCAGTGCTCGTAATCGCAATCGTTTTAGGTGTTGGGTATGTTGTCTTTCAAAATGCAGGAAATCCAGATAATATCCAAACTGGTCGTATTATAGGTGGAACAAAATATAAGAATGATACTACCCCTGATCAAACTAACATGCGTCGTGTAATCAATTGGTCTTCTGGAGGTTGTACGGTTGTTTACAGTGATGGTAGCTATGCCGGTGGGATTTCTCAGTACAATGCTACTGGTGCTTTCTCTGGCTGTTTACTACCTAGTGGAGAAATAATTTACGTAAATAATGGAACTGTATCACAAGTCATTGACGACCCTAAAATAGTTGGGATAAGAGAAAACCAAATGCTTCTCGTTTCACAAGGATATCTCTCTGAAGCTGATATAACAGGAGAAATGAACACTAACACGGTCAATGCAATTAAAGCTTTTCAGAAAAAAAATGGTCTTACGGTCACAGGAACTATCACACCAGAATTCCAAACAAAAATTGTTGGAGATTCAAAGGTATACTCACTATAAAAAATAGTAGCATCAAAAAAACCTCATTGAACGAGGTTTTTTTGATGCTATGTATAACACAATTTCGAACATATTGCCGAAATACTAAACGCACTGCATTTTCGTTTATTTTCAAAAATTATTTTACTGAGCTTTAACTTTGATATTTTTCGTAACATCTGCACATGTATATACATCTAACCATATATGTATAATAAAAAAACTACGTTTGCACGCAGTTTCTATATTTGAATAGTTTAATCTGTATAGACTTCAACTATCCTAGAAATTTCTTTTACTTTTTTTTTATCTTGACTGCGGACATTTTACTATCGTCCGTCCAATTTCCTAGATATTTTCCTTTTTTTTCAGAAAAATAAATATGGAAATTTTTATCTTCTACAGCTAACAGGTGTCCCTCCATATCAGACACCGCAATGAATTCTTTGACATTGGTATACACCTGCTTTTTTTGCGAATCTATTGCAACAAATGTCCCGGCAAATTTCTGAAGGTAGACGGTGTCTATTCCAAAATATTCCTCATGGCCAGTTAATTTTTGAATATTTTCATATTCATTTATCAACTTCTGCACTGAATACATGCAGAAATAGTTGTTTTCCTTTTGTTCATTTTCTGGTGACTGAGCAAAAGTACTTTTTGTTACAATGCATATCATTGCAACAGCCAAAAATATTTTTTTACTTTTCATTTTTCTTTGATTTTGTTTCATTCTATTCTACCATATATAGTACATCTTGTCTAGTGCTCTAATCTAGAACATATCACCTCATCTTGTACCTATTATATGAGTCTGCGACTTCTCATATAAAAAAACACTCCAGCTGGAGTGTTTTTTTATATTGATATCTATCTCTTCTTTCCTACTTTTCGTCTTGAAACAATGAGTGGATTTGAATATTTCTTTGGTGTACGAGTTTTTCGTCCTCCAGTGATCTTTCCCCACTTTGTCTTTGGACGACGTGTACCGCGTCCCTGTGCGCCTTCACCACCTCCGTACGGGTGATCAACAGGGTTTTGCGCACTACCTCGAACGGTCGGCCTGACGCCTTTCCAACGGCTTTTTCCTGCTTTACCCCACTTTGTCAAATGGTATTCATCATTTGATACAGTACCAATCGTAGCCCAACAAGTATCGAGTACTTTTCGTATTTCTGTCGATGGCATTTTCAATGAAGTATATCCATTGTCTTGTGCGACTACCTGTGCAAAGTTACCCGCAGATCGTGCAAGTCGTCCTCCACCTTGTGGTTTTATCTCTATATTGTATACAAAAGTACCCACAGGGATTTTTGCTAGAGGGAGTTTGTTTCCGATAGTAAATGGTACTTTTTCTCCAGCTTCAAGGACAGCTCCGACCGCCAAATCTTTTGGAACAACCATATAGCGTTTGTCACCATCACGAAACACGACCAAACCAATAAATGCAGTTCTGTATGGATCGTATTCTATGGTAGTAAGTTTTCCGGGTACACCTTGCTTCGAATAACCAAAATCAATATCTCTATAGAGTTTTTTATTTCCACCTCCTTGGTGACGGACGGTTATGCGTCCTCTGTTGTTGCGACCTGCTGCGTTTGTTGATCCTTTTGTGAGAGGTTTATGTGGTGTTGCACTACGAGTAAGCAATTTTCGATAATCGATAGTTGCCATGTTTCGTCGTGATGGAGTTGTCGGTTTGTATGTTTTCATATAACTATATAAATTCTATTGTTTCACCTTTTGTAAGATACACAGTCGCTTTTTTATAAGCACCTTCTTTTCCTACGCGTCCACGTTTGAATACCAATCTTTGTTTTTGTTTAATAACAGTAACTTTAACTGGTTTTTTTCCATATAATACTTCAACTGCTTTTTTTATTTGTTCCTTAGTTGCATCTATAGCGACGTTGAAAGTAAACGCACTTCCTTCTGACAAACGAGCAGCCTTTTCAGTTACGCGAGGTGCGAGGATTACTTTCTTTTCTGCTTTTATTCTATCTTTTTTTGTGTCGGTAATTTTTGCCATATACTTATACTTTCTTTGCTAATTGTTCGCCTGCTTCCTTTGCTCCAACAAAAACAATATGCGTGTGATTTGCAACATCGAGGATATTCATAAGTCGTACGGAACCAACAGATACAGGAGCAAGGTTTCTAAATGATTGTGTGAATTTTGAGTCTGACGTAGCGTGTGCCATAAATACTACTTTCTTTTTTGCACCTACCATACGATCAAAACCGGAAATTCCAGCAAGAGTAGAGAGGATTGCTTGCGCCTCTTTTGTTTTTATATTTTGTATATCAATCGTATCTGTAAATAAAATTTTTCCTTCTTTTAATTTTCTTGAGAGCATCGATGCCAAAGCTCGATTTTTCATACTAGAGGTAAGTGTTACTTTATAGTTTTTTTCACTTTTTGGTCCATGGGTGACGCCTCCACCAACCCAGATAGGAGAACGAGATGATCCGTGTCGAGCACGTCCTGTTCCTTTTTGTTTCCACGGTTTCTTTCCTCCTCCGCGTACTTCACCGCGTCCTTTGGTATTTGCATTACCTTGACGAGCATTTGCACGCATTCCTTCTACCACCTGATGAACAAGATCAGCATTCCAACTCACCCCAAACATATGACCTGGAAGACTTACTTCTCCTGTCTTCTTTCCTGTGTGATCATACACTGGTACTGCGACATCCTCGCTTTTTTTCTTTACTATTTTAGTTTTTGTAGCTGTAGTTTTCATAAATTCCTATGGTATACCTTCTTACTTACCTATAACTTCTAAAAGCGTTCCACGGCGACCAGGAATAGCGCCACTTACAAGGATATGATTGTTTTTAGTATCTACTGATATAACTTTCAAATTCTTTACTTGAACCATATCAGACCCCATACGTCCTGCCATACGCATACCTTTTGGTACACGACTGCGCAAACCTCCACCAATAGAACCTGGTTCTCGTTCAGAGTGTTTTTGACCATGACTTCGTCTTCCTCCTTTGAAACCGTGACGTTTTACGACACCTTGAAATCCTTTACCTTTCGAGACACCTCGAACATTGACAATGTCTCCTTCTTGTAAAATATCGATAGAAATCACGTCACCTACATTCTTTGTCTCTGACATCGACAGCTCTTTCAGTGTACGGAAAGCTGTTCCTTTTGTGTGACCAAGAATTCCTTTTGACAGACGTGTTGCTTTTTGTGTACCATGACCTACTTGTACAGCATCATAACCGTCAAGAACTTTTGTTTTCACTTGCGTGACAGTCATCGGTTCAGCATGAATCAGTGTTGCTGGAATACACTCACCTTTTTCAGTAAAATACTGTACCATTTCTATCTTTTTTCCTAATATGCTTTTCATGATTTTTATGTGTATCTATTTTTTTCATAAGTGAAAAAGAAATAGAATGCTAAACTGGTTACATCATTTTTACATCAATCTCCACACCTGAAGGTAATGAAAGATTGGTAAGTGATTCGATAATCTTTGCGTCTGGGTTTACTATGTCGATCAATCGTTTATGAACTCGTATTTCAAATTGTTCACGAGCATCTTTGTATACGAAAGAAGATCGATTGACCGTGTACTTCTTTATTTCTGTGGGAAGTGGCACAGGACCTTCGACTTTTGCATCATGACGAAGAGCAGTTTCCATTATTTGTTTTACGGAAACATCGAGAATTTTGTTCTCGTATGCTCGCACGCGAATACGCAATCGAGCAATACCTTCTGTTTCACTTGCCTTCTTCATTTTTGTTACTTCTTTCGTAGTCATATATTTTATTTACGCAATGATTTTTGTGACAACACCTGCACCAACTGTTCGGCCACCTTCACGGATAGCAAAACGTTGCTCAGCTTCAAGTGCTACCGGTGCCACAAGTTCAACTTCAAACTTTACTGTATCTCCTGGCATGACCATTTCTGTTCCCGCAGGAAGAGTTACCGCTCCGGTAACGTCAGTGGTACGTACGTAAAATTGTGGTTTATATCCTTGTGCAAACGGAGTGTGTCTTCCTCCTTCTTCTTTCTTTAGAATGTACACTTCACATTCAAATTTTGTGTGTGGGGTAACTGATCCAATCTTTGCAATAACTTGCCCTCGAGTAAGGTCTTCTTTTTTGGTACCACGAAGCAAAATACCTGCATTGTCTCCTGCCATACCTTCTTTCAGATTTCGGTTAAACATTTCTATACCAGTGACTGTGGTTTTTGCTGTATCTTTTATACCAACAATTTCTACTTCCTCGCCAACTTTGACCATACCTCGTTCGATACGACCAGTGACTACAGTACCACGACCTTCTATAGAAAAGATATCTTCTATAGGCATGAGAAATGGCTTTTCAACATCACGAATAGGAAGAGGGATGTATGTATCGAGAGCATCAATAAGTTCGATTACTTTCTTTGCCCATTCATCTTCATTCGAAGTTGACTCAAGTGCCTTTAGACCTGAACCTCGTATAACAGGACACTTATCATCAAATCCTTGCTTTGCGAGTAATTCACGAACTTCTTCTTCAACAAGGTCAAGGAGGTCTTTGTCGTCAACCATGTCGCATTTGTTTAGAAATACGATTATTTTAGGCACACCAACTTGTTTTGCTAGAAGGATGTGTTCACGAGTTTGTGGCATAACACCGTCTGTTGCTGCTACAACTATAATAGCACCGTCCATTTGTGCAGCACCTGTAATCATGTTTTTGATGTAGTCGGCGTGACCTGGAGCATCGATGTGCGCGTAGTGACGGTTTGGAGTCTCGTATTCATTATGAGAAAGAGCAATCGTAATTCCACGAGCTTTTTCTTCCGGAGCCGAGTCGATTTGGTCAACTGACTTCATTTTTGACGAATAACCACCACCTTGTCGTCCTAAAACTTCAAGAATAGCTGCTGTTAGTGTTGTTTTGCCGTGGTCAACGTGTCCAATAGTACCAACGTTTACGTGAGGCTTTGATCGGTCAAATTCTTCTGCCATATTTTTGTTATAATTATTTTAATAATATGTTACTTATTTTAGTGTTAGTTAAAAGAGATACACAAACGAGAGTCTCGAGCATAACGCTCTTTGACTGCGTATCTCCTGCAACTAGCAGTATTTCAGTCCAAACCAACACCTTGTGAAACACAAGCATGTACGAAAGATATTAACGCATAAAGGTATATAAGTCAAGAGAATACAATATACCTTATTGCTTTTTTAGTTTTCAGGCTTTTTAAAGCGTTTTTTTAACCTTTTTCTTGGTACCTATGATACCCGCAGATTCTTCGGTGAAAATTGAACAGTCGTGCTAACGTTCTTTGTGTAGATAGTAAACAAGCATCCATGCTTTATACGCAAAACAACACGCATTTTATAAAAAAATATTTTACACTATAAAACCTATCATAGATGTGTCGTTTTGACTAAAATCAGATAGTATGGTATTTTTACAAAAAATACAGCTATGACAAACACCTTAACATCTTTTTTTTCCTATATAGTATTAGGAATACTATTCTGTAGTTGTACAACTACGAAAGAATATACCAATAAAAAACCAACCGTAAACGTTGAACAAAAAAAATTAGCAGACAGCACATTTGGCAACGTTTTAACAAAAGACAGTGTGGTTATATCTTCCTTGTCGGAATATCTTCCTGCGTTCACTGCACCTGATATACCATTTTTCTATATTGTAAAAAATAAAAATATTCTCGGTGGAGAATTTTTGTTTTACGGCGACAGAGAAAATGACTGCATTAGAGAAGTTCTCTATTTGTCAGATTGGGTTGGGTACTACGAAGAAATAATAGAAAAAACTTTTTATTTTTCAAATGAAAATCGCACGTTTTCGTTTCTTGTAACGATGAATGAAAAAGCTCTTGATAACAAAAGAGTGTGCGCAAAACGTACATACTACATAGACACCAACGGGTATCCTAAACCAATACTCCAAGAATACGTGCCGTGGAAAATGTATAAAAAAATAAAAAGAACGACAAAAAAAAACAAAAAACCCGAGCTTCCATTAGCGTCGGGTTTTTTTATACTCATACACATTCTACTAGAGACGGTTATCTTTTTTTTATTTCTTCAGCGACATTTGTCGGTACAACGTCGTATCGAAGGAATTCCATTGTAAAGCCAGCACGACCTTCGGTCATAGATCGCAGAGCAGTCATGTATCCAAACATTTCAGATAGAGGAACAACCGCTTTGACAACCTTGTTCATTCCGCGATCCTCCATGCCTTCGATAAGCCCACGTTTTGAAGAAAGATTTCCTGAGACATCACCCATGAATTTTTCTGGGGTTATGACTTCTACTTTCATCATTGGTTCGAGTATCACTGGTCGTGCGATTTTACACGCATCTTGTACTGCCATAGAGGCTGCGATTTTAAATGCCATTTCGTTGGAGTCGACATCATGGAAACTACCATCATACAAATCGACAGAAACGTCTACCATTTTAAATCCTGCGAGCACTCCTCGGTCGAGACCTTCACGGAATCCTTTTTCACAAGCAGGAATATATTCTTGCGGAATAGCACCTCCTTTTATATTGTTTACAAATTCGAAATGATCCTCTCTTTTAACATTTTTTGGTAGTTTTTCAAGATCTGCGTGCATATCCATCGGTTTGATTTTTATCTTGACATGTCCATAGTTACCACGACCTCCCGATTGTTTTATATATTTACCTTCAACCTCAGCAGTTCCTTGAATAGTTTCCCGATAGGCAACTTGTGGTTTACCGACATCGGTTTCCACGTTGAACTCTCTTTTCATACGGTCAACAATGATTTCTAGATGAAGCTCCCCCATTCCAGCAATTATAGTTTCGTTTGTTTCTTGGTCAGTAGTGACTCGGAATGTTGGATCCTCTTGTGCAAGACGATTCAAAGCTACTCCCATTTTTTCTTGATCAGCTTTTGTTTTTGGTTCTACTCGTAGCGAAATAACTGGCTCTGGAAAAACAATTCGATTTAACTCTATAGGATTTTCTTCATCACAGAGCGTATCGGAAGTTATAGTATCTTTGAGCCCTACAGCTGCAGCTATTTCACCAGAAAATACTTTTTTCACTTCTTCACGATCGTTTGCATGCATTCGTAGTATGCGACCAATGCGTTCTTTATTTCTCGTACGAGGATTGTAGACATAGCTTCCTGCCTCTATACTACCGGAATACACACGGAAGAAAATAATTTGTCCAACAAACGGGTCGGTTGCAATTTTAAACGCAAGAGCTGAAAATGGCTCTTTGTCATCTGCATGGCGAACAGCTGGTTCATCAGTTTCTGGATTGATTCCATCTATTGGTGGAATATCTAACGGTGATGGTAAGTAGTCAACAACAGCGTCCAAAACCAACTGAACTCCTTTATTTTTCAAGGAAGAACCAGTAAATACCGGAAAAATATCATTATTAATAACTGCCTTACGAAGAAGTTTTTTCAGTTCTAAAAGAGTTGGCTCATTTCCTTCCAAATAAGCATTCATCATTGTTTCATCATTTGAAACTATTGATTCAACAAGCACTGCTCGGTATTTTGCAACCTCTTCTTTCATATTTTCGGGCACTTCTCCTTCGATAATTTTATCTCCCATAGGTCCATCGAAATGATATGCTTTTTGTGTTAGGAGATCCACAACACCTTCGAATTGATCTTCTGCTCCGATAGGAAGTTGCATGCGTACCGCATTTTTAGATAGTCGTTCGAGAATCGTTTGGTATGAATGTTCATAACTTGCTCCTGTTCTGTCGAGTTTGTTGACAAAACATATTCGGGGAACTTTTGCTTCGTCTGCGTATCGCCAGTTTGTTTCAGACTGTGGCTCTACACCAGCTACACCATCAAACACAACGACTGCCCCATCAAGAACACGCAGTGAACGTTTCACTTCAACAGTAAAGTCGATGTGACCTGGTGTGTCGATGATGTTGAAGCGATGTTTGAGAGCTTTGTTGAGCGGGTCATATGTCGGTGTCCAGAAACAAGTCACCGCAGCAGAAGTTATAGTAATACCACGCTCCTGCTCTTGTTCCATCCAGTCTGTCGTGGCTGCACCATCATGTACCTCACCTATTTTGTGCGATACACCAGTATAGTAGAGTACACGCTCTGTAGTGGTAGTTTTACCAGCATCGATGTGAGCAATGATACCTATGTTGCGCACTTTTTCTAAAGGATAATCTCTATTCATGAATAATCTGTGTCATACGATGCATATTTTGAAGTCTTGCAAAGTCTTCATATAGTGCATTGATATACTTAGTAATAAAAAAGCGACTCTCGAAAGTCACTGGTATATTACGACACAATGAGCTTTTTTGCAAATAATTTTTTACGATACACTCCAAAGACTATCGCGCTGTTAGTAAGCATGAGATACAATGGAAAACCATACGCAGTCACTACCCATGAACGTACCGTCAAAAGTGCAACAATATTTCCGAACGATGAAAGAATATAGAGAAAAGGTGATTCAGTTTCGGGATTTTTCCATGCTTTTCGTATTGTCGGCATGCTTGCAAACAGATCAGCAACTATGGAAAAAATAAATGCTCCAATCGGTGCGTTTAGTAGAAGCCACAATACCAAAGCAATTAAAGAAAATACTCCACAATAATAATCAAAGATTTTTAATTTCCACACACCTTGTTTTACAATAAATGAAAATATCAAAATGAGAAATGGATTGAACCCTGCCATAAAAATAGGAATAACTAGAAACCCGACACCTTCTTGATACGCAATCACGCTTCCTATCATCGGTGCCAAAAACCACAAGAAAAAGCTAACTCGGTTTGGAACGACAATACCACGATACATAGCTCGGATGTAGATCACCGAACCAAGTAGTCCGAGAGGAATTGAAATGAGAGTAAAATATGCAGGTAACATATGAAAAGTATATCCAATATCAAAAAAGAAAAAAGAGAAGAACTGCCTCTAGATGAATTTTTTTTATTCTTATTCAAACGTCGTTCGCAAGGCCGGGCCTTGTTGGACAAATTGCTATTTTATTGTTTAATATAATTATATACTATACTACCATAGTACTCTCTCTAAAAAGAAAACCCCTTTCGGGGTTGTTCTCTATTACCAAGCGAAATGTGCAAATGCTTTGTTTGCTTCTGCCATTTTATGTGTATCGTCTCGTTTTTTGACTGCAGCACCTTCTCCTTTACTTGCAGCGATGATTTCATCGGCTAGACATTGTTCCATTTTTTGACCTTTTTTTCCGCGCGCTGCATCGAGCATCCATCGTATCGATAGTGCAAGTCGTCGCTCTGCTCGAACTTCACGAGGGACTTGGTAGTTTGCACCTCCTATACGACGTGAACGAACTTCCATAGTTGGACCAGTATTCTTCAGTGCAAGATCAAAAACTTCAAGAGGGTTTGGGTTCTCTGTTTTTTCTTTTACAATATCAAGAGCTTTGTACACTATTCCTTCCGCTGTTGCTTTTCTACCATCCCACATAAGACAGTTGATGAATTTAGAAAGCTTCACTGAGTTATAGACTCTGTCTGCCTCTGGTATATTTCTATTTTTTACTTTTCTTCGCATGGTTATTTATAATTCTAAAATCTATATTATTTTTTTGCTGCACCTGCTTTTGGTTTCTTGTTTCCATATCGTGATCGAGATTTTCGTCTTTTTTCTATTCCCGCTGTGTCGAGCACTCCTCGTACTATATGGTATCGTACTCCAATCAAGTCCTTAACACGACCTCCACGGAGCATTACCACTGAGTGTTCTTGTAAATTGTGTCCTTCTCCGGGGATATATGCTGTTACTTCCATACCATTGGTCAAACGTACACGAGCAATCTTGCGAAGAGCGGAGTTTGGTTTTTTTGGTGTGGTAGTGGTCACTTTAGTGCACACTCCTCTTTTAAACGGAGCTGGGTAATAGATGGGTTTGTTTTTTATTGTATTGAAACCACGCGCCAAAGCTACTGCCTTTGATTTTTTGACAACTTTTGTTCTTTTCTTTCGTACTAATTGTGATAGTCTGGTCATAAATGTAAATAAAATAAAAGTAAAACCCAAAAGGCTTTACGCGACACACTTTACTATACTCTTTGAGTTTTTGCAAGCATGGCGGTCACTATAGAGTATACCCACAACTATACGCCAAGATGAATGTTAAAACTTATTCCTAGTTTGTACTTACAAATAGTATGCAAATCACCATGCTATTTTCATAAAATGATAGACATACCAGTTAGTATTGTATAGATCCATAACACAATTGGAATAAATTTATCCCATACAAAAATAATAAAAAATATAAGGAGAACTATTCCGTACCTATCAAAAAAATATTCTATCTTCCGAGTATCTCCGGGTAGTAATGAGAGTAGTATTTTAGAACCATCTAAAGGTGGTATGGGAATGAGATTGAAAAATCCCAAAATAATATTTAAGAAAATAATAATACTCACAATATATTCAAAACTTTCATTATAAAAACCAAAATTTATACTTACCCTCAAAACTATTGCAAAAAAAATAGCAATAATAAAATTCGCACAGATACCTGCAATAGAAACAGCAAACAAACCTTCTTTTCGTTTTGTAAAATTTCTATCATTTATAGGGACTGGTTTCGCCCACCCCACCAAGAATCCAGCATTAACAAGCAGTAGCGTTATCGGGACTATAATAGAACCCACTATATCTATATGTTTCAAAGGATTCATAGTCAACCTTCCTGCCATTTGAGCGGTTAAGTCACCATAGCGATATGCCACATAACCATGCGCTACTTCATGTATAACCACAGAAGTTATAAGTATAAGTATAAAGAAAAATGAATCTATCATATTTACCATATCTCAAATGATACCATACTCAACTATGTGCGTACATGTTTGCAATATATAGAGAGCTGTGTTAGTATTCTAGTCGTTATGGCAAAATCATGTGATATTACTGGAGCAAGTTCACAAGTGGCTGGAAAATATTCCAACCGTGTTCGAGCTACCCAATTCAACCCCACCGGAAAACGCAGAACCTATGCAAATCTACAAAAAAAGCGTATTTATGTTCCAGAACTTGGAAAAACTATTCGTCTCACTGTGTCAGCAAAAGGATTAAAAACAATCAACAAAAAAGGAGCTTACAAAGCCCTTAAAGATGCTAAAATTCTAAAAGAAAAGAAACAAAAAAAGACCTCCTAGAGGTCTTTTTTTGTAGGCAATGGAGTGGTTGATGTGGTTCTTTGTGTATTTATAGCATTCAAGACGGTACCTGTTAGAGATCCATTTTTACTATTACTGGACGGTAGTTCTGCATTCACTCCTACTGCAGAAGATTCTAGGGACACTGCTTCAGGTGCTTGCGTTACATCTTCTACAGTAAGGGACTGTTGTACCAAATTTTGTGTTTCTTTTTGTCTCTGTTTCAAAACCTCTCTCAATGTGTTTATGTGTCGAAGTGCCTTGGTGCAGGAAATAAACGCATCAGAATATTTTTCTTCATTTATTTTCATTTCACAGGTACCAATCGTTACTTCTATCTGTTCGATCGTTGGTAACACATACACTTGTGAAACATCATTTTTAAATTCATTAGGTTCTTTTGTTGGTAAGGATAAAGGAACTTGCTCGACGGTGGTAATCGGTTCTGGCGAAACCACTGGTTCAGTGGGTATGTTTGATATAAGTTCCGTTTCAATAACTTCAGGATTCATAGGGAGAACTACAACTAATGGATCTGGAGTTTGCACAGAAAGAGTGTTTCCAATAAGTTTGTTTTCCTTTGTTTCCAATGAAACAGTGGAGCTTACCGTGGTTGCTTCATCACCACTATCAATTTGTGCTTTTACAATTTTATCAGATGCAATCTCTGAAACAACAACTGTTTTTGATTCACTAAATTTTATTTCATTTTTATACAACGCTAATTGCTTTTTTGCTTCATCAAGCTTTTGTTTTGCTTTTGTGCCGTCTACAAGAGACACGCTGTTAGTGACGGCAACTTCAATAGATACACCCAAATCAGCAACATCATTTGATGAATTCGAAAGTGTTGCCAACGTAGATGACACCGAAGAACTAATAGTGCTAGTCAGTATTCCAATGCTATTCATTGAACCAGTTTCATTTTCAGGATGTACATCTTCTGTAGAAACATCAGTTTTTGAAGAAACAACGACAGTAGGAGAAATCTCTTTAGCTTTTTCGCTATTGTCTAGTGATACATCTTTAGTGTTTAGAGGGGCTGTAACTGAAAGAGTCTTTGGCATTTCATTGTTAAGAACGGATGATGTAAGTGCAGAGGTGTGTATGTCAATAGTGGAAGCCAGATCGGAAGCCAGTACTAAAGCATTCTCAGACTCACCTTTTTCACTTACTGAAGTTATAAGATTTTTTGCATTATTTGCATGTACCATCACCTCATCAGTAAGTGATGCAATATATTCTTGGGTATTATTTGTAACAGAGGTGACAGTTTTTGTACTTCCTGTTTCTGTTGCTCGAACCACTTCGTCTTGTGCGTTCTCTACTACTTTTTGTATTTCTACTAAACGGCGATCGACAAATTTCGTTTCTAATTGTGCTTTTTTAGTATCTGAAACTGCAAACACACCCAACACTCGCTCATTGACATTACGTTTGACTCCATACAAAGAATCTCCAGGAATTGAACGTTCTGACGCGTGTACCAATGTGGTACATAGCAACAAAAATGTTGCGAGTGCTGTTACTCGAACAAAGGATCGTGAAAAGTAAAAAAATGAAGTAAAAGGAGACAGAATACCTCTTCGACGAGATCGCAAAAGCACGTCTTGTTGCATAAAACGTTTTTCTTCTTGAGTTAAGTGTACTGATGTTAGTTTTTCGAAAAGTTGTTTTTCATTCATAGTGTTTTTCCTTTAATTTTTTTTCAAGCATTTTTTTGGCACGATGTAATCGAACAGAAATAGTATTTTTGTGTTCTTCTTTCATCTTTGAGATTTCATCTATACTCAACTCTTCAATATAGTGAAGTGTGAGAACGTCTTGGTATATATCGGGAAGTTCGTTCATGATCGCTATTGCTTGTGCCACATCTATCGATATACCTAGTCGAGCATGTTCACTTGAAGCAATATCAAATCCTTCTTCGGTCATTTCTTCGAGAGAAAAATTGTGCTTTTTTGCTCTCCAATGATTTGCGATCGCATTATGCGCTTGACGAAAAAGAAAGGCCTTTGGATATTCTACGTCTGTTTTTTTACTGTATTCATAAAAACGTGTAAAAACGTACTGCGTGAGATCCAGTGCGTCATCTCTATCTTTTACTCTTAAAAAGATATACCTAAATAGTTGATCGCTGTACGTATTGTGTATTTCGATAAACTGTTTTTGACTGTTATCTCTGGCTGGGTTCTCCATATATGTAGACACGAGAAACTAAAGTTTCTTACCGTCTGGTGGCAAGTATACCATGAAAAAACCTATTTGCTGGCTTTTTCTACTGTTTTTCCATCACTAAAAAACACAACAGTTCCGTCTTGTATAGTCACCAATGTAGGTATGTTGTCATCCGACAATCTTGCTAACGTTTCAGGAGTTGGATGACCATATCTATTTCCAGCACCTGCGGATATAACTGCAAACGAGGGTTGTATTGCTTCCAACAATGCAACTCCTGTAGAAGTTTTTGATCCATGATGTCCAACTTTCAATACATCGGTTCCTGAGATGTCGTTGTTTGCTACTACAAGTCCTTCTGTTAGAAAAGAAGCATCTCCCATCATCAGAAACGATGTGTCACCGTAGACAATACGTCCTACGATAGATCCGTTGTTTGTTTCCCACGTTGAAACATCTCTATCTGGAAATAAAATCTCAAAATATATATTATTTTTCTTGTCCAAAATAATCCGCTGACCTTTTCGAGCTATGGTGTGTGCAATATTTTTACTAATTATTTCTTGCTCTAGAACATCATATACAGGACTGTCGTTGTTGGTACCTGGTTCTACCACTACACCAATAGTGTACGTTTCTAACAGTGAGATAAATCCATTGTAGTGATCTACATCCGGATTGGTAATGACTAGTACATCTATACTTTTATCTCTCGATGACATCACATCTTTCAGTGCGTACAGTAGATTGTCTTTGGGACCTCCATCAATAATCATTTGTCGTCCATTAGGAGTTTCGACATAGATCGCATCACCTTGACCAATATCTAAAACAGCAACAGTCAAAATGTTACTGTGGTTTTCTTTGGGTGTGGTATCTGCATGCAATATACCTTTTTCATATACCTGACTCCATACAATAGCAACAAAAAAGAATAACGTACCAAGAAAAATATAGGCACTTCTGTGTGTATACAACGACGTCATTTTCATACTACTAGTATACCAAATACAATACGAACACTACCAAGTACCAACTATACTCTGTATGGTATACTAAAAAAACGTGCACAGACTATTATACATAACAACATTTATATGACATATACACCAAAAACATTTTCTATTGGAGACCTTGTCGGTATTTCTAAAAACAGCATTGAAGAACATCTAAAGCTATATGCTGGGTACGTCAGTAATGCAAATAGTATCCAAGATACAATAAGAAAACTGTCTGATCAAAAAGATATCCCTTCATCTGAGTTACTAGAGCTACAGAGAAGGTTTGCATTTGAATGGGGTGGTATGCGAAACCACGAACACTATTTTTCTTCTCTTTCCGGAGGTCCTGTTCTTGCAGATAAAACAAGTTTTTTGTATTTAAAAATAGAAAAAGACTTTGGTTCATATACAAATTTTATTACACTATTCAAATCTGTCGCTTCGACGCGTGGAATTGGTTGGACTATACTTTTTTACGACAGATACAATGATGAGTTACTCATTCAATGGGTTGATGAACAACATATCGGACACCTCAGTGATTGCTCTATCATACTTGCACTAGATATGTGGGAACATTCGTATGTAGCAGACTATAAACCTAGCGGTAAAAAACATTATATAGAAGATTTTTTTATCAATCTCAACTGGGAAGTAGTAGAAAAAACATATCTATCTGTAAAAATATAATACATACACCAGATCCTGAAATGATCGGATGTCGAGGGCATTTCACAAATATAACCTGATTGATTACCAAAGAAAATTTGAAACAACAAGTTTACTATACTTTTTTACTTGACATACAATTATAGTTCGATTTTAAAAATGATAAACTTGAACTAAAAATATAGTAATAACTATTAAAAAAGTGATGTAATAATATAGAAGGCAAATGAAACCTGTTCTTGTGCTTGCGGCTCAGATAACGGTGAATTTTCAATAACTATGGAGAAAAATTGGTTTGTAAAATAAAGACTGTTCAAAAAAAAATTTACCTTGCTTGGAAAAAATTAGAAGCCTAAAATAAATATTGCACGTACCTATATATTAAAAAACACCTCGCAATCGCGAGGTGTTTTTTATATTCTACATAGTTCCTTCTTCTTTCACATCATCTGTATGAGCGTGTTCTTGTGAACCAGCCATACAGCACGTAGAGACTGTTTTACCGCTTCCACATGGACATGTTTCACCGGCTTTACAGCAATTTCCTGCCATTTTACCACTTCCACATGTGCATGGAGTTTTGAGTTCATCCATTGTCATATCGTAAATTATCTTGATTAGACTAGTAATAGACGACCT